>NZ_CP020569.1:4419973-4732459 GCF_002082195.1 Streptomyces gilvosporeus | reverse complement strand
GGTCCTCGGCCTGGCCGCGGCCGCCGGGTACGACGAGCTGACGACGTATCCCCGCCCGCAAGTCGACGTCTTCGTCCTCGGCGATGAACTGCTGCGCCACGGCCTGCCGCACGAGGGCCGGATCCGCGATGCGCTGGGCCCGATGCTCGGCCCCTGGCTGCATGCGCTGGGCGCCGAGGCGGCCGCGCCCCGCCATCTCGCCGACGACCCCGACACGCTCTACGAGGCGATCGCCGGCTCCCGGGCCGATGTCGTCCTCACCACCGGCGGCACCGCGGCGGGCCCGGTCGACCATGTGCACCCCACCCTGCGCCGCCTGGGCTCCGAGGTGCTGGTCGACGGGGTGGAGGTCCGCCCTGGGCACCCGATGCTGCTCGCCCGGATCACCCCGCACCGCCATCTCGTCGGTCTCCCCGGCAACCCCCTCGCCGCCGTCTCCGGACTGCTCACCCTCGCCGAACCGCTGCTGCGGACCTTGTCCGGCCGCCGCGCCCCGGCTCCGTACCGCATCCCGCTGTGGTCCTCGGTCCACGGGCATCCGCGCGATACCCGGCTCGTCCCGGTGACCTGCCGCGACGACGACCGCTACGGGCTGATGGCCGAACCGCTGCACTTCCACGGCCCGGCCATGCTGCGCGGGATCGCCGCGGCCGACGCGCTGGCCGTCATCCCGCCCGGCGGCGGCGACCGGGGCACCGAGATCGAACTCCTCGAACTCCCCTGGCCGGCGGACTGGACCCACCCGGGCCCCGCACCCGCGCACGGCCCCGGCAGGGGCACGGAGTGAGGGGCTGAACCCGACACCCTTCGGTGGATGATCCGCACTCCTTTCTGACTCGGCAGGTGGAGCAGGTTCCTTAACCGGATAGAAGCCGTCAGCGGACGAAGGAAGTAATCGTTTCGCTATTACTCACAAGAGGGCCCCAGGCGTACCGGCGCACAGGCGGGTTGGTCGTTGCCTGAAACACCAACGGCATTACCGCAAGGAGTAGTTGATGCGGTCCTCGCCACCCCCGCCAGGCGTTGTCCGAACCGCTCGCCGATCAGGTTCGTACCGGCCCTACCACGGCTGACGCCATGAGTTGATCTGTGCGGCGAGCGCAGATCAATTCATTGCGAGGTGCTGGAGAAAATCGACTCTCGAAATTCGGATTGTTCCTGCACGTTCTTACGAATTCCCGTTGCCTCGTCGAAGCCCTGACGCAAGTGCTCTGCTCGTGACCGCTATCCCCGTAGGGTCTGCGAAGAATGAAGCACCACCATCAGGAGCGCATTCAATTCGGCCCGAGAGGGTGAGTGGCCGATACGGCCCTCCCCACACGGATGCTGACACCTGGTCCGACCACCTGGCGCGATCACATCGTCATCGTCGGCCACGCCACCCCGCGCGAGCACCCCGTCCTGCCGACTCCTTGACTGCGCGTCAGTTCAACAAGCGGGCGGTCCACGCACCCCGCCCCGTCGCCCCGTGCCCGGTCGGCGAGTAGCCTCGCGCCCATGCGAGCGATCACTATCCCGGAGCCCGGTGGCCCGGAAGCACTTGTCTGGGCGGACGTGCCCGACCCGCAGCCCGCCGAGGGCGAGGTCTTGATCGAGGTCGCGGCCAGCGCCGTGAACCGCGCGGACCTGTTGCAGCGCCAGGGCTTCTACGATCCGCCACCCGGCTCCTCGCCGTACCCCGGTCTGGAGTGCTCCGGTCGGATTGTCGCGCTCGGCCCCGGCGTGCACGGCTGGGCCGTCGGCGACGAGGTGTGCGCGCTGCTGTCGGGCGGCGGTTACGCCGAAAAGGTGGCCGTCCCGGCCGGGCAGGTGCTGCCGCTGCCGCCCGGTATCGACCTGGTGCAGGCCGCCGCGCTGCCCGAGGTGGCCTGCACCGTCTGGTCCAACGTCTTCATGATCGCGCACCTGCGGCCCGGTGAGACGCTGCTGGTCCACGGCGGTGCCAGCGGTATCGGCACGATGGCGATCCAGCTCGCCAAGGCGGTCGGCGCGCGGGTCGCGGTCACCGCGGGCGGCCCCGAGAAGCTGGCTCGCTGTGCGGAGTTGGGCGCGGACATCCTCATCGACTACCGCGAGCAGGACTTCGTCCAGGAACTCCGCAAGGCCACCGACGGCAAAGGCGCGGACGTCATCCTCGACATCATCGGCGCGAAGTACCTGCAGAAAAACGTCAAGGCACTTGCGGTCAGCGGGCGGCTGTCGATCATCGGAATGCAGGGCGGAGTGAAGGCGGAGCTGAACCTGGCCGCCCTCCTCGCCAAGCGCGCCGCGATCACCGCAACCGGTCTGCGGGCCCGGCCGCTGAACGAGAAGGCGGCCATTGTCGCGGCGGTACGCGAGCATGTCTGGCCGCTGATCGGCAACGGTCAGGTGCGGCCGATCGTGGACCGTACGATCCCGATGGCGGACGCCGCCGAGGCGCATCGTGTGGTGGACGCGAGCGCCCATGTGGGCAAGGTCGTCCTCACCGTTTGACCGTCTGACCGGCCATAGCCCCCCGGCGGGCTCCGCGTACGCCGACAACCCGGAGCTTCGCCGCCCGCGGCCGGACAGCATCGCGGCCCACGGCCCCTCCCGCCCCGTGTCAGGTAACCCGATCGACATACCCAGGATGTCGTGAATCTGGCCGCGTGTGACGCTGGGCACGTCACTCGACGGCTCGGCACGGGAGGGGCACGGTTGTGGCTCCAGGATTCCGTTCGCGCATGACCACCGGTCTGCTGGTGGCCGCCGCCGTTCTGCCCGTCCCCCCGGCGACCACCGCGGCGGCGGAGCAACGGATCGCCTCGCCTCATCGCCCGCTGCATCTCGTAGGGCGGCATCTGCCGCCCGCCCACGCGGCGGATCCACCGCTGGCCGGGAGCCGCGCCGGAGAGGGCCGGGGGCACCCCGGGCGCCCGGAATCGCCGGGACTTCGGCCGGAAGTCCCCAGACCGGACGCCGAAATGGAACTCCCGGAGTTCCGCGGCCTGCGGGACGCTCTCGCACAGATGCCGGAAGAGATGGCGCACGAGATGGCGCACTACCCGGACGAGCCATCCGAGTACCTCCCCTGGTTCGACTTCCACCACAGGTCCGACCCGGACGCGGACTCCTCGCAGGCACCGGACGACGACGCCGCGGACACGCCGGACCGCGAGAACTCCCGGCCCGACACCCCCAAGGCCAGGAAGGGCTCGCACGGGAAGCCGCGGGGTACTGGTCGCGAGGCGTCCCCAGGACGGGCCCGGGCGCCCTCCCGGCACCGGAAGTCCCCCTCCTCCCGCCCCGACGTCGCCGCTCACCTCGATCGTCACCCGTACAAGCACCTCCGGCCGTCCGCCTCGCCGAAGCAGCAGCCCCACACCCCACCGGACGACGCCGAGCCGGCCGCCTCGTCCGGCCCCTATGCCATGGAAACCCCCTCGGCTCCGGTCGAACGAGTCCTCCCCATGGGGGCTGGACTCGCCCTTACCGGCCTTGGCCTGGCCTTTCTCGGCCTGCGGCTGCGCCGACGCTGACGTCGGCACCCGATGTTTCACGTGAAACACACGGCATGAGGGCAGTCCCGGCAGACCTCTCGATGTTTCACGTGAAACATCGAGCCTCGCCGCCCGCCTGGGAAGCCGATCCGGTTTCTCGCCCGATCCCACCGCCAGGCGGCGGAAACAACACAAGGGGCACGCCGGGCCACCCGGCAACGTGGGGGTACGCGACAATGGCGGCATGGATATGCCGATGAACGAACGGTCGCAGGAGAACCCGCACGTCCTGGTTGTCGGCCCGGACGGCATGGCGCTCGGCAGCGCCGGCTCCGGTGGTGGCGGGGAAAACGGCGAAGAGCCCCGCGAGGTTCCGGTGACCGACATGGTCGAACAGCCTGCGAAGGTCATGCGCATCGGCAGCATGATCAAGCAGCTGCTGGAGGAGGTGAAGGCCGCCCCGCTGGACGAGGCGAGCCGGGTACGCCTCAAGGAGATCCACGCCAGCTCGGTCAAGGAGCTGGAGGACGGCCTGGCGCCCGAGCTGGTGGAGGAGCTGGAACGGCTCTCCCTGCCGTTCACCGACGAATCGGTGCCGACGGAAGCGGAACTGCGCATCGCCCAGGCCCAGTTGGTGGGCTGGCTCGAGGGCCTCTTCCACGGCATTCAGACCGCGCTGTTCGCCCAGCAGATGGCGGCCCGCGCCCAGCTGGAGTCGATGCGCCGCGCACTCCCGCCCGGCGCTCCGACCGAAGACGACGAGGGCCACCTCGGCAACGCCGGTGCCCGGTCGGGGCCGTACCTCTAGGCGCGGCCCCAGCCACCACACAACAAAAGTGGGGCCGGCACGCGCGCTGCGTGCCGGCCCCGCCTTGTGTATGTGACCAGGTCAGTTGCTCGGGTAGTGCCCAGAAGACACGGTCAGCTGGATCGTGTCACCGCTTTTCGGGTCCCATTGTTGGAATGCCTTGGGCGACTGCTCCACGATGGTGTCTTTGTAGGAGTAGTAGCCGTCCTTCTTGGTGATCTTGAAGTTCCAGCCCGCGGCCTTCAGGCACTGCTTCACCGAGTCCAGGTTCTTGTAAGTGAGGAACGGGAAGTTGATCTTGGAGTCGTCGCCGATCGCCTTCGACGGGCTGGTGCACTCGCTCGTAGCCATCTGAGTCGAAGTGGTGTCCTCCGGTGCCTCAGATGTACTGGCCGACGGGCTGGCGTCATACGAGTAACTTGAGGTCGGATCGTCGCTGCCCGTGTTGTCGCTGGACCCGCCCGCGCTCAGCCCGATGGCGATCGCTATCGCAGTGACCACGATCACACCGACTATCGCCGCGACGACGATCACCGCGGTATTGGTCTTACGGGGCCCCGGCCCACCACCCGGCGGAATCGGCGCCGTCACGGGCGGCGGGGTGAACGTCGGCGGCGCCTGGAAGCCGCCGCCGTTGAAGGGCGTGGGGGTCGGTGCGGGCCCCGGCGCCGGGGTCGGGTAGGGATTGTTCACCGGCGGCGGCGTCGAGGGGCCGAAGGCCGCCTGCGTGGGCTGATACGGCTGCTGCACGTTCGGCGGCGCCGGGGTCTGCGGATTGCCGTTCGCGGTGGGGAACACCGACGAGGACACCGACGAGCCGCTGGTGCGCGCCCGCGGGCCCTCGCTGATGATCAGCGGCGATCCGGACTGCCCGGAACCGGCGATCCGCAGGCATTCGTCCCGCATCGCCTCGGAGGTCGGGAACCGTTCGTTGGGGTTCTTCTTCAGCGCCCGGGCGACCAGCGCGTCCACGGCCGGCGGCAGCGAGCGGTTGATGCTTGACGGGACCGGCGGCTCTTCCTGGACATGGGCGTAGGCGATGGCCAGCGGGGAGTCCGCGTCGAAGGGCAGCTGTCCGGTCAGCAGCTCGAAGAGCATGATGCCGACGGAGTAGAGGTCCGAGCGGGCGTCCACGCCCCGGCCCAGCGCCTGCTCGGGCGACAGGTACTGCGGGGTACCGACGACCATGCCGGTCTGCGTCATCGACGTCACGCCGGACTGCATGGCGCGGGCGATACCGAAGTCCATGACCTTGACGACGTTGCGCTTGGTCATCATGACGTTGCCCGGCTTGATGTCCCGGTGGACCAGGCCCATCTCATGGCTCGCCTCGAGCGCGGCGAGCACATCGGCCGTGATCTTCAGCGCCTTCTCGGTCGGCATCGCGCCGTGCTGGGCGATGTCGTTGTCCAGCTCGGAGCGCAGCGGCTGCCCGGAGACGTACTCCATGATGATGTACGGCACCATGCCGCCGTCGAGCTCGTCCTCGCCGGAGTCGAAGACCGAGACGATATTGGTGTGCGTGAGCTTCGCCACGGACTGGGCCTCGCGGCGGAACCGTTCGCGGAATGCCTGCTCGCGACCGAGCTCGGTGTGCAGTGTCTTGATCGCGACCTCGCGGTCGAGCACGCTGTCGTACGCGAGGTGCACGGACGCCATCCCGCCCGCACCAAGAAGATCACGAAGCTGGTAGCGTCCTCCGCCGACCGAACGGCCCTCGAATTGGCCTTGAGCGCCGTCCTGGCTCATGGTTGCGCTTCCCCCTGGGCGTACTGCCCGTATGTATCGCGATCAAATTCTGGGATTCCGCAGCCAAGTCTGCCGCAGGGCCCCGACACGTCAAGCCGTGTGCCCGTTCCGTGACCAGATGCGCAAGATCAGGTCACGACGGGGAGATCTTTTGCGGCCCTGGTCACCCCCGGTGAACTTGCCCCTACTGGCATCCGGGCGGTTTGATGACCGGTCAACGACGGGCCGGTGGGGGTCGTCGAACCTGTAGCGTGCTGTAGCGAAGACCGAGACCTTACCGCTCTTGATGCGGATCGATTCGACGGCGAGGACCGATGGCACCGACGCAGAGCCCGCAGGGCCCGTCCGATCCTGAGGCCACCGGCTCCAATATCTCGGATACACCGGAGATGTGGGGCAATGGAGGGCTGGTCGGCGATGGCCGTTACCGGCTCACGCGCCGGCTCGGCCGGGGCGGTATGGCGGAGGTGTTCGCGGCCGAGGACGTGCGCCTGGGCCGCACCGTCGCCGTGAAGCTGCTGCGCGCCGACCTGGCCGAGGACCCGGTGTCCAAGGCCCGCTTCACCCGCGAGGCACAGTCCGTGGCCGGACTGAACCATCACGCCGTTGTTGCCGTCTATGACTCCGGCGAGGATTTCGTCGGCGGTAACACCGTGCCGTACATCGTGATGGAGCTGGTCGAGGGCCGCACCATCCGTGACCTGCTGATCAATGCCGATGCCCCGCCGCCGGACCAGGCGCTGATCATCGTATCCGGGGTGCTGGAGGCGCTGGCCTACAGCCATCAGCACGGCATCGTGCACCGTGACATCAAGCCCGCGAACGTGATCATCACGAACAGCGGCGCCGTGAAGGTCATGGACTTCGGCATCGCCCGTGCCCTGCACGGCGCGCAGTCCACGATGACCCAGACCGGCATGGTCATGGGCACCCCGCAGTACCTCTCGCCGGAGCAGGCGCTCGGCAAGACCGTCGACACCCGCTCCGACCTGTACGCCACCGGCTGTCTCCTCTACGAGCTGCTCGCGCTGCGGCCGCCGTTCACCGGCGAGACCCCGCTGTCGGTGGTCTACCAGCACGTCCAGGACATGCCGGTGCCGCCGTCCGAGGTCGCCGAGGCGGTGCCGCCGGAGCTGGACGGCCTGGTCATGCGGTCGCTGGCCAAGGACCCGGACGACCGTTTCCAGACCGCGGAGGAGATGCGCGGGCTGGTCCAGTACTCGCTGCAGATGCTTCATGAGCAGGGCGGGCACACCGGCACCTGGAACACCGGCCCGGTGGCGATACACGAGGGCGGCATCCCCCAGGGCATGGGCGGCGCCGCCACCACCGTGCTGCGACAGCATCCGGACAACGGTCAGACCACGGCACAGCCGCTTCTGCCGGGCGGCCGGGACGACGACGGCGGCTTCGAGGGCGGCCACCGTCCCGCCAAGCGCGGTCGCGGCAAGCTCTGGCTGATCGCTGCGCTCGCCGTGATCGCCATCGCGGCCGGCGTGGCGTTTGCGCTCCAGCACTCGCAGACGGGGAAGAAGGGGACGGACACCCCCACGTCGCCGTCGCCGTCGGTTTCCAAGCACCACAAGGCCAGCGAGCCGCCGTCGGAGGAGCCGAGCACTCCGGAGACCGAGCCCGGCACCACTGGCGGTGACTCCAACACCTACTCCCCGCCGCCCAGCGCGGAGCCCAGCACACCGCAGTCGTCCGAGCCGCCCAGCTCGGAGCCGCCGTCGTCGGAGCCTCCGAGCTCCGAGCCGCCCACCGACACGACCGGTGGCGGTACGACGGACGGTGGCACGCTCAACGGTGGGACGTCGGACGGTGGCACGAGCGATGGCGGGACGTCGAACGGTGGCACCACCGATGGCGGGGCCAATTCCGGTACCACCGCGGGTGCGGACACCGGCGTGACCACGGGGACCCCTGCCAACTGACCGACCCAAGCCGCAGGCGGCGGGCCGCTCCAGCTTCTGGAGCGGCCCGCCGTTGTTTCACGTGAAACCGTCCGCGAAGGCGTCCCGTACGGCCGAGTACTCCCGGGTCCACCACACCGCCAGTGCGGCCGCGGCCGGGAACTGGGGGTCGGTGCGCGGGTCGCCGAGCCGGTAGCGCCAGGTGAGCATCCAGAAGTCGTTCAGCCGCTCCCACCACACCCGGTGCACGGCCGCGGCCAGTTCGTCGGATCCGGCGCCGCAGGCGCTGCGGTAGGCACCTGCGTACGCCGCCACCTTCGCCAGGTCGAGGCTGCCGCAGGGCCGTACGAAGAAGATCGCGGCGGCTCGTACCGCCTCTTCGGCGCGGGGCTGGACGCCCAGGCGGTCCCAGTCGACGATCGCGGCCGGTTCCGCGCCGCGGTAGAGCACGTTGAGGGGGTGGAAGTCGCCGTGCACCCAGCCCGCGGGAGGCGCTGCACCGGCCGCCGGGCGGCGGTGGGCCAGCCGCTTGAGCAGGGCCCGGCGTTCCAGGAGGCGGTGTTCGGCGAGTTCGTCGAAGCTGGTGCGGGGGCGTGCCCGGCGGGCCAGCGCGAGCAGCTCGTCGATCAGCTCGAAGGTGTGGGCGGGGTCGGCGGCGTCCGCCGGATAGGTGAGCCGCGCGGGACACGGTTCGCCCGCCATGACCTGCTCCAGGGTGATGTGGACGTGGCCCAGCAGCGCACCGAGCCGGCGGGACTGGGCCAGGCTCAGTGCGGCGCCGCTCAGATGCCGGCCCTCGACCCAGGGGTGCAGGGCGTAGCAGCGGCCGTCCAGGACAGTGACGGTGCGGCCGTCCGCGGCGGGGACCGGTGGGGCGACCGGCAGCCCGCGGTCGGCGAGCCGGAGGGTGGCGCGGTGCTGGCGGGTGAGGGCGCCGAGATCGCCGTCGAGGTGGTGCTTGAGGAAATACCGGCCGTGTGTGGTGGCGAGAAAGTAGCCGTGGTTGAGCAGGCCCTCGGCGACGGGTTCACACGAGAGGGGCTCGCCGGCGTCTTCGTAGCGGCTCAGCAGGGGGACGAGGAGGTGCCCGCCGGGCGTTGCCGCCGTCCGGGCTACAGATGAGCGCAGCACGCGCCAGATGTTAGATCAACAGGGTCGGGCAGAGCGGGCCTGTCGGAAAGCCTTACGTGGAGTGCGCATGTGGGAAGACCCGGCCCGGTACACCGCGCTCGGCCGTGCGTCACGCTATCCGTGCGTCACGCCATTCGTGCGAACTGGAAGGCAGGTACGTCCGTCAGCTGGTGCAGGGTCACGAACTGCGGCTCGATCCGGAGGAAAACCGGGTCGAACGGCACCCCGTCGGCCAGCCGAGGGGTCCGGCCGAAGGGCGCGCGCTCGCCGAGGGTGGGCTCGAAGACCCGTGCGGTGCCGGTGAACTGCACGGACCAGGTGTCGCTTGCGCCACTGTTGATGTTGTCGGCCTCGTACGCGACCACGCTGCCGTCGAGTGCCTGGTGGTAGCCGTAGCCGCGGTGCAGCCGGAGGACCAGCTGCCCGTCGATGAGGAGATGCCGGGTGACGGTGGTGAACGGCAGCGCGCGTCGGCTGGCCGACACCCGGCCGTACGGGGTCCGGCTCAGCAGCTCGAGCGCGCGGTGGTCGTCGCAGGGCATGGCCTCACACTGCCCGTCCCGCCCCGGGTGCAAGTAGGGGCGGCGGCCCCGAAAGAGCCGGGACCAAGGTCCCGGCCGAGGGCTGCCATGCACGGCGGTGGCTGGCGCTGCGTGCCTGGTGAGAAGCGGTTTCAGGAATTTTTCGCCTGCATCCGCGCGACATATGCGGCGGCCTGGGAACGGCGTTCCATGCCGAGCTTGGAGAGCAGGCTGGAGACGTAATTCTTGATCGTTTTTTCGGCGAGATGGAGCCGCTCGCCGATGGCGCGGTTGGTCAGACCCTCGCCGATCAGATCGAGGATCCGGCGCTCTTGTTCGGTGAGATTCGCCAGCCGGTCATCGCCCTTCGCGGCGTTGCCGTCGCGCAGTCGCTCCAGCACCCGGGCCGTGGCCACCGGATCGAGCAGGGACTTTCCGGCCGCCACATCGCGCACCGCGGAGAGCAGTTCGCTGCCCCGAATGGCCTTGAGTACATAACCGGCGGCGCCGGCCATGATCGCGTCGAAAAGGGCCTCGTCGTCGGCGAACGACGTGAGCATCAGACAATTGATGTCCGGGTTCTGCGAGCGGATCTCACGGCAGACCTCGACGCCGCTGCCGTCCGGCAGCCGGACGTCCAGCACCGCTACATCGGGGCGCGTCGCGGGGATTCTGACCAGGGCATCCGCGGCGGTTCCCGCCTCGCCGACGACCTCGATGTCCTCTTCGGACGAGAGCATTTCGTGGACGCCCCGCCGTACAACTTCGTGGTCATCGAGCAGGAAAACCATGATTTTTCCGTTTTCGCGCACGGCCCCAGTCTCACACACAAAACTCTTCCCGTGCGCCAGGTCACCCATATAACGTGCCGTTGTCCCGGCGGCCTGCAACGCTGTGACCAGGAGTTGTTCCCAGCCTTCGTGATTTTACTTGGAAATCCAAGCAAAATCGCAGGTCAGCGCCGTTTCCACTTAGGCTTCGGCTCTGGGTAACGTGCAAAGAGCAGGCCACTGTCCGGGACGCTTTGTTCCACCCGGAACCGGCCGCGTTCGCACACACCCCGTGCGCCGAATCGGATACCGGGTGAGCCGCAATACGGCCACCGGCGGACCCCGGGGGCCGGACAGACGGAGGAGCAGCACGTGACCGTGGAAGGCACTGCCCAGCGGAAAGCCACCCGCGCCGGCAGCAAGCGCACCACCGCCAAGAAGGCGTCGCCGGCGAAGAAGGCGACATCGGCCAAGGCAGGCCGGCCGGACCAGGCGGAGCAGGACCAGCTCGTACAACTGCTGACCCCGGAAGGGAAGCGGGTCGAGCACCCGGATTACTCGATCGACCTGTCCGCCGATGAGCTGCGCGGGCTCTACCGCGACATGGTTCTCACCCGGCGGTTCGACGCCGAGGCGACCACTCTCCAGCGCCAGGGCGAACTGGGCCTGTGGGCCTCGCTGCTGGGTCAGGAGGCCGCGCAGATCGGTTCGGGCCGCGCGCTGCGCGATGACGACTACGTCTTCCCGACCTACCGCGAGCACGGCGTTGCCTGGTGTCGCGGCGTCGACCCGACGAACCTGCTGGGCATGTTCCGCGGTGTCAACCACGGTGGCTGGGACCCCAACAGCAACAACTTCCACCTCTACACCATCGTCATCGGCTCGCAGACGCTGCATGCGACCGGCTATGCGATGGGGGTGCAGAAGGACGGCGCGGATTCCGCGGTCATCGCGTACTTCGGTGACGGCGCCTCCAGCCAGGGCGACGTCGCCGAGTCCTTCACCTTCTCCGCGGTCTACAACGCCCCGGTCGTGTTCTTCTGCCAGAACAACCAGTGGGCGATCTCCGAGCCCACCGAGCGCCAGACCCGTGTCCCCCTCTACCAGCGCGCCCGCGGCTACGGCTTCCCGGGCGTCCGGGTGGACGGCAACGACGTGCTGGCGTGCCTCGCGGTGACCCGGGCGGCGCTGGAGCGGGCCCGTACCGGGCAGGGACCCATGCTGGTCGAGGCGTTCACCTACCGCATGGGCGCGCACACCACCTCCGACGACCCGACCAAGTACCGGGCCGACGAGGAGACGCTCGCCTGGGAGGCCAAGGACCCGATCCTGCGGCTGCGGACGTATCTGGAGTCCGAGGGCCTCGTCGACGACGCGTATCTCGCCGCGATCGACGAGGAGAGCGACGCGCTGGGCAAGCGGGTCCGCGATGTCGTGCGTGCCATGCCCGATCCGGATGCCATGGCGATCTTCGAGAATGTCTATGCGGACGGGCATGCGCTCGTCGATGAGGAGCGCGCGCAGTTCGCCGCGTACCAGGCGTCGTTCGCCGATGCCGAAGCCGTCGCGGAGGGTAACTGACCATGGCTGTCCACGAGAAGATCACCATCGCCAAGGCGATCAACGCCTCGCTGCGCACGTCCATGGAGGCCGACCCCAAGGTCGTCGTCATGGGCGAGGACGTCGGCAAGCTCGGCGGTGTCTTCCGCGTCACCGACGGACTCCAGAAGGACTTCGGCGAGGACCGGGTGATCGACACCCCGCTCGCCGAATCCGGCATCATCGGCACCGCGATCGGACTGGCCCTGCGCGGCTACCGCCCCGTCGCCGAGATCCAGTTCGACGGCTTCGTCTTCCCCGCCTACGACCAGATCGTCACCCAGCTCGCCAAGATGCACGCCCGCGCGCTGGGCAAGGTCAAGGTGCCGGTCGTCATCCGTATCCCCTACGGCGGTGGCATCGGCGCGGTCGAGCACCACTCCGAGTCCCCCGAGGCGCTCTTTGCGCATGTCGCGGGCCTGAAGGTGGTCACTCCCTCGAACTCCTCCGACGCCTACTGGATGCTCCAGCAGGCCATTGCGGGCGACGACCCGGTCATCTACTTCGAGCCCAAGCGCCGCTACCACGACCGGTCGCGGCTCGACACCGAATCGATCCCCGACCCGCTCCACAAGGCCCGTGTCTCCCAGGCCGGCACCGACATCACGCTCGTGGCTTACGGCCCGATGGTGAAGGTCTGTCTCGACGCCGCCAAGGTCGCGGCCGAGGAGGGCAAGTCGGTCGAGGTCGTCGATCTGCGCTCCATCTCGCCGATCGACTTCGACACCGTCCAGACGTCGGTGGAGAAGACCGGCCGGCTGGTCGTGGTCCACGAGGCGCCGACCTTCCTCGGTTCGGGTGCGGAGATCGCCGCCCGGATCACCGAGCGCTGCTTCTACCACCTGGAGGCGCCGGTCCTGCGGGTCGGCGGCTTCCACGCCCCGTATCCGCCGTCCCGGCTGGAGGACGACTACCTTCCGGGACTGGACCGGGTGCTCGACGCCGTTGATCGCGCGCTGGCGTACTGAGGGGTTTGAGGAGAGTTCGTGACCATGACTGCAAGCACCACAGGCGCCCAGCGCTTCCGTGAGTTCAAGATGCCCGACGTGGGCGAGGGGCTCACCGAGGCCGAGATCCTCAAGTGGTATGTCCAGCCGGGCGACATCGTCACCGACGGCCAGGTCATCTGTGAGGTCGAGACCGCCAAGGCCGCCGTCGAACTGCCCATCCCCTATGACGGGGTGGTGCATGCGCTGCACTTCGACGAGGGCGTCACCGTCGATGTCGGCACCGCCATCATCGCCGTGGACACCGACCCCGGCGCCGGGCCCGCGCCCGAGTCCGCCGCGCCGGTCGTGGACGCGACGGCCGCGCCCGCCGGGGAGGAAGCCGATGCCGAGCCGCAGGGCCGGCAGGCGGTCCTCGTCGGCTACGGCGCCGCGCCGGCCTCGACCAAGCGCCGGGCCCGCAAGCCGCAGCCGGGTGCCCCGGCGGGTGTCCAGACGGGCGTGCAGACGGGTGTGCCCGCCCAGCCCGAGCCGGTGAACGCCATGCTGCAGGCCGAGCTGAACGGGCGTCCCGCGGCCGCGGCTCCGGTTGCTCCGGTCGCTCCCGCTCCGCAGGCCGGCCGGCCGCTGGCCAAGCCGCCGGTCCGTAAGCTCGCCAAGGACCTGGGCATCGACCTGGCGACCATCGCCCCCACCGGTCCCGGCGGGATCATCACCCGCGAAGACGTCCATGCGGCCGTCGCCCCGGCACCGTCGGTGGCCGTCGCCCCGGCGCCCGCAGCCGTGGCTCCCGCGGAGGTGGGCGTGGTCGACGCCGCCGCCCGCGAGCGTCGGGTGCCCGTCAAGGGCGTACGCAAGGCCACCGCCCAGGCGATGGTGAACTCGGCCTTCACCGCGCCTCATGTCACGGAGTTCATCACCGTCGACGTGACCCGCACGATGAAGCTCGTCCAGCAGCTGAAGCAGGACCCGGACATGGCCGGGGTGCGCGTCAATCCGCTGCTGCTCGTCGCCAAGGCCCTTCTGGTCGCCATCAAGCGACACCCGGAGGTCAACGCGGCCTGGGACGAGGCGAACCAGGAGATCGTCTACAAGGACTACATCAACCTCGGCATCGCGGCGGCCACACCGCGGGGTCTGATCGTCCCGAACATCAAGGACGCGGGCGTCAAGACGCTGCCCCAACTCGCCGCGGAACTGGGCGAGCTGGTCTCCACCGCACGTGAGGGCAAGACCTCCCCGGCGGCCATGTCCGGCGGTACGGTCACCATCACCAACGTGGGCGTCTTCGGCGTCGACACCGGCACGCCGATCCTCAACCCGGGCGAGTCCGCGATCCTCGCCTTCGGCGCGGTCAAGCTCCAGCCCTGGGTCCACAAGGGCAAGGTCAAGGCCCGCCAGGTCACCACCCTGGCGCTGTCCTTCGACCACCGCCTGGTCGACGGTGAACTGGGCTCCAAGCTGCTCGCGGATGTCGCGGCGATTCTGGAGCACCCCAAGCGGCTGATCACCTGGGGCTGAGCCGACCCGGAAGAACCCGAGGCGGCGGGGGCGATGTTTCACGTGAAACATCGCCCCCGCCGCGTTTCACGTGAAACATCGCGTCTGACTGTTCAACCCCGTATGTACCGCGCTCAGCCCCTGATGAGCTGCACTGCCTTGCTGAAGTGGGCCACCGGTCCGGTCGGTCCGTTCGGATCCGCATGTGCGGCGGCGCCGCGCATCAGCGCCGTGCCGCCCCAGACGGCGGCGACGAGCAGTGCCACCACGACGGTGTTCCTGGTCCGGCGTCCGGCGTTCGTCCTGGGCTGCATGGTCAACTCCCCTTGAGTGCGGAGCCGCTCTGGCTCCCCGTCTCCATTCACCCACGGATTTAGGGCCCGTCCGTACGCGTCAGGTACGGACTCACGTCAGCCTTAAGTCGGACCCCCTGTCCCTCTTGGGTCCCCCTCTCGCTAGAGCCCGACGCCGGGTACGGGGCCGGGAAAGGGTTTGCCCGCTGTGGGTGGGCTGTTTACGGTCGGCGTAATGAGCAGAGAAACGATCATCAGGCGATACCGGGCGGCCGACCAGGACGCGGTGGGCGACCTCTGGTCCCGCGCCGTGCGGCAGGCGCACCCGTTCATCGACGGGGAGGGCGAGGGGGAACGGGCGCCGGTCCTGCGCGAGGACGGTGTTGCCCGGGGTGGGAGATGGGTCGCGGAGCGGGACGGCAGGGTGGTGGGCCTGCTCCGGCTGATCGACGGCCGCCGACACGGCAGTGCCGGAAGCGGCGTGGAGATCGACGGGCCGTTCGTGGCGCCCGAGGCCCAAGGGTCCGGCATCGGGCGGGAGTTGGTGGAGCACGCGGCGGAGCTGCACGGTGCGCTGTGCCTCACGGTCTTCGAGGAGAACCAGCGCGCCCGCGGGTTCTACCGGCTCCTGGGGTTCACGGAGCGGTCGTGGCGGACGGACCGGGAGACCGGCCGCTCGCTGCTCTGCATGGAGCGGGAGGCGCCGCTGCGGTCGGTGTCCTGGCTGCATCTGCGCGAGGGCCGGCTGCTGAGCGTACGGACCCGGGGCAATGACACGTTCTACCTTCCAGGCGGTAAGTACGAGCCGGGGGAGACCGCCCGTGAGGCGCTGTCGCGGGAGCTGTCCGAAGAGCTCGGTCTGGTGGTTCCGAAGGAGCAGCTGTCGGAGGCGTTCGTGATCCATGACGTCGCGCACGGCAAGAACGGCCGCCGACTGCATATGACGTGCTTCACCGGCGGCCCGCAGGACATCGCCCCCGCACCGGGGCGGGAGATCGCCGAATACGCCTGGTTCGACCGCGAGGAGGCGCTCCTGCGGTGCGCCCCCGCCCACTCGCAGGTCGTGGACCGCCTGATCTCGCAGGGGCGGATGCGGGGCTGAGGCGCCGGGCCGGTCCGCCGGGCCGGGCCCGAGGGGCCGGCGCACGACCGGCCCGGGGTGCGCATACCCGCCATTAAGGCTGTAACCAGCAAAAACACCCCCACTACGTGTCCGTATCGCGGAATGAAGTATCGGACGCATACCTGTTGTATCTATCCTGTGCGCATGCCTTCTCCGTCCGCGTCCCCCGCCCCTGCCAGGGACACCACCCCGGCGCCCGCCAAGCAGCCCCCCGCCGCCGAGCGGGTCTACACCCACATCAAGGACGCCGTCCTGCAACGGCACTACGAGGGCGGCATGCTGCTCACCGAGGGCGAGCTGGCCGAGGCCGTCGGGGTGTCGCGGACGCCGGTGCGCGAGGCGCTGCTACGGCTGGAGGTCGAGGGGCTGATCAAGCTCTACCCGAAGAAGGGCGCGCTGGTGCTCCCGGTCTCCGCGCAGGAGATCGCCGACGTCGTCGAGACCCGGCTGCTGGTGGAGAAGCATGCGGCGGCCAAGGCCGTCCCCGCGAGCGAGGCGCTGATCGGCGAGCTCGAGGAGCTGCTGGAGACGATGCGGGAGCAGGCCGCATCCGGTGATCTCGCCGCGGTCTCCGTCACCGACCGCTGCTTCCACGCCACCATCGTGCGCAGCGCCGGCAACCAGATCCTGGACCGGCTCTACGAGCAGCTGCGCGACCGCCAGCTGCGGATGGGCGTCGCCGTCATGCATGCGCACCCGGACCGGATCGCCAAGAACATCGCCGAGCATGCCGAGATCCTCCAGGCGCTGCGCAACGGCGACCCGGATGCGGCGACCGACGCCGTGCACCGGCACGTCAGCTGGGTCCGCAACCTGGCGCAGGGAGAGGTGCGATGAGCGGGGGAAGTCCCGGCGGCTCCGGAACGGACGACGGCTCCCCGCGCCCGCTGCCCTCGGACCCGCCCGGCGGCCGTAAGGCCATGGCGGTCTGGGGCATCGGCGTCGCGGTCTACTTCGTCGCGATCACCTACCGTACGAGCCTCGGCGTGGCCGGTCTCGATGCCGCCGAGCGCTTCCATATCAATGCCTCGGCGCTGTCAACCTTCTCGATACTCCAGCTGCTGGTGTACGCGGGCATGCAGATACCCGTCGGCCTGCTGGTCGACAAGCTCGGCACCAAGCGGGTGCTGACCATCGGTGTGGTGCTCTACACCGTCGGCCAGTTCGGCTTTGCGCTCTCCTCCTCGTATGCGATGGCGCTCGGCTCCCGCGCACTGCTCGGCTGCGGGGATGCGATGACGTTCATCAGCGTGCTGCGGCTGGGGGCGCGGTGGTTCCCGGCCCGGCGCGGCCCGCTGATTGCGCAGATCGCGGCGCTGGTCGGGATGGCGGGCAACCTGATCTCCACGCTCGTCCTCGCGCGCTTTCTGCACAGCTTCGGCTGGACCCCGACCTTCGCCTCCAGCGCGGTGGGCGGCCTCGTCGTCCTGGTCCTGCTGCTGGTCTTCCTGACCGATCACCCCAAGGGGTACGAGCCGCCGCCCGCCCCCGCCGAGCACACCGGGGCGGGATTCGTCCGCCGGCAGATCGTGGCCGCCTGGCGTGAGCCCGGAACGCGCCTGGGCATGTGGGTGCACTTCACGACCCAGTTCCCGGCGATGGTCTTCCTGCTGCTGTGGGGCCTGCCGTTCCTCGTCGAGGCACAGGGCCTTTCCCGCGGCACCGCCGGTGAACTGCTCACCCTGATCGTGCTCTCGAACATGGCCGTCGGACTGATCTACGGCCAGGTCATCGCCCGCCACCATGCGGCCCGTATGCCGCTGGCCCTGGGCACCGTGGGCGTCACCGCCCTGCTGTGGGCGATCACCCTGGCCTGGCCGGGCGACCATGCGCCCATCGGGCTGTTGGCCGCACTGTGCGCGGTGATGGGGGCCTGCGGTCCCGCCTCGATGATCGGCTTCGACTTCGCCCGGCCCGCCAACCCGCCCGAGCGCCAGGGCACGGCCTCCGGCATCGTCAACATGGGCGGCTTCACCGCCTCGATGACGACGCTGCTCGCCATCGGCGTTCTGCTGGATGCGACCGGTGACAACTACCGGATCGCCTTTGCCTCGGTCTTCGTGCTGGAGGCGCTCGGCGTCTCGCAGATGCTGCGCCTGCGCCGCCGCGCGGCCCGGCGCGAGCGCGAACGGCTGGTCGTCAGCCGGGTCGAGGCGGTCCATGTGCCGGTATGAGACGGGCCGCCGGGATCTGCGGTCCGTCGCGCCGGCTGTCGGACCGTGAAGGCGCCAACATCCGGGGAGGGAAGCCGGGTTGAGGCGCAGAGGGCAACGCCGGACGAGCCCGATGTTTCACGTGAAACATGCCGGCGCGCGGTAGGCGGAGGAGCGACCGACCGCTGCCGTGACGGCTGTTGACCGAGGCGGTGTTGCTGGGCCCTTCCAGACCCGTGTCGCCCGCGTCCGCGGCTTTTTGAGACGCCCCGTCGGAGACCCCGTCAGGAGTGCCGGTTCCGGTCGGGGCGTCCCCGCGAAGCGGCCCGCCCTACGGCGTGACCGCGAAGTGGTCCAGGATCGCCGCGGCCAGTTCCTGATCGCCGTCGATCTTGATGTGCCCGGCGACGGCCGCCGGGCGGACCCGGCCGCAGGCCAGCTGATGGAAGAGATCCCAGTCCATGGCGAGCGTCACCGTCGGACCGAGCGAGACGCTGCTGTCGATCCTGCCGTTGCCCTCGGCGTCGATCCGCACCGTACGCATGAACTCCAGCGGGCCGCTGATGTCGAAGACCACGGCCGAATCGGCGGGCGCCTGGGCCTTCTTGGCGACCACACCGGGCAGGGTCTTGAGCAACAGATCGCGTGACACCTGGGCGCCGGGGGAGTCGAGATTGCCGGGCTTGCCGAGCGCCCGGCGCAGGTCCTGCTCGTGCACCCAGACGTCGAAGGCACGCATTTGCAGCACGAGGTCCAGCGGACGCTCGTCGCCGAGCGCGCTGCGCACCACGGTGTCGGGCTGACGGGTCTCGTTGCGCAGCTGCCGGGAGCGGCGGATGACGGTGTATTCGAGCTCGCCGAGCATCTCCGGCGCGGTGTGGTGCCGCCGGACGTCGACCTGCACCTCCATCCTGCGGGCCGACTCGCTGCGCACGTGGTAGAGGTCGCGCGGCAGCGTGTGTATGGGCCGCGGGTCGCCGAGCATCTCGCTCTCCAGGCCGATCACATGCGAGACGACATCGCGCACGGACCAGCCTGGCAGGTCCGTCGCCCTGCTCCACTCGCCCTCGACGAGCGGTGTGACCAGCTCGGCTATCGCTTCTATGGAGTGCGTCCAGGCATCGATGGAGGACTGAAGGCTGGGATGGACGGTCACGGGACCCCTCGGACGGTTCGTACGCGGGCTGCTGTCTGTGCAGTTAAGTTACGCTGCGCACGGGCACCCCGGCAGTGCTTTCGGGTGACCATCGTAGGTCGATGTTCGACGGCGGGCCCGATCGAAAGCTTAGGCGGTGATACTGTGCGCGCTTCCTTGCTGCAGATCGGTGTGGATCCGGCGGAATCCGTCAAATCCCGGCGGGCGCGGGTGGCTTCGCTGGTACGCGAACAGACCGGCAGCGACCTTGTGGTGCTTCCCGAGCTGTGGCCCGTCGGCGCCTTCGCCTCCGACCTCTTCGCCACCGAGGCCGAACCGCTGACCGGACCGACTCATGACGCGATGGCCGCGGCCGCGCGGGACGCCGGGGTCTGGCTGCACGCCGGGTCCGTCATCGAGCGCTCCGACGACGGCACCCTCTACAACACCGCGCTGGTCTTCTCCCCCGACGGCCGCCTCGCCGCCACCTACCGCAAGATCCACCGCTTTGGCTTCGACCAGGGTGAGGCGGTCCTGCTGGGCGCCGGCGACCGGGCCGTCACGGTCGGCCTGCCGGGCACCACCGTGGGCCTGGCTACCTGCTACGACCTGCGCTTTCCGGAGCTTTTCCGGCAGCTGACGGCGGCCGGCGCCGAGCTGCTGGTCGTGCCTGCGGGCTGGCCGACCCGCCGCCGCGCCCATTGGTCGCTGCTGGCCCGCGCCCGCGCCGTGGAGAACCAGTGCTACGTCCTGGCGTGCGGCACCGCGGGCACCCACGCCGGTGTGGAACAGGCCGGCCACAGCGTGGTCGTCGACCCCTGGGGCGAGGTGCTGGCTGAGGCGGGGCCCGACGAGGAGGTCCTGACCGTCGACGTCGACCCGGCCACCGTCGCCCGGACCCGTGCCGACTTCCCCGTCCTGCGCGACCGCGTGCTGGGCCTCGACCGCCCGTAGGAGACGGTGCCCGGGGCGCTCAGTCCTGCCCGCGCTCCCGCTCCGCCAGCCGGATCACGCCCACCGCAACGGCGATCACCAGCGCCGGATCGACATCGTCCCGTACGACATTGACGCCGTAGGTGTCCCGTACGGTCAGCCAGCGCCGCGAGATCTCCGCCAGCAGCTCGCCCTCGTACTCGACCACGAACTCCCGGTCCATGATCTTGCCGCTGACGTCCAGCTCGGTGCCGTCCACCAGCTCCACGCGATAGTGATTGCGCAGCAGCGAGAGCCGCTTGCGCCGGATGGTGGCCAGCGGATGGTCGTCCCGCTCCAGGGTCATCGTGTCGCGCAGGGCCAGCATCTTCTTGCGGATGGTGACCAGCACCCGGCCGTGCAGATCCTTCAGCTCGAAGGTCTCCCGCAGCCGCAGGGCCTTCCCGTCGACGAGGAAGGCATGCCGCCCGTGCTCGTCCTCGATCCAGTAGTCGTCACCGATCCCAAAGATCCGGTCGCGGACCAGGTACTTACGGGGATGACGGGCCCCGTTCCCAGCAGAGTGCAGCATGGCTGAGGTGTTCCCCCGGACCCCTGCGGAATGCACGGGCACGGGGGTGACGTTGAATGTCCACATGGCTTCACGTGCGCGCGTCCGGGCCCCCGAGCTGACCGGCAAGGGCGGCTGGCTCAACACCGGCGGTAATGAACTCACCCTGTCCGACCTGCGAGGACGCATTGTCATCCTCGATTTCTGGACGTTTTGCTGTGTGAACTGTCTGCACGTCCTGGACGAGCTGCGCGAGCTGGAGGAACGCCACCGCGACACCGTCGTGATCGTCGGTGTGCACTCCCCCAAGTTCGTCCACGAGGCCGAGCACCAGGCGGTGGTGGATGCCGTCGAGCGCTACGGCGTCGAGCACCCGGTCCTCGACGATCCCGAGCTCGCCACCTGGAAGCAGTACGCCGTACGGGCCTGGCCCACCCTTGTCGTGATCGACCCCGAGGGCTATGTCGTCGCCCAGCACGCCGGCGAGGGGCATGCGCATGCCCTCGAGAAGCTGGTCGAGGAGCTGACGGCGGAACACGAGGCGAAGGGGACGCTGCGCCGCGGCGACGGGCCATATGTCCCGCCGGAGCCGGTCGCCACGGATCTGCGCTTCCCCGGCAAGGCCGTACGCCTGCCGGGCGGCACTTTCCTCGTCTCGGACACCACCCGGCACCAGCTGGTGGAACTGGCCGCGGACGGCGAGCGGGTACTGCGCCGGATCGGGAGCGGCGAGCGCGGGCTGGACGCGGATTCCTTCAACGAGCCGCAGGGCCTGGCGCTGCTGCCCGACGGCAGGGTCGCCGTCGCGGACACGGTCAACCACGCCATCCGGGTCTTCGACCCCGGGACCGGCGCGCTGGAGACGGTGGCGGGCACCGGCCGGCAGTGGTGGCAGGGCTCGCCGACCTCGGGACCGGCCCGCGAGGTGGACCTCTCCTCGCCCTGGGACCTCGCCTGGTGGCAGGACCGGTTGTGGATCGCCATGGCCGGTGTGCATCAGCTGTGGACCTACGACCCGGCCACGGACACGGTCCGGGTCGCGGCCGGCACCACCAATGAGGGGCTGGTGGACGGCCCGGCGGCGGAGGCGTGGTTCGCCCAGCCGTCCGGGCTCGCGGCGGCGGGGGACCGGCTGTGGATCGCCGACTCGGAGACGAGCGCCGTGCGTTGGGTCGAAAGGGACCAGGACGATGACGGCTATCGGGTCCGTACGGCCGTCGGCACCGGACTCTTCGACTTCGGGCACCGCGACGGCGCCGCCGACCAGGCGCTGCTCCAGCACCCGCTCGGTGTGACGGCCCTGCCCGACGGCTCGGTCGCCATCGCGGACACCTACAACCATGCGCTGCGCCGTTTCGATCCCGCCCGTGGTGAGGTGACGACGCTCGCGACGGATCTGCGGGAACCTTCGGCGGCGGTGCTGGCCGACGACGACATCGTGGTGGTGGAGTCGGCGCGGCACCGCCTGACCCGGCTGCGCCTGCCCGAGGAGGCGGTACGCGTCGAGTCGGTGGCGCACCGTACCCAGCGCGCCGCCACCGAAGTGGCCTCGGGCACGCTCCGTCTGGATGTCGTCTTCCAGGCCCCGGCGGGGCAGAAGCTCGACACCCGCTACGGTCCCTCGACGCGCCTGCTGGTCAGCGCGACCCCGCCGGAGCTGCTCGCCGAGGGCGCCGGTCCGGACACCGACCTCGCCCGCGATCTGGTGCTCGCGGACGGGGTGACCGAGGGCGTGCTGCATGTGTCGGCCATGGCGGCGTCCTGCGACGACGACCCCGCGATCGAGTACCCCGCCTGCCATGTACACCAGCAGGACTGGGGAGTGCCGGTACGGGTGGTCGATGGCGGGGCGGCACGGCTGGCGCTGGTGCTGGCGGGGATGGACGCGGAAGGGTAGGTCCGTCCGCCCTCGTCCTCGATGTTTCACGTGAAACACCGAGGACGAGGCGGCGGTTCGGGCGTCAGCTCGTGTTCCGGCTACCTGGACGGGCTGGTGTGGGTCGCCGATTCGGCCCGGAACCGGGTCAGATACCAGTCGCCGACCTTGGCGGTCGCGCCGATGGACGGATGCCGGTCGTACCGTCCGAAGTGGACGGCATTGGCCACCCCCTGCATCGCGGCCTTGCCCTGCATCATGACGCCGAGGTACATCACGTTCTGCGCCTTGCCCTTGTCCGAAGGGGTCGGGGTCGGGATGCTCGCGTAGGCGGTGGCGCCACCCCTGACCTCGATCCGATGGCTGTTCATGAACCCCGGAGAGCCTCCGTAGAGTCCCAGCGGCTTGGTGATGTCGTACGACCCGCTCTTCGAGGGGGCGTCTCCGCGGTAGACCATCGGGGCGTTGTAGAGGTAGCAGGACAAGCGGCTCTTGTTGCGGTACTTCACGAGCACATGGCTCGGCGCCGACAGCTGGACGAACGTGAACGAACCCGGGGTGGGGCGGCACATGCCCCGCCGCCTGCTCGTCATGGCACCCGCGCCCGTCCCACGACCGATGATCCTGTGCTTCTTGCTCTTGTACGAGGACGAGGACGAGGACGAGGTCTTCGACTTCTTCGAGGAGTGGTTCTTGCATCCGGTCAACGCGAGCGAACCGGCGAGGCCGAGAGCCAGCGCGGCATACGCGGCGCGGTAGTGGCGGGAGCGGCCTGCGGTCATGGGTGGATCCCCCTGAGAGTCACTGCGGTGGGTGAGGCGTCGGAGCCATGGCATCGACACGATATCGATGGCCGCTCAACACGCCAGGGCGAGTTTGTGGCGGTGGTATCCCCGCAGGTCAGGAGCGTGGCGAAGGGGAATTCGGGCAACTGGGCAGGCCGTTGTCGTCCAGCTGTTCCGGGCGCATACGGATACCCGGCAGCCACGCCTGCTTGCCGTCGTGATCGACCCGGACCCACATGCTGCTGTGTCCGCCGACCTCGTCGGTGACGGTGACCCCGTTGGCGATCCGGCAGCGGGCGTGCAGTACATCGCCGTGCCAGACATGGCCGACGACATTGGAGGGGCGGTAGGGACGGTACGGATCGCGGACCAGCGCGAGTGCGCAGTAATCGATGCGGCTGTGCTGACAGGCGCGTTCGACGTTGTGGACGGTGATCGTGACGGGGCCGGTACCGGGCGCGGTGCCGTGCGCCCCGACCGCCTTCTGCGGCCCGTCCGTCCGGTGCGGACCCTCCGCACCGGAACCGGTGAGTGCCGGAACGGTGAATGCGGCGGCGGCCAGCACCGCGACCGTACCGACCACGGCGAGCACCAGAGCCCACCGCCGACGGGGCGCCGATGCGCCCGGGTCCTCCGGCCCGGCAACGGCCTGCGTCCGTGCGACCGGCTCCGCGACCGGCTCGGCGGCCTTCTCGCTGCCCTGCCCCGCGGCCGATGACGGTGTGCCCTCCGCCGCCTCGTACGCCCGATGCAGCAGCTCGATCAGGGCGGGCAGCCGGTCCTCGCCGGTGAAGGAGAGCTTGCACCACTGCACCAGCAGTCGCTCGTCCGGCAGGCTCTGGCCACGCAGATAGCGTGAGAGCGAGGAACGGCTGGCGGGCAGCCGTTCCTGCAAGTCCTTGAGGCTGTAGCCCAGTTCACCGTGCATACGGCGCAAGGCGCAAACGAAGTCCCGTACGGGGCCTGTGAGTTCGTCGGGAAGAGGAGCCAGGGGCTTACGGCGGATCTTTTCGGGCTGGTTCGGATTGCCAGGCACGTCTGGCATTCCAGCACAGCGGACATACAGGCGCGAGGGGCACCTCCGCTCCCCTGTGGCGGAAGTGCCCCTCGTTACACGATCCGGAACGAACCCGGATCGGCTGGTGATGTTTCACGTGAAACATC
Source organism: Streptomyces gilvosporeus (assembly GCF_002082195.1). Taxonomy (GTDB): domain Bacteria; phylum Actinomycetota; class Actinomycetes; order Streptomycetales; family Streptomycetaceae; genus Streptomyces; species Streptomyces gilvosporeus. Next base: position 4,708,048 of record NZ_CP020569.1, on the reverse strand, counting down.
GTCATCCGCACCGGGCTCAGTCGCCGAACGCCACCGGCCGGTAGGGCTTGAACTCGGCATCACCGCCGGGGAGTCCATAGGTCAGCGTTCGGTGGTCGGTGCCGTGCCCGCCGCGCTGCTCGTACGCGGTGTACGAGGAGTGTGCGTCGTCGTTCCACTTCTCGAAGATCACGACATGGCGGTTGTTGTTGTCGCCGTCCGCGTCTATCAGCAGGTCACCGGGCTTGAGCTCGCCCAGCGAGAGGGGCCGGGTGAGAGCGCGGTCGGTGGCCAGCCCGACGGTGTTGGTGCCGGGCGTCGGCAGGCCGAGTGCCATGGACGCATAGCCGGAGCAGTCCTGGCGGTAGCCGTCCTTCCAGACCTTGTCCTGGCTGTACGGGACCTGGGAGCCGCCGTTCGCGGTGAGCCAGGTCGCGGCCCGGTTCAGCACCTCTTGGTGGGTGCCGCCGGGCTGCGGAGGCTGCGGGCCGCCCTGGACCGGTACCCCCGGGAGCCGGTCCTGCGGGATGTCCACCGCGACCACGGTGAGGAACCCGCTGACCGGGCCGGTGATATGGGCCATGAACGTCGAGCAGGCGTTGCCCTCGCACACCCTGTGGCCGGTGTCGACCTGGTAGTCCGCGGTGATCCGGTCCTGCCCCGCCGAGAACTTGTTGATCATGCCGGCCGAGGGCGAGCTGACGTCCGCGGTGGCGTGTACCACCCATCGCGTCCCCCAGGTGGGGAAGTCGGCGGCCGCGGCCTGCCGCTCGCTGCCGTGGGCGAGCCCGGCGCATGCGCCGATTCCTATGCCGGCCGCCGCGACGGCGGGAACCGCTCTGCGCAGCACGGTCCTGCGGAACGGGGAGCGTGGCTCCGGCCCGCCGCCGCCGTTCCCGACGACCTCCGCGGAGCTCGCGCCGTCCGCCGCAGGCGTGGTCCCGTGCCGCCGATACTCGTCCATGCCGATTCCCCTCCGTCTACGGCCGATGGGCCGGTCGGCCTGTCGGCCCTCGGTGCGCCGCCGGATGGTCCGGTCGCGGCGGCGGTATCCATCGTGTGGCGCGGTGGGAGGGGTGCTCGGGGGATCCGCGTCCCGTGGGACGTCCCGTCCGAGCGTGAGCCTGTGACCTGCGCAGACGTAGCACTTACGGGCGAGAAACGGGACACCGTACGGGAGTTGGCGGGACATGACGGGACACCGCGGCCGCCGCACGGGCCGTCCCGGCGCCACGCCGGCATGAGAAGGGCGCCCGCTGGGGGATAACGGGCGCCCTGGTTCATGGAGCGGTCCGGCCGTCGGCCGGGCCGCGGCTCACCACCTGGTGGCGTGGTCCGGATCCGACTGCCAGTACGTGACCCACGCACTGTCGGCGACATACACCGCGCCTCCCGGCAGCGGGATTTTCGCGGAGCCGCTCACCATGCCCGACCCGTCCCGGCCGGCGAGGCCGATGCGCAGTGTGGTCGCCCGGCGGCCGTGGCGCCCGCTGCCGTCCGCGGACGAGGTTCGTACGGCGGCATAGCCGGAGGTGCCGGGGGCGAGGGTGACCACGGCCTGCGGCTTGCTGTCCGGGAGCCCGGCGAGCGGGGCCTGTGCGGGGCCGAACTTCACCAAGGGCGCGGCGTAGAGGGTGCAGGGCGCGCTGGAGGTGTTGGCGGCCTTCAGCAGAAGGTGGTTGACCGGCCGGGTCAGCGGCTCTGCCGTGATACGGACCCGCGCGGTGTCACAGGCGGCCCGTCCGCGGGCCGTCCGGGCGGCCTCGTCGATGCCGCCCTCGGTCATGGGGGTGGCCTTCCGGGACATCGGAGTGACCGGTTTGGCGGGCCGGGTCTGGAGCGCGTCCGCGCCGTCCCGGCTGCCGCAGGCGGTGAGGGTGAGCGCGGCGCCGGCGACCAGGGCGGCCACGGCGATCCGTAGCGTGCGGCAGCGGGCGGTACGGGCGCGGAGTGCGGCCTGGCTGCGCGGCATATCCGGTCTCCCCTGTCGGCGTGCGACCGACGGGAGGCTGTCCTGCACCATTCCGCTCCGGCGTCGGTCCTGCGGTCTGGTCACCACAGTGCCCTCGTCCGCTGCCGTTCCACTAACGCGCGCCTAACGCGCGACGGGCCGTCTGCGGCCGCTGCCTCAGGTGTCGGCGCCGTCGCCCCGTTCGCCGCGGTGGTCCTTCTCGTCCCGGGCGAAGAGCTGGGTGAGCGTGCTGATCGTGTAGACGTCGGTGGCCTCTTCGTCCACCAGATGCATCTCGGCCAGCCGCTCCAGCCCGTCCTGGGTGCGCTCGGGGTCGTAACCGGCGAGCGCCGCCGCCACGGAGGCGTTCAGATGTCCGTCCGCGCTCTTGGCCAGCGCGCTGAGCAGCCGGGCGTCGTCCGCCGACAGCCTGGCCACCGACATCCGCAGGGCTGCCGCGATCCCGGTGTCCTCCGCCGACAGCAGTGCCAGCCGCCGTTGTTCGTCGCGCAGCGCCGCGGCCAGCCGGGCCAGCCGCCAGCGCGGCCGTGCGGTCAGCTGGGCGGCCGCGGCCCGCAGCGCCAGCGGCAGCCCGTCGCACAGATCGACCAGTTCGCGGGCGGCGGCCGGGTCCTCGGCGACCCGCTGCGGGCCGAGCATGGCGCCCAGCAGCGCCGCGCCCTCCTCATGACCGAGCGCATGGATGCCCACCGGCCGGGCGCAGTCGGTGGCGACCAGGCCGTCGAGGCGGCTGCGGCTGGTGACGACGGTGGCGCAGCGCGGACCGCCGGGCAGCAGCGGCCGGACCTGCGCGGAGCTGCGGGCGTTGTCGAGGACGACCAGCAGCCGGCGTTCGGCGACCAGCGACCGGAACAGCGCCGAGGCGGCCTGGGCCGAGGTGGGCACCCGTTCCGGCGGGGTACCGAGCGCGAGGAGAAAGTCACGCAGGATCTCGCCGGCCGGTGCCTCGTCGCCCTCGCCGAAGCCGCGCAGGTCGGCGAAGAGCTGGCCGTCGGGGAACGCCGCGGCGTGCAGATGAGCCCACTGCACGGCGCATGCGGTCTTGCCGACGCCGGCCGGTCCCGCGACGACCGCCAGCGGGCTCTCGCCGGTCGTGTGGTCCGTCAGGGCCCCGGTCAGCGCCGCGAGTTGACGGTCCCGGCCGAGGAAGCGCGCGGGCGGCCGGGGCAGCAGTCGCGGCGCAGCCCGCCCGGATCCGCCGTCCCGGGCGCCGGCGGCCGTCGGCGAGGCGCCGCTCTGTGCCGGAACGCGTCCCGGACCGGCCGCGGCGGCCGATCCGCCGTCCGCCGGGCGTCCCCCGCCGCCCCCGGACGTCCGCTTCGTCACGGAGACCGGCCCGGCCCCCTCCCGCTCGGCCCGCAGGATCTCCTCGTACGCGCCGCTCAGCCGCTCGCCGGGATCGACGCCCAGCTCCTCGTTGAGCAGCCGCCGGGTGCGGTGGAACCACTCCAGCGCGTCGGACTGCCGCCCGGCCCGGAACAGCGCCCGCATCAGCGCGGCGATCAGCCCCTCGCGCAGCGGGTGGTTGACGGCGGCGGAGTAGAGGATGGCCGCCGCCTGCTCATGCTCCCCGAGCGCGCCGTGCGCCCGCGCCAGCGCCTCGACGGCCGTCAGCCGGCGTTCCTCCAGCGCATGCGCCGCCGCCGCGAACGGCGGGCTGGTGACCGTGCCGGTCAGCGCCGGGCCGCGCCACAGCCCCAGGGCCTCCCGCAGCAGCGGTACGGCATCGGCCGGCGCCTGCTCCGGGCGCGCCAGCGTCACCAGCTCCCCGAAGCGGTGGGCGTCGATCAACTCCTCCGGCAGCCGCAGCAGATACGCCGAGCCGTGCGTGGTCAGCTCGATGCCGTACGCCGCCGCCCCGCCCTCGGCGAGGGTGGCGCGCAGTCGCGAGACATGCCCCTGGACGACCGTACGGGCGTGCTCGGGCGGTTCGTCCTCCCACAGGGAGTCGATGAGCTGATCGAGCGGGACCGTGGTGTTGGGCTGCAACAGCAGCAGCGCCAGCACGCTGCGCCGTTTGGCGGGCCCGAGGGGCAGCTCCCCGGTGCCCGTCGTGACGGCGACCGGGCCCAGCAGTGAGAAGTCCAACTCAGCCCTCCAGGAAGGCCGTCAGCGCGTTCGCCAGCAGGTACGGGTCCTTGGCGCCGCACAGCTCACGTGCCGAGTGCATGGAGAGGATCGCGACGCCTATGTCGACCGTGGTGATGCCGTGCCGGGCGGCGGTGATCGGCCCGATCGTCGTCCCGCACGGCATCGAGTTGTTCGACACGAAGGACTGCCAGGGCACCTCTGCCCGTTCGCAGGCCGCGGCGAACACCGCCCGGCCGCTGCCGTCGGTGGCGTAGCGCTGGTTCACGTTGACCTTCAGGATCGGCCCGCCGTTGGGCATCGGGTGGTGCCCCGGATCGTGCCGCTCGCTGTAGTTGGGGTGGACGGCGTGGCCGGTGTCGGACGACAGGCAGACGGTGCCCGCGAAGGCACGCGCCCGGTCCTCGTACGAGCCGCCGCGGGCGAAGACGGAGCGCTCCAGCACCGTGCCGAGCAGCGGGCCGTCCGCGCCGGTGTCGGACTGGCTGCCGTTCTCCTCGTGGTCGAAGGCGGCCAGCACCGGGATCGTGGTCAGCGCGCTCCCCGCGGCGGCCGCGGCGGTCAGCGCGGCCGTACCGGCGTGCACCGAGAGCAGGTTGTCCATCCGCGGCCCGGCGACCAGTTCCTGATCGCGCCCCAGATAAGCGGGCGGCTCGATGCTGTGCACCATCAGGTCCCAGCCCCGTACGTCGCCCGCCGCGACACCGGTCTCCTCTTCGACGAACGCGATCAGATCGCCCTCGGCGACCTCGCCCAGGCCCCAGATCGGCGTCATGTGCCGCTGCTTGTCCAGCTTGAGGCCGTCGGCGTTCACCGACCGGTCCAGATGCACGGCCAGTTGCGGTACCCGCAGCAGCGCCCGGTCGACGTGCACCAGCCGGTGGCTGCCGTCCTTGAGCGTCACCCGCCCGCTGAGCCCCAGATCGCGGTCCAGCCAGGTGTTGAGCAGCGTGCCGCCGTAGATCTCGACGGCGACCTGCCGCCAGCCGCGTGCGCCGGTGTCGGGAATCGGCTTCACGCGCAAATTGGGAGAGTCGGTGTGAGCCCCCACAATCCGGTACGGAGTGGCCGCGCTCGCGCCCTCGGGCACGTACCACGCGATGATCGCTCCGCCCCGCAGGACGTACTTGCCGCCGCTCGCGCCGTCCCACGCGTCCGTCTCCGCGACCTGCCGGAAACCGGCCTTCTCCAGCCGCTCCGCCGCATTTGCCACCGCGTGGTAGGGCGACGGACTGGCCGCGAGGAAGGACATCAGGTCGTCGGTGTGGCCGCGATCGAAGCGGGTGGGGATGCTCATGACTTCAGCATAAAGAGACGGACCCCGCTTTCCGGGTGCCCGTGCGGCGTGAGGCCGCTCCCTTCCGGCCAGGGCGCGCGGGTCCGCCGGCGATGCGCCGGTACGGCGACGCCCAGGTACGGCGATGCCCGCCTCTCCGGGGGAAGAGAGACGGGCACTGCCAGTGTGGATGCCGATTCTGAGAGACGTCTGAGAACGTGGTCCGGACCGCATCCGGGGAGAGACCTAGAACGCGGCCTCGTCCAGCTCCATCAGCGACTGGTCGATGGACTCGGCGAGGGAGCGCTGGACGGCCAGGCCCGGCAGGACGTTGTGGGCGAAGAACTTGGCGGCGGCGATCTTGCCCTCGTAGAACGGCTTGTCCTTGGAGGAGGCGCCGGCCAGCTTCTCCTGTGCCACTGCGGCACCCTTGAGCAGCAGGTAGCCGATGACGACATCGCCCGAAGCCAGCAGCAGGCGGGTGGTGTTGAGGCCGACCTTGTAGATGGACTTGACGTCCTTCTCGGTGGCGGCGAGGTCGGTCAGCATCGCGCCGACGATCGCCTCCAGGTCGGCGGCGGCCTTGGCCAGCTCGCCGCGGGCCTGCTCCAGCTCCGCACCGCCGACGCCGTCGGCCAGGAACTTCTTGATCGTGTCCGACAGCTCGGTCAGCGCCGCACCCTGGTTGCGGACGATCTTCCGGAAGAAGAAGTCCTGGCCCTGGATGGCGGTGGTGCCCTCGTAGAGGGTGTCGATCTTGGAGTCCCGGATGTACTGCTCGATCGGGTACTCCTGCAGGTAGCCGGAGCCGCCGAAGGTCTGCAGCGACTGGGCCAGCTGCTCGTAGGACTTCTCCGAGCCGTAGCCCTTGACGATCGGCAGGAGCAGGTCGTTCAGCGCGTGTGCGGCGGAGGCGTCCTCGCCCGCGGACTCCTTGATGAGGATCTCGTCCTGGACGGTGGCGGTGTAGAGCACCAGGGCGCGCATGCCCTCGGCGTACGCCTTCTGCGTCATCAGCGAGCGGCGCACGTCGGGGTGGTGGGTGATGGTGACGCGCGGCGCGGCCTTGTCGGTGAAGGCGGCCAGGTCGGGGCCCTGCACGCGCTCCTTGGCGTATTCCAGGGCGTTGAGGTAGCCGGTCGACAGGGTCGCGATGGCCTTCGTGCCGACCATCATGCGCGCGAACTCGATGATCATGAACATCTGGCGGATGCCGTCGTGCTTCTCGCCGATCAGCCAGCCCTTGGCGGGGTGGCGGTCGCCGAAGGTCATCTCGCAGGTGTTGGAGGCCTTCAGGCCCATCTTGTGCTCGACGTTGGTGGCGTAGACGCCGTTACGGGCGCCCAGCTCGCCGGTCTCGAAGTCGAACTCGTACTTCGGGACGAGGAAGAGCGACAGGCCCTTGGTGCCCGGGCCGTGGCCCTCGGGGCGGGCGAGGACGTAGTGAAGGATGTTCTCCGACATGTCGTGCTCGCCGGAGGTGATGAAGCGCTTCACACCCTCGATGTGCCAGGAGCCGTCCTCCTGCTGGACCGCCTTGGTGCGGCCGGCGCCGACGTCCGAGCCCGCGTCGGGCTCGGTCAGCACCATCGTGGAGCCCCAGCCCTTGTCGACGGCGATCTTGGCCCACTTCTTCTGCTCTTCGGTGCCCTCCTCGAAGAGCACACCGGCGAAGGCGGGGCCGGAGGCGTACATCCACACCGCCGGGTTGGCGCCCAGGATGGTCTCGGCGAAGCCCCAGAGGAGGGAGCGGGGCGCGGTGGTGCCGCCGAGCTCCTCCGGGATGCCCAGACGCCACCACTCGGCGTCCATGTATGCCTGGTAGCTCTTCTTGAAGGTGTCCGGCACCGGTGCGGTGTTGGTGTCGGCGTCGAAGACCGGCGGGTTCCGGTCGGCGTCGGCGAAGGAATCGGCCAGCTCGTTCTCCGACAGCCGGGCGATCTCGGACAGCACGCTCTTGGCGGTGTCGACATCCATCTCCGCGAACGGTCCGGTGCCGTACACGCTGTCACGGCCCAGCACCTCGAAGAGGTTGAACTCGATGTCGCGGAGATTCGACTTGTAGTGCCCCATGGGTACGGCTCCGTAAAGGGTTCGGGAGAGGACCCGAGGCGGGACCTCCAACGCAATACCGGCTAGTAGTCAAATGATGCTACCGGTGGGTAATAAGAATCAACCCCTTCCACCCATTGTGACGAGCGTCCCCCGGTGATGCGCGGACTCAGTACGCTGTGGCGCATGTACGGCTACGACCAGAATGCGGGTGCAGGGCAGCAGCAGTACGGAGCCCCGCCGCCCCCGCCGCAGCATCCGGCCCCCGGTGGCTACGGCGAGCAGCCGCTGTATCCCGAGCCGTCCCCGCCCTCCCTCGCCGATGCGGTGCGTGCCTTCACCACCGGCTCGATGTCGGCCGAGGACTTCCAGGGCATCTTCTCCACATCCAAGGTCTACTGCCCGCGCGGTGACAACCCCGGCTTCCTGGCGCTGCACAACACCCAGCAGCCGGTGATCCCGATGTTCACCTCGCTCAAGGAGCTGCGGCGGTACGCGGGCAAGGAGTCCAAGTACTTCGTGATCACCGGCGCCGAGGTGCTCGACCTGCTGCCCACCGGCTACGGCTTCGTCCTCGACATGGAGGGCGACCACCGGATGGTCTTCGACGCCAAGGCCGTCGAGGAGATGGTCGACTTCGCCATGCGGCGGATGTACGGCTGAATGCCGTCGTGTCGGCGACGGCTCCACGCCACCGCCCGGCGGTCCGCCCAGCGTGCCGCCGGATGACCTTCACACCCTTCTGACCTGCACAGACATTCGCGTTCAGGGATCGGGAATGCCGCATGCCTTGCTAGTTGTTCAGATTTCAACTAACTTCATTTGAAGTTGAATGGCGAACGACCGAGGAGGCCGTCATGCCCGCAGTGACCGTAGAGAATCCGCTGACCCTGCCGCGCGTGGCGGCTCCCGCCGTCTCGCACGCCCGTCCCGTGCTGGCCGTCGCCACCGCTCCGAGCGGATTCGAGGGCGAGGGCTTCCCTGTGCGCCGTGCGTTCGCCGGCATCGACTACACCTATCTGGACCCGTTCATCATGATGGACCAGATGGGTGAGGTGGAGTACGCGCCCGGAGAGCCCAAAGGTTACCCCAGTTGGGGCACTACTCCCGAAAACCGCTTCTGACCTGGGAAAACGTGAAGCCCCGGGGCATCCGCTGAGGGTTGCCGCCGGGGCTTCGGTGTGTCCGTCAGTACGGGCCATAGAGGGGCGTCGTGTAACCCACCCAGGGCGATTGCTCCGGCACGGGGAAGCCGCGCCACGCCTTCGGGACGTCTGGAATCGCTAGAGCTTGCATGCCTGCAGGTCGACGGATCTTTTCCGCTGCATAACCCTGCTTCGGGGTCATTATAGCGATTTTTTCGGTATATCCATCCTTTTTCGCACGATATACAGGATTTTGCCAAAGGGTTCGTGTAGACTTTCCTTGGTGTATCCAACGGCGTCAGCCGGGCAGGATAGGTGAAGTAGGCCCACCCGCGAGCGGGTGTTCCTTCTTCACTGTCCCTTATTCGCACCTGGCGGTGCTCAACGGGAATCCTGCTCTGCGAGGCTGGCCGGCTACCGCCGGCGTAACAGATGAGGGCAAGCGGATGGCTGATGAAACCAAGCCAACCAGGAAGGGCAGCCCACCTATCAAGGTGTACTGCCTTCCAGACGAACGAAGAGCGATTGAGGAAAAGGCGGCGGCGGCCGGCATGAGCCTGTCGGCCTACCTGCTGGCCGTCGGCCAGGGCTACAAAATCACGGGCGTCGTGGACTATGAGCACGTCCGCGAGCTGGCCCGCATCAATGGCGACCTGGGCCGCCTGGGCGGCCTGCTGAAACTCTGGCTCACCGACGACCCGCGCACGGCGCGGTTCGGTGATGCCACGATCCTCGCCCTGCTGGCGAAGATCGAAGAGAAGCAGGACGAGCTTGGCAAGGTCATGATGGGCGTGGTCCGCCCGAGGGCAGAGCCATGACTTTTTTAGCCGCTAAAACGGCCGGGGGGTGCGCGTGATTGCCAAGCACGTCCCCATGCGCTCCATCAAGAAGAGCGACTTCGCGGAGCTGGTGAAGTACATCACCGACGAGCAAGGCAAGACCGATCCCCGGGGACCTGCAGGTCGACTCTAGCTAGCTGGCCAGGGCCCGATACGTCGCGGTGAGTTCAGGCTTTTTCATATCTCATTGCCCCCGGACGAGCGTCTGCTCCGCCATTCGCCGTCCGCCGTGCCAATCGGATCAGCCGTCCAAATGCGGGATTTTCGTTAGTCGGAGGCCAAACGGCATTGAGCGTCAGCATATCATCAGCGAGCTGAAGAAAGACAATCCCCGATCCGCTCCACGTGTTGCCCCAGCAATCAGCGCGACCTTGCCCCTCCAACGTCATCTCGTTCTCCGCTCATGAGCTCAGCCAATCGACTGGCGAGCGGCATCGCATTCTTCGCATCCCGCCTCTGGCGGATGCAGGAAGATCAACGGATCTCGGCCCAGTTGACCCAGGGCTGTCGCCACAATGTCGCGGGAGCGGATCAACCGAGCAAAGGCATGACCGACTGGACCTTCCTTCTGAAGGCTCTTCTCCTTGAGCCACCTGTCCGCCAAGGCAAAGCGCTCACAGCAGTGGTCATTCTCGAGATAATCGACGCGTACCAACTTGCCATCCTGAAGAATGGTGCAGTGTCTCGGCACCCCATAGGGAACCTTTGCCATCAACTCGGCAAGATGCAGCGTCGTGTTGGCATCGTGTCCCACGCCGAGGAGAAGTACCTGCCCATCGAGTTCATGGACACGGGCGACCGGGCTTGCAGGCGAGTGAGGTGGCAGGGGCAATGGATCAGAGATGATCTGCTCTGCCTGTGGCCCCGCTGCCGCAAAGGCAAATGGATGGGCGCTGCGCTTTACATTTGGCAGGCGCCAGAATGTGTCAGAGACAACTCCAAGGTCCGGTGTAACGGGCGACGTGGCAGGATCGAACGGCTCGTCGTCCAGACCTGACCACGAGGGCATGACGAGCGTCCCTCCCGGACCCAGCGCAGCACGCAGGGCCTCGATCAGTCCAAGTGGCCCATCTTCGAGGGGCCGGACGCTACGGAAGGAGCTGTGGACCAGCAGCACACCGCCGGGGGTAACCCCAAGGTTGAGAAGCTGACCGATGAGCTCGGCTTTTCGCCATTCGTATTGCACGACATTGCACTCCACCGCTGATGACATCAGTCGATCATAGCACGATCAACGGCACTGTTGCAAATAGTCGGTGGTGATAAACTTATCATCCCCTTTTGCTGATGGAGCTGCACATGAACCAAAAGGATCTAGGTGAAGATCCTTTTTGATAATCTCATGACCAAAATCCCTTAACGTGAGTTTTCGTTCCACTGAGCGTCAGACCCCGTAGAAAAGATCAAAGGATCTTCTTGAGATCCTTTTTTTCTGCGCGTAATCTGCTGCTTGCAAACAAAAAAACCACCGCTACCAGCGGTGGTTTGTTTGCCGGATCAAGAGCTACCAACTCTTTTTCCGAAGGTAACTGGCTTCAGCAGAGCGCAGATACCAAATACTGTTCTTCTAGTGTAGCCGTAGTTAGGCCACCACTTCAAGAACTCTGTAGCACCGCCTACATACCTCGCTCTGCTAATCCTGTTACCAGTGGCTGCTGCCAGTGGCGATAAGTCGTGTCTTACCGGGTTGGACTCAAGACGATAGTTACCGGATAAGGCGCAGCGGTCGGGCTGAACGGGGGGTTCGTGCACACAGCCCAGCTTGGAGCGAACGACCTACACCGAACTGAGATACCTACAGCGTGAGCTATGAGAAAGCGCCACGCTTCCCGAAGGGAGAAAGGCGGACAGGTATCCGGTAAGCGGCAGGGTCGGAACAGGAGAGCGCACGAGGGAGCTTCCAGGGGGAAACGCCTGGTATCTTTATAGTCCTGTCGGGTTTCGCCACCTCTGACTTGAGCGTCGATTTTTGTGATGCTCGTCAGGGGGGCGGAGCCTATGGAAAAACGCCAGCAACGCGGCCTTTTTACGGTTCCTGGCCTTTTGCTGGCCTTTTGCTCACATGTTCTTTCCTGCGTTATCCCCTGATTCTGTGGATAACCGTATTACCGCCTTTGAGTGAGCTGATACCGCTCGCCGCAGCCGAACGACCGAGCGCAGCGAGTCAGTGAGCGAGGAAGCGGAAGAGCGCCCAATACGCAAACCGCCTCTCCCCGCGCGTTGGCCGATTCATTAATGCAGCTGGCACGACAGGTTTCCCGACTGGAAAGCGGGCAGTGAGCGCAACGCAATTAATGTGAGTTAGCTCACTCATTAGGCACCCCAGGCTTTACACTTTATGCTTCCGGCTCGTATGTTGTGTGGAATTGTGAGCGGATAACAATTTCACACAGGAAACAGCTATGACATGATTACGAATTCTTGCGGTCGGTGGTGCGGGCATTACGGTCCCCGTGGTTCTCGCGGATATGACTGACGGACGGGTTTCGAGCTGGCGTTCCCACCCCGCCCCCTGTGGAGCTTGGCATAGACAAAGCGCCTTCCCGGCTCGCGACCCGCCGAATGGCAAGAAAGCGGCAGGTGTTCGGCAAGGATTCCGACAAGGGGTCCGGAACACGACGGCAGGCGACGGCAAGGAGCCGCCAGTGGCTCGACCAGGACCCCGCAAGGGCGGTGCCACACAATGTTCAACATCTGGAGATCCGCTGGTCCCAGGGTCAATGACGCCCCTGCTGACGGCCTTCAACGCCGCTCGCCAGCCTCCGAATTGACTTCGCCCTCAAGTTTTCCGACAGGGAGCCCTCTCTTGCTGAGTCCAGCACCTTCAGCTCCGGGCCTGTGCATGGCGAGCCTTGATAAAACGTTGACCATCCAGCAGGCGAACACCGAGTTCTTCCGGCAGTTCAACGGCTCGTCCGAGGACATATGCGGCCGCAATTTCCGTGACGTGGTGCACCCGAGCGTGCAGCAGCCGCTGGTACGCCAATTCTCCAATTTACTGGAAGGTAAGCACCAGCGATTCGTCACGCCCGTCATCGCCGTGGGCCCCGGCGAGGAGTCCGCCTTCACCGTTCCCCTCACCGCGGTCGCGGTGCGCGGTGGCCTGCCCGACACGACCGCGATCCTGGTCATGATGCCCTCGGCCGGGGACGCCGAGGGGACACGCGTGGTAACCCAACGCAAGAAGATCCTCTCCGCGATGGACGCCCGCATCCTCGAAGGCATCGCCGCCGGCGTCTCCACCGTCCCCCTGGCAGCCCGGCTCTACCTCAGCCGACAGGGCGTCGAGTACCACGTGACCTGCCTGCTGCGGAAGTTGAAGGTCCCCAACCGCGCCGCGCTGGTCTCCCGCGCCTACTCCATGGGCGTGCTCAAGGTGGGCATCTGGCCGCCCGAGGTCGTGGACGACTTCGTGAAGTGAGCGGGCACAGGGCTCTAGAGTCGACCTGCAGCCCAAGCTTGGCACTGGCCGTCGTTTTACAACGTCGTGACTGGGAAAACCCTGGCGTTACCCAACTTAATCGCCTTGCAGCACATCCCCCTTTCGCCAGCTGGCGTAATAGCGAAGAGGCCCGCACCGATCGCCCTTCCCAACAGTTGCGCAGCCTGAATGGCGAATGGCGCCTGATGCGGTATTTTCTCCTTACGCATCTGTGCGGTATTTCACACCGCATAAATTCCCCAATGTCAAGCACTTCCGGAATCGGGAGCGCGGCCGATGCAAAGTGCCGATAAACATAACGATCTTTGTAGAAACCATCGGCGCAGCTATTTACCCGCAGGACATATCCACGCCCTCCTACATCGAAGCTGAAAGCACGAGATTCTTCGCCCTCCGAGAGCTGCATCAGGTCGGAGACGCTGTCGAACTTTTCGATCAGAAACTTCTCGACAGACGTAGATCAGGCTTCCCGGGTGTCTCGCTACGCCGCTACGTCTTCCGTGCCGTCCTGGGCGTCGTCTTCGTCGTCGTCGGTCGGCGGCTTCGCCCACGTGATCGAAGCGCGCTTCTCGATGGGCGTTCCCTGCCCCCTGCCCGTAGTCGACTTCGTGACAACGATCTTGTCTACGAAGAGCCCGACGAACACGCGCTTGTCGTCTACTGACGCGCGCCCCCACCACGACTTAGGGCCGGTCGGGTCAGCGTCGGCGTCTTCGGGGAACCATTGGTCAAGGGGAAGCTTCGGGGCTTCGGCGGCTTCAAGTTCGGCAAGCCGCTCTTCCGCCCCTTGCTGCCGGAGCGTCAGCGCTGCCTGTTGCTTCCGGAAGTGCTTCCTGCCAACGGGTCCGTCGTACGCGCCTGCCGCGCGGTCTTCGTACAGCTCTTCAAGGGCGTTCAGGGCGTCGGCGCGCTCCGCAACAAGGTTCGCCCGTTCGCCGCTCTTCTCAGGCGCCTCAGTGAGCTTGCCGAAGCGTCGGGCGGCTTCCCACAGAAGCGCCAACGTCTCTTCGTCGCCTTCGGCGTGCCTGATCTTGTTGAAGATGCGTTCCGCAACGAACTTGTCGAGTGCCGCCATGCTGACGTTGCACGTGCCTTCGTGCTGCCCAGGTGCGGACGGGTCGACCACCTTCCGGCGACGGCAGCGGTAAGAGTCCTTGATCGATTCTTCCCCGCGCTTCGAAGTCATGACGGCGCCACACTCGCAGTACAGCTTGTCCATGGCGGACAGAATGGCTTGCCCCCGGGAAAGCCCCTTGCCGCGCCCCCTGCCGTCCAACCACGCCTGAAGCTCATACCACTCAGCGGGCTCGATGATCGGTCCGCAATCAAGCTCGACCGGCCGGAGCGTGATCGGGTCGCGCTGAATGCGGTAACCCTCAATCTTCGTGGTCGGCGTGCCGTCCGGCTTCTTCTTGTAGATCACCTCAGCGGCGAAGCCCGCAATACGCGGGTCCCGAAGGATTCGCATAACGGTTGCCGGGTCCCAGGCGCTTGAAGCGGTCTTCTTCCCAATCGTCTCGCCCCGGGTCGGCACGGCGTCAGCGTCCATGCGCTTACAAAGCCCCGTGATGCTGCCCGGGTGAATGGCGGCTTGACTGCCCGGCTTGAAGGGAAGGTGTTTGTGCGTCTTGATCTCACGCCACCACCACCGGATTACGTCGGGCTCGAACTCGAAGGGTCCGGTAAGGGGAGTGGTCGAGTGCGCAAGCTTGTTGATGACGACATTGACCATTCGGCCGTTGCGCGTGATCTCCTTCGTCTCCGAAACAAGCTCGAAGCCGTAAGGCGCCTTCCCGCCGACGTACCCGCCCAATTCGCGCTGAAGGTTCTTCGTGTCGAGAATCTTCGCCGACTTCAGCGAAGATTCTTTGTGCGACGCGTCGAGCCGCATAATCAGGTGAATCAGGTCCATGACGTTTCCCTGCCGGAAGACGCCTTCCTGAGTGGAAACAATCGTCACGCCCAGGGCGAGCAATTCCGAGACAATCGGAATCGCGTCCATGACCTTCAGGCGCGAGAAGCGCGACACGTCATAGACAATGATCATGTTGAGCCGCCCGGCGCGGCATTCGTTCAGGATGCGTTCGAACTCCGGGCGCTCCGCCGTCCCGAACGCCGACGTGCCCGGCGCTTCGCTGAAATGCCCGACGAACCTGAACCGGCCCCCGTCGCGCTCGACTTCGCGCTGAAGGTCGGCCGCCTTGTCTTCGTTGGCGCTACGCTGTGTCGCTGGGCTTGCTGCGCTCGAATTTTCGCGCTCGCGCGACTGACGGTCGTAAGCACCCGCGTACGTGTCCACCCCGGTCACAACCCCTTGTGTCATGTCGGCGACCCTACGCCCCCAACTGAGAGAACTCAGGGGCACGCCCTGGCATCCGCACCGCGGCTTCGAGACCGTTACCTACCTGATCGACGGCACCTTCGTGCACCGTGACTCGCACGGCGGCGGCGGGGTCATCAACGGCGGCGACACCCAGTGGATGACGGCCGGCTCCGGCCTGCTGCACATCGAGGCGCCGCCGGAGTCCCTGGTCGTGTCCGGCGGGCTCTTCCACGGCCTCCAGCTGTGGGTGAACCTGCCCAAGAGCGACAAGATGATGGCCCCGCGCTACCAGGACATCGGCGGCGGCCAGGTCAAGCTGCTGACCTCGGCCGACGGCGGCGCCCTGCTGCGGCTGATCGCCGGTGAGATCGACGGCCACCAGGGGCCGGGCATCACCCATACGCCGATCACGATGATGCATGTGACGGTGAACCCGGGCGCCGAGGTGACCCTGCCGTGGCGCACGGACTTCAACGCGCTCGCCTATGCCCTGGCCGGACGCGGCTCGGCCGGTGCACAGGGCCGCCCGTTCCGGATGGGGCAGGCGGTGGTGTTCGGTGACGGAGACTCGCTCACGATCCGGGCGGACGACTCCCAGGAGTCGCGCAGCCCGAACTTCGAGGTGGTCCTCCTCGGTGGGCTGCCGATTCGCGAGCCGATGATGCACTACGGCCCGTTCGTGATGAACACCCACGCCGAACTGGCCCAGGCCTTCGAGGACTTCCAGGCCGGAAGGCTCGGGACGATCCCCGCCGACGCGCGCTGATACGGCGGCAGATCAGCAGGCAGGGGCGGTGTTTCACGTGAAACACCGCCCCTGTTTCACGTGAAACATCGCCCCGCCCGTCGCGGGCTCCGCGTCCGGGCTGCTGTGCGTGGTGGACTGGACCGGTGCGAAACGACTCTGACGCGGAACAGCCGCTGCTGCCCATCGAAGCCCGACGGGCCGGAGCCTGGTGTGCGGTGGGGCTGCTGGTCTCGTCCGTGCTGGCGGTCGGGGTGTGGCTGTGCGTCGAGCTGAGCGCGGCAGTCACTCCCGTACTGCTGGCGCTGCTGGGCAGCGGGCTGCTCGGGCCGCTCTACCGGCGGCTGGTGCGGATGCGGTTCAACCGATCCCTGGCGGCCGGGCTGACCTGCGCCGTTCTGATGATCGTGGTCGGCGGCGCGGGCTACATCGTGGTCAGCGCGCTGATCGACAGCGGTGACCAGATCATCGCGTCGCTCAAACAGGCCGCCAAGGACCTCTCCACCTACTTCGGTACGGCGGGGACCTCGCTCAACGACCTCGCCACCAACGCCAAGAGCCTGGTCAGCAAGTTCGGTGGCACCGCGGCCTCCGGTCTGCTGGCCGGCTTCAGCGTCGTCGGCCAGGCCATCGCCGCGGGCGTCCTCGCCCTGCTGCTGACGTTCTTCTTCCTGCGCGACTCGGACAAGGCCGTGGGCGCGCTGCACGACTGGGCGCCCGGCCGCTCCGCACCACAGCTGGAGCGGATGGCCCGCCGGGGCTTCCAGGCCATCGAGGGCTTCATGCGCGGCACCACCTTCATCGCGCTGATCGACGCCCTCGCCATCACCATCGGACTGCTGATCCTTCAGGTGCCGGGAGCCGTCGGCCTGGGCGCGCTGGTCTTCGTCGGCGCCTACATCCCCTACCTCGGCGCCTTCATCTCGGGTGCGGTGGCGATCCTGGTCGCACTGGCCGACCGGGGCTTTGTGATCGCGCTCTGGACGCTGGGCGTCGTCCTGGCCGTGCAGGTCCTGGAGGGCCATGTCCTGCAACCGATGATCCAGAGCCGTACGGTCCAGATGCACCCGGCGATCGTGATGCTGGCGATCACCGCGGGCGCCAGCGTCGCCGGTGTCCTCGGCATGCTGCTGTCCGTACCGCTGACGGCCGCCGCCTGCGGCGTGCTCCACGAGCTGCGCGGGCACTACGCGGCGGGCTCCGGCACGGACGGACCGGAGGCGTCCGGTTCATCGGGCCCCGGCTCCGGCGACGCCCCGCCGCCCGGCGCGCCCGGATCCAGCGGCGGCAGGCCGCCGTCCCCGGCGTCCTCGTAGAGCTCGAACCACGTCGACTTGCCGTCCCCGCGCGGGTCCACGCCCCACGCCCCGGCCAGCAGCTCCAGCAGCATCAAACCGCGCCCCGACGACGCCAGTTCGCCGGGGCTGCGGCGGTGCGGAAGCTCATCGCTGCCGTCGGCCACATCGACCCGTAGGCGGCGGGCGCCCCGCTCGCCGGAGATCTCGGCGACCAGCAGGGCATCGCCGTCGGTGTGCATCAGGACGTTGGTGACCATCTCGGAGACCATCAGCACCGCCGAGTCCACCTGGTCCGCATCGGCCCAGTCGTGCAGCACGTCCCGGACCTGGGCGCGGGCCTGTGCTATCCGCTCCGGCTCGGCCTGCGCGACGGACAGCACGGCGCGCCGTACCGGCTGCACGATCCGGCCGCCGGTCCCCACCCCGCAGCTGCCGCCCTCACGATGCAGCAGCAGCACCGCGATGTCGTCCTCACGACGGTCCACCAGCGGCCCGGTGGTGTAGTGCGACGACGGCCCGTGGACGGCCTGCACCAGGGCGTCGGCCATCTTCTCCAGGCCCTCGGGATCCGCCCCGCCGTCGTACGCCTCGATGATCGCGCGCAGCCGCGCCCAGCCGGTCTCCAGATCGTGGCCGCCGGTCTCGATCAGCCCGTCCGTGCACACCAGCATCGTCTCGCCGGGCTCCAGCACGAACCTGGTCGTGGGGTAGTCGGTGTCCGGATCGATGCCCAGCGGCAGCCCGCCCGCGGTCGGGCGGACCAGCAGCGTGCCGTCGCCCAGCCGCACCGCCGGATCGGGATGACCGGCCCGCGCGACGTCCAGCAGCCCGGTCGCCGGATCCACCTCGATGTACAGACAGGTCGCAAAGCGCGGATCGCCCTGGCCGCGGGCCTCGGTCTCGTTGATCCCGGCCAGAAAGCGGGAGGCGCGGGAGAGCACCGCATCGGGATGGTGGCCTTCGGAGGCGTACGCGCGCAGGGCGATCCGCAGCTGTCCCATCAGCCCCGCGGCCCGTACGTCATGGCCCTGGACGTCCCCGATGACCAGCGCGGTCCGCCCGGACGGCAGCGGGATCATGTCGTACCAGTCGCCGCCCACCTCCAGCCCGCCGCCGGTCGGCACATAACGCGCCGCCACCGACATCCCCGGGATGTCCGGCTGCACCGTCGGCATCATGCTGCGTTGCAGACCGACCGCCAGCTCCTGCTGCGACTCCTGCAACCCGGCCCTGGCCAGCGCCTGCGCCAGCATCCGGGCCACGGTGGTGAGCACCGAGCGCTCGTCCGGCGAGAAGGTGACCGGCTGCGCGAACCCCGCCATCCAGGCCCCAATCGTCCGCCCGGCATTCACCAGCGGCAGGAACGCCCAGGAGGTCCGGCCGAACGGGGCGGCCAGCGGCCAGGTGCGGGGATAGCGGCGGCGGTAGTCCTCCGGCGTGGGCAGATAGATCGCCCGGCCGGTGCGGATGACCTCGGCGGCCGGATATTCGGTGGCCAGCGGCATGTCCATGAACGGCCTCTCGTCGCCCGGCTCGTGCCCGTGATGGCCGATGACCGAGATCCGGTCGCCCTCGATGCCGAAGACCGCCAGGCCGTCCGGCATGAAGCCGGGCATGGACAGCCCGGCCGCGACCCGCAGCACCTCGGCGGTCGACCGCGCCTCGGCCAGTGCCCGCCCCGCGTCCAGCAGGAACGCCTCGCGTGAGCGCCGCCAGTCGCCGGTGACGGGGGTGTGCGCGGCGGAGGAGCCGGGATGCGGCTCGGGAACCTCCTGGAGCGTGCCGACCAGCTCGAAATCGCCGTTCACCAGCCGCGGCCGGGAGCGGGAGCGCACGATCCGCTGCACCCGGCCGCGCTCGTCCACGATGCGGAGCCGCGCTTCGGCGACCGTCTCCTCGGAGACCGCCAGCTGCACCACCCCGTTGATCTCCGCGAAGTCGACGGGATGAAAACGGGAGCGTACGGCGGCCTCACTGAGCTCCACGGGCTTCGCGGGCAGCCCCAGCAGCCGGGCGGCTTCGCCGTCGAGCGTCACCCGTCCCGAGGCGTTGTCCCAGCGCCACAGGCCGGTCGCGATGGCGGCCAGGAGCTCCTTGGTGCGCATTGCCTCACTTTAGGTGGGTTCGGCGGAGCCCGACCAGCGAGCCCCGGCGGGACACGGCCGGTGAGCCGGCCCCGACCATCGTCCCAGCCGCGGCGATCCTCCTCACCTCAGGGGCGGTGTGCCTCACCTCTGGGGACGGCGTTGCGTCTATGTCAATGAAGCGGGGTGGGCAGGGACGGTAACCTGGAGCGGTTATGTCAATCCTGGGGTGGCCTTTCGGGTGATCCACGGGGCGGGCGACCGGGCATCTGCATCCGCATGCGCCCTGTGGTCGGCCCTCCCACAAACTCCCCACCTCGATCGCGACGACTTGGATGAGCGATGCATCGGTACCGGTCCCATAACTGCGGCGAGCTCCGGGCCGCGGACGTCGACACGGACGTCCGCCTCAGCGGCTGGCTGCACAATCGACGTGACCTGGGCGGCATCCTCTTCATCGATCTGCGCGACCACCACGGCATCACGCAGCTCGTCGCCCGCCCCGGCACCCCGGCCGCCGAGGCGCTGGACAAGCTGACGAAGGAGACGGTCGTCCGCGTGGACGGCAAGGTCGTCTCGCGCGGCGCGGAGAACGTGAACCCGGAGCTGCCCACCGGCGAGGTCGAGATCGAGGTCACGGAGGTCGAGATCCTCGGCGCCGCCGAGCAGATCCCCTTCACGATCAACGCGGACGACGGCGTCAACGAGGAGAAGCGCCTCGAGTACCGCTTCCTCGACCTGCGCCGCGAGCGGATGCACCGCAACATCATGCTGCGCACCGCGGTGATCTCCGCCATCCGCCACAAGATGGTCGCGCTCGGCTTCAACGAGATGGCGACGCCGATCCTGTCGGCGACCTCCCCCGAGGGCGCCCGCGACTTCCTGGTCCCCTCCCGCCTGCACGCCGGCAAGTTCTACGCGCTGCCGCAGGCCCCCCAGCAGTTCAAGCAGCTGCTGATGATCGCCGGGTTCGACCGCTACTTCCAGATCGCGCCCTGCTTCCGCGACGAGGACGCCCGCGCCGACCGTTCGCCCGGCGAGTTCTACCAGCTCGACGTCGAGATGAGCTTCGTCGAGCAGGAGGACGTCTTCCGGCCCGTGGAGCAGCTGATGACCGAGCTGTTCACCGAGTTCGGCAACGGCCGCAAGGTCACCTCGCCCTTCCCGCGCATCCCGTTCCGCGAGGCGATGCTCAAGTACGGCTCCGACAAGCCGGACCTGCGCGCCGAGCTGGAGCTGGTGGATGTCTCCGAGGTCTTCGCGGGCTCCGGTTTCAAGGCGTTCGCGGGCAAGCACGTCCGCGCCCTGGCCGTGCCGGACACCGCCGGCCAGCCGCGGAAGTTCTTCGACCAGCTGGGTGACTTCGCCGTCCAGCAGGGCGCCAAGGGCCTGGCCTGGGTCCGCGTCGGCGAAGACAACGCGCTGACCGGCCCGATCGCCAAGTTCCTCACCGAGGACGACATCAAGTCGCTGGTCGACGCGCTGGACCTCAAGCCCGGCCACGCCGTCTTCTTCGGCGCCGGCGACTTCGACGAGGTCTCCAAGATCATGGGCGCGGTCCGCGTCGAGGCCGCCAAGCGCGCCGGTCACTTCGTCGAGGACGAGTTCCGCTTCTGCTGGATCGTCGACTTCCCGATGTTCGAGAAGAACGCGGACACCGGCGCGATCGAGTTCTCGCACAACCCGTTCTCCATGCCGCAGGGCGGCCTGGAGGCGCTGGAGACCAAGGACCCGCTGGACATCCTGGCCTGGCAGTACGACATCGTCTGCAACGGCACCGAGCTGTCCTCCGGCGCGATCCGTAACCACGAGCCCGAGGTGATGTACAAGGCGTTCGGGATCGCCGGCTACGACAAGGAGACCGTCGAGGCCGAGTTCGGCGGCATGCTCCGCGCCTTCAAGTTCGGCGCCCCGCCGCACGGTGGTATCGCCCCCGGCGTCGACCGCATCGTCATGCTGCTGGCCGACGAGCCCAACATCCGCGAGACCATCGCCTTCCCGCTCAACGGCAACGCCCAGGACCTGCTGATGGGCGCCCCGAGCGACGTCGACGAGGCCCGGCTCAAGGAGCTGCACCTGAGCATCCGTACGGGACCGGCGAAGCCGACGCCGTACAAGCCGACCAAGTGACGTAAGGGGAGGGGCCCGGGACCGGTGACGGTTCCGGGCCTTTCTCGTAGGGGAGCGGGCTTGCGACCCGTACGCGAACGCCCCCGGACCGAACCCGGTCCGGGGGCGTCGCTCACGCCCGTGCTGCGGCTGCTAGTCCGCGTCCCCGCCGAACCGCTCGCGGTAGGACTCCAGATCGTCCTCGCTGATCTTCGCGAAGAGCACCGGCGGCACGGTGAACGGCGTCCCGGCCGGCACCGAGGCCAGGGCCTTCGCCTCCTCCGGGGAGACCCACTGCGCCGTGTCGTTCTCCAGGGAGAACGCCTCGCGCATCGCCTGCGCCGAGGCCGGAATGAAGGGCTCGGAGACCACCGAGTAGAGGTGGATCAGGTTCATCGCCGTCCGCAGCGTCAGTGCCGCCGCGTCCTTGTCGGTCTTGATCTCCAGCCACGGGGCCTTCTCCTCCAGGTAGGAGTTGCCCGCGCTCCACAGGGCGCGCAGCGAGGCGGCCGCCTTACGGAACTGAAGTGCCTCCATGTGGCCCTCGTACTCGGCCAGCAGCCCGGCGATCTCCTCGCCCAGCTTCTGCTCCGCCGCCCCGGCCTCCGCGCCCGCCGGGACCTCGTCCCCGAACCGCTTGCGGGAGAAGGACAGGACACGGTTGACGAAGTTCCCGAGCGTGTCGGCGAGGTCCTTGTTCACCGACGAGGAGAACAGCTCCCAGGTGAAGGACGTGTCGTCCGACTCGGGGGCGTTGGCGATCAGGAAGTAGCGCCAGTAGTCGGCCGGCAGCAGCTCCAGCGCCGCGTCGGTGAAGATGCCGCGACGCTGCGAGGTGGAGAACTTCCCGCCGTAGTAGTTCAGCCAGTTGAAGGCCTTGAGGAAGTCGACCTTCTTCCACGGCTCCCGGGTGCCGATCTGCGTCGCCGGGAACATCACGCTGTGGAACGGCACATTGTCCTTGGCCATGAATTCCGTGTACCGGACGTCATCGGCCTCGTACCACCACGAGGCGTAGTCCCGCTCGTCCGGCGCCTGGTCCGACCACTCCTTCGTCGCGCCGATGTACTCGATCGGGGCGTCGAACCAGACGTAGAAGACCTTGCCCTCGGCCGCCAGCTCGGGCCACACATCCGCCGGCACCGGGACGCCCCAGTCCAGGTCGCGGGTGATGGCGCGGTCCTGGAGCCCCTCGGTCAGCCACTTGCGGGCGATGGACGAGGCCAGCGTCGGCCACTCCGCGCTGCTCTCGTCGATCCACCGCTCGACCTCGTGCTGGAGCTTCGACTGGAGCAGGAAGAGGTGCTTGGTCTCGCGCACCTCCAGCTCGCTGCTGCCGCTGATCGCCGACCGCGCCTCGATCAGATCGGTCGGGTCGAGCACCCGGGTGCAGTTCTCGCACTGGTCGCCGCGCGCCTTGTCGTAGCCGCAGTGCGGACACGTGCCGACAATGTAGCGGTCGGGCAGGAAGCGCTCATCGGCGATCGAGTAGACCTGCCGGATGGCCCGCTCCTCGATGAAGCCGTTCTCGTGCAGCTTGCGTGCGAAGCGCTGGGTCAGCTCGACGTTCTCCGGCGACGAGCTCCGCCCGAAGTAGTCGAACCGCAGCCCGAAACCCTCGTAGATCGCCTTCTGCTTGTCGTGCTGCTCCGCGCAGAACGCGGCGACCGACTGCCCGGCCTCCTTCGCGGCCAGCTCGGCCGGGGTGCCGTGCTCGTCCGTGGCGCAGATGTAGAGCACCTCGTGCCCGCGCTGCCGCAGATAGCGGGAGTAGACATCGGCCGGGAGCATGGACCCCACCATGTTGCCCAGGTGCTTGATCCCGTTGATATACGGAAGGGCGCTGGTGATGAGGTGTCGAGCCATTGCCGGCTGCTCCCAAGTCGCTACGGTGAGTGAGGGTTTGCTTTACCAAACGTCAATATCGTACTGGACTTGGGATGGGGGGCCGCGCGGGCATTTTCCGGCGGATTCGGCGCGGGCAGGGGCCCGCGCTCACCGGTGGGCGTCCGAGGCGGTGGGTGCCGGCGCCGAGACGGGCGGCTTGGCGGCCCGGCCGGTGACCATCAGCCCCGCCACCAGCGCGGCCAGCAGCATGATCGCCGAGCCCACCCCGATCGCCGCCGAGAACCCGTGCACCACCCCGTCCTTCACCAGCGCGCCCCGCACCGCGGGAGGAAGGGTCCGGCCGGCGGTGTGCCGTGCCGCCTGTGCCAGATGGACCGCGAGGTACGTCGCACTGGTCGAGGCGGCGATCGTGTTGAGCAGCGCCGTACCGATCGAACCCCCCACCTGCTGCGAGGTGTTGACCGTGGCGGAGGTGACCCCGGAGTCCTGCGGTGCGACCCCGAACGTGGCCGTCGCCATCACCGGCATGAAGATCAGGCCCATCCCCAGCCCGACCAGCAGCTCGGCGGGCAGGACATGCGAGGCGTACGCGGGCCGGGCGGTCAGATACGTCAGCGAGTACAGCCCGCCGGCGACGAGCAGCGCGCCGGGGACCATCAGCCACCGGGGCGCGAGGCGGTGCAGCAGCCGGGCGGAGATCTGCGTCGAGCCGATGACGATCGCCGCCGTCATCGGCAGATAGGCGAGCCCCGTCCTCACCGGCGAATAGTCGAGCACGGTCTGGAGGTAATACGTCATGAACAGAAACATTCCGAACATGGCGATCGTCGTCAGCGCCATGGTCAGAAAGGCCCCGCCGCGATTCCGGTTGCGGACGATGTGCAGGGGCAGCAGCGGATATCGGGCCCGCGTCTGCCACCAGGCGAAAACGGCGAGCAGCGCCACCCCGCCCGCCAGCAGCCCGACCACCCAGTTGTCACCCCAGCCGTGCGGTTCCGCCTCATTGCACGCGTAGACGATGGCGACCAGCCCGCCGCATCCGAGCAGTACGCCCACCACATCCAGCCGGGCCCCGGCCTTGTCCCGCTTGTCCCGCAGAAAGACCGTGGCGCCCACGAGGGCGATCACGGCGACCGGAACGTTGACGTACAAACACCATCGCCACGTCAGGTACTCCGTCAGAACGCCCCCTGCGATCAGCCCGATGGCCGCGCCGCCGCCCGCGATGGCTCCGTAAATGCCGAACGCCTTGCTCCGTTCCCGTCCCTTCGTGAAAGTCGTGGTCAGCAGGGACAGCGCGGACGGCGCCAGCAACGCCCCGAATGCGCCCTGCAAGGCCCGCGCCCCGAACAACAAGCCGGCAGAGGTCGCCGCGCCGCCGAGTCCCGACGCCGCGGCGAATCCGACCAGCCCGACCATGAAGGTCCTTTTCCGTCCCACCAGATCGGCAATGCGCCCGCCCAGCAGCAGGAGCCCGCCGAAGGCGAGCGTGTAGGCAGTGATCACCCACTGCCGATTCGCATCCGATATCCCGAGATCATGCTGCGCCGAGGGGAGCGCGATATTCACGATCGTGGCGTCCAGGACGACCATGAGCTGGGCGATCGCGATGACGACAAGGGCCCACCAGCGGCGGGGATCGGGCGGCGCCGCCCAGCTCGGAAGAGGGCGAGGGTTTTCCGCCTGGCTCATCGCTATCCGCCTCCGCCGGTCGTCGGCCGGAGCACTTCCCTCAAACAGCGTAGGCAGACGGGGGCGAAAGCGCCTGGTGGCGGGTACGGAGAGCGTTCAGCCGTCGTGTCAGCCGAGGGGCTTCTTCACCTCGGTGCGGACCTTGGCCGTCTTGTCGGCAAATTCCTGGAGGTCGACGGATTGCGGGTCCTTCGCCAGATCCGCGGTGTCGGTTTCGACGACGCTGACATTGGTGCTGGAATCGGCCCACACACAGAAAGGCATGGTGATCTTCTGCCCGGCTGTCCGGCGGACGTCCACCCCGCAGGTCACCGGGCCCCCGCCGCCCTTCGGCGTGAACTCCTTTTCCGGGACGGCGACTTCTGTGGAACCGCTGTTCTTCATGCCCCGAATGGTGTGGTCCACCGCTACGTCGGGATCGTCGATGCTGCCGTAGAGGCCGATCATGGCCAGCACCTTCGTACCGCTGGTGTACTGCCCACCCACCGACTTGATGTCATGGGCGCCCGCTCCGTCGTGCGGCACCTGGGCATCGGCCTGCTGGGAGATGTCCTTGGCGAGTGTGTACTCGCCGCCGGCGAGCGCCTGCGGCACCGTGACCTTGTACTTCGGCCCGTCGGAGCCGCCGTGCGATCCGCCGCCCGCGGAAAGGGCCACGGAAGCGACGCTGCCCACCAGCAGCACCGCGGCAATGCCCCCGATGATTCCCCATACCTTTCCGGCATTTCGCTTCGGCGGGGGCGGGGGCATTCCCGGACCGCCCCAGCCGTACGGGCCCTGCTGCGGTGTCCCGAAAGTCTGAGGGGGGTACGGGCCGGGCGCCTGCGGCTGGGGCGGCATTCCGGGCGGTGCGCCGGGCGGCATTCCGGGCGGTGCGCCGTAGCCCGGTGCGTTTCCGAAGCCAGGTGGCGGCGGTTGGTGCATGCTCATGCGAATATCCCCCGTTTTCCGTGCTGCGCGTGCTGTACTGCCCGGCGCTGTGCCGTGATGCCGATGTTCTTCGGTCCTTGACGCTGGTCGGCGCGCTATGGGAAGCCGGGCCGGAAGAACCCGGGAGATCTTGCCATACGGCGTGGTCAACGGGGGTGGGGATTTCGGCCGTATGCCGGGAAAACGGCCGCGGCCGGATCCCGATGAGGGGGATCCGGCCGCGGCACGTGGGCCCGTAAGGGCGAGGGATATCGGTCAGTTGTCCTTGAGGACGCCGGCCGTACGGGCCTCGGTGAGCCACTCCGGGAATTCGACCATCAGCTGCTGATAGAGCTCGTCGGCGGACAGGGCGCGGGGGTCGCGCCCGGCGTGGAAGAAGCCGGCGTTGTCGATGACGCGCTTTTCCGGAACGGCCAGATCGTCGAGCTTGCGCAGGAAGTCGAAACCCTTGGCGTCCGGGTCCCCGAATCCGACGAACTGCCAGAAAATGGGAAGCGTTGCGGCCTCGCAGAGCGCCTTTTCGGCGGCCGGCTTGGAGGTCGGGGCGCCGTCGGTCTGGAAGATGACAAAGGCGGGGGCGGTGCTGCCGGACTTCTTGTAGTGCTCGACCACGGCATTGATGGCCCAGTGGTAGTTCGTACGCCCCATGTGGCCGAGACCGGAGTGCAACTCCTCGATGCGGCCTTCGTAGTTGCTCAGATCGAGGTCGGCGGTGCCGTCGACATCGGTGGAGAAGAAGACGACGGGGACGATGCCGTCGTCGTCCAGGTTGGCCGAGAGGCCGAGGGCCTGTTCGGCGAGGTTCTGGACCGTGCCGTCCTTGTAGTAGTTGCGCATCGAGCCGGAGCGGTCGAGGACCAGGTAGACGGCGGCGCGCTGGGTGCCGAGGTGGTGCTTCGCCAGGGTGGCGGAGGCGGCCTTGTAGAGGGGGACGAGGGCGGGGGCGGTGGTTTCCACCTTGGTGAGGGAGAGGGGGGCGGGGGTGGCTTCGGCTTCCGTTTCGGGAGTGGCCTGCGGCTCGGCCGCGGGCTCGGCCTCCGGCTCCGGGTCCAGAGCGACCTCCGGCTCCGGGTCGGCCGCGGGCGCGGTGTCCGCTACGGGCTCGGGGTCCGGAGTGGGCTCTGCCGCCGGCTCGGCCGCGGGCTCGGGCTCAGGCTTTGCCGGGGCGCTGTCGAAGGCCCGGCTGACGAGGGCGGAGACGTCCTCGGGGGACGCCGCCGTGTCCGTGGAGTCGGCGGACCCGGCCGATGCGAGCGCCTCCGTCGGCTTGGCCTCCTCGGCCTCCTCGGGCTCCGTCACGGAGGGCTCCGCACCCGCCGCGGGCTCGGCCACCGGGGCCGCCGCAGGGGCCTCCGTGACGGCGTCGTCGCCGACCGGGGCGGGCTCGTCGGCAGCACCGGCCCCGGCCGTCTCGTCGGCCCCCACGGACGCACCGGCCGCCGTCGGCTCCTCAACCGGCGCGATGTCTTCCCGCGCCGAAGAAGTCGTCGCGTCCGCGGCCTCCGCAATCCGGTCCACCGGGCTTCCCTGTGCGGGAAGAGTGGGCGTGGCAGGCGTCTCGCTCGGGGCCGTACGGGCGGCGGGGACTTCGGGTTCGGCGGTGGGGGTCGGGGAGGATTCCTCGCGGGCCTCCGGGATTGTTGCCGATTCCGGCGTCGTATCGGCTCCGTGCCGTGCCGCGGCGGATTCTTCGCGGGCCGCCTTGGAGCGGCCGAAAGCGTTGCGCAGCAGACTCCGAATGCCCATCGGCGAACCTCTCTTGCGTGTGGTGGGTGCGGCGCATGTCCGTGAAAGGCAGACATGTCCCTGACCAGGACGGATACGTAAGGGTAGCGGCCTGCACCGGCCTCATCGTGGGACCCCGGGCCTTGTGTGGCGGGCGATCCGGGGGTCTGGAGCGGCGGCCGGCCATTGCCCCTGCGTACGGAAGGGATGGACCGTTCGAACGGTGTTACGCGGAATCGTATCGGCCGGGCATTCGACGGAAGTCGTGATTGCGGTGCCGCCGGGCGGACAGGACTCATGCGGCGTGGGAAATCGAAGGTGTTGTCACCTCGTTCGCCGTTGTTCGGTATTCGGCGTTAATGACCCGCAGTGTGGGGACAGCGGTCTGCCGTTAGTGATGTGCGAACCGTCATGCGTGATCTGTCATGCGCAATCTGTCAGACGTCAGCTGTCATGACGGGGATGTCATGACTGGGGTGTCATGGGTGAGGTGGCATACGCGATCCGTGGCGCGTGATCAGTGATGCCCGAGCGGTGATCCGTGGCCGGTGATCAATCGGTGTGTACGGGCACCTACTTCGCTCGTTTTCCGGGTATCACCGATTTCCGGCCACCGGTCCGAAACTGCGTGCCGATTTCCGGCCGCCGGGGGAGATATTCGGCCACAGCCTCCCCCGGGGTCGGCGTCACCGTGCGCCGGTCCGACCGGCTCTGTACCACGCCAACACATCACGCGCCGGAAACGGTTGAGCAAGAGGTAGGTAAGAACTGAGTCGCTCAGGTATCCGATGCGCAGGTGTGCCCGTCTTCTCCGGTGACCATTGTCCCGAGCCGCCCGTTGTGCCTCTAGGCGGCCGGTACGTAGGCAAGAACCCTTGCGAGGGTGACGGGAGATGTGGGCGCATGGGGCTGACCAGTCAGTCGCTCGAAATCACAGTGATCGTGCTGGCTTTGGCCTGTGTGGCTGCCACGGTGTGGGCTTGGCCCCGGCTGGCACGGGATGGGGTGCGGCCCGTGCTGGGCCGGCTCGGCGCCATCGTGGCTACTCAGCTGTCGATCGTGTGCGCGCTCGCCCTCGCGGTGAATTCGAGCTTCGAGTTCTACGGCAGCTGGGATGAGCTGCTGGGCAACAACGAGGAGGCGCCGGCCTCGGTGAGCCAGAACGGCGGCGCGTACGCGTCGGTCGGCAACATCAAGGGCGGTCTGATCCAGCCGGCCGGTCCGCAGGGCCTCGACCGGGTGACCGGACTGCCCAAGGGCCCCGCCAGCAAGGTGGGCAAGGTCGAGTCCGTACGGATCATCGGCCGCCGTACCCGGGCCATCAACCCGGGCTTCGTCTATTTGCCGCCGCAGTACTTCCAGCAGCAGTTCCACCGCCAGCGGTTCCCCGTCATGGTCATGATCAGCGGCTATCCGGGCGGCATCATGAACCTCGCGCAGCACCTCCAGGTGCCGCAGCACGCCGGCCAGCTGATCGCCCAGGGCCGGATGCAGCCGACCGTGATCGTGATGGTGCGGCCGACGATCGCGCCGCCGCGCGACACCGAGTGCGTGGATGTGCCGGGCGGGCCGAAGGCCGAGACGTTCTTCACCAAGGACCTGCCGGACGCGATGAAGTCGGCCTACCGGGTCGGCCACGACCCCAGCGCATGGGGTGCGTTCGGATACTCGTCCGGCGGTTCGTGCTCGCTCCAGCTGGCGATGCGCAACCCGAAGGTCTACACCTCGGCGGTCTCGCTCTCCGGCGACTACTCCATCAAGGACGACCTCACCACCGGCAGCCTCTTCGGTGCCGGCGCCGAGGGCGCGAAGCGGCAGCGGGAGCACGATCTGCTGTGGCGGCTCAAGCACCTGCCCGCGCCGCAGATCTCCGCGCTGGTGGCCAGCAGCCGCAAGGGCGAGCAGGACTACGGCGAGACGATGAAGTTCATCCACGCCGTCAAGCCGCCGATGACGGTCGACTCGATCATCCTGCCGCACGGCAGCCACCAGTTCGCGACCTGGCGGCGCGAGGTGGTGTCGGCGCTGGAGTGGCAGAGCCAGCAGCTGACCTTCCCGCAGGACACCGAGGCCGCGAAGCCGCCGCACAAGCCGGGGACCGTACCGCCGAAGGGGCAGGCCCCGGGCAAGGGACAGGCCCAGGGGAAGGGGGCGGCGCCGTCGAACGCGCCGGTCGCGACGCCCGGTGCGGCCGAGCGCAAGCGGGTGGAGGCGGAGCAGCCGCGGGGCTGAGGCCGCAGTGAGACGAAGGGGCGCCGGTCGGTACCGGCGCCCCTTTCGTATGCCGTGTTGCTGCGTGCCGCCCCGTATTCCGCGTGCCGCACGCCGTACGTCCCTACGGGCGGTAGACCATCCCCGGCTCGGGCTTGGCCGGGGACAGCAGCTGCGAGACGGTCACGATCGTGTAGCCGCGCTGCTTCAGCTGCTTGATGATGCCGGGGACGGCCGGGACGGTGCCCTTGTAGATGTCGTGCAGCAGGATGATCCCGTCGCGCTCGGTCTGGTCCAGCACGCGCTTGGTGATCAGCTTGGAGTCGGTGGTCTGGTAGTCCTTGGCCGTCACGCTCCACAGCACCTGAGCCAGGCCAAGCTCCTTGCTGACCTGGGAGACGTCCTCATTGGTACGGCCCTGCGGCGGGCGCATCAGCTTGGGTGTCTTGCCGGTGATCTTCTTGACGGCGTCCTGGACGCGGGAGAGCTCCCGCTTGGCCTCGGCCGGCTCGATATCGGTGAGGATCTTGTGTGACCAGGTGTGGTTGGCCAGTTCGTGGCCCTCGGCGTCGATCCGCTTGACCTCCGCGGGGCGCTCGGCGATGTGGTTCTTGCCGAGCATGAAGAAGGTCGCGTGCACCTTCTCCTTCTTGAGGATGTCGAGCAGCCGGCTGGTGTTCTCGCTGGGGCCGGCGTCGAAGGTGAGCGCCACGCACTTGGCCTTGGCGCAGTCGACGCCGGAGGCGGCCTTCTTGGCGCCCTCGCCGTTCTTGCCGTCGGACGCCGGGGCGTCGGCGCGGGCGTCGGCCGGTGCGGTGACGTCGTAGCTTGCGCAGCTGCTGAGGGCCAGGACGAGGGAGGTGGCCGCCAGCAGCCCGGCTATGGACGTGCTGCGGGCCGCGGACTTCTGCTTCGGCATGCGGGTCTCTTTCGGACGCGGACGGGCTACGGAATCGATCTGACCTGCGGTTTCGGGGAGGAGTGGGCGGAGCGGCAAGGCGCTCCCCCGCCGCCCCGACCGGCCGACGGCCTCCGGGACGAACTCGGCGAATGAACTCGGAGCGCACGAACTCGGAGCGAACGAACCCGGAGCGAACGAACTCACGGCACTATACACATCGTGTATTCACGGCGTGTATACCGGCATGTGTAGCTGCACGTGCACCCGACGTGTGCACCCGGCGTGTGTACCGCGAGAGCCGCGGCCGACGGAAGACCGCGGATGCGCCGACGGGCCCGCCCCGCTCCCCGATCGGACGCGGTCCGCGCGACACCCCCGGCCCCGCCGGGATGGACTCGTACCGTGACCGCACCGCCGCCCGACGACTGCCTGGCCCATAACGACTGGATCTGCGGCGGCTACCTGACCACCCGTCGGCAGATCCTGCTCGACGCGGTCGCCCAGCACATCCAGCTGACGGTCCTCTCCGTGGCGCTCGGGCTGGCGATCGCGGTGCCGCTGGCGCTGCTGGCCAGGCGGTGGCGCTGGATGCTCGGGCCGGTGCTCGGCATCACCACGGTGATCTACACGGTTCCGTCGCTGGCGATGTTCTCGCTGCTGCTGCCGGTCTACGGCCTCTCCGCCACCCTCGTCGTGGTCGGCCTCGCCCTCTATTCGCTCACCCTGCTCGTCCGCAACCTCCTCGCCGGGCTGGACGGCGTCCCGGCGGAGACCAAGGAGGCGGCGCGCGGGATGGGCTACGGGCCGATGCGGCAACTGCTGGCCGTGGAGCTGCCGTTGGCGCTGCCCGCCGCGATGGCCGGGCTGCGGATCGCCACCGTCTCGGCGGTCGCCCTCACCACCGTCGGGGCCATCGTCGGCTACGGCGGGCTGGGCAACCTCATCTACGCCGGGATGAACTCGTTCTTCAAGGCGCAGGTGCTCACCGCGTCCGTGCTGTGCGTGCTCCTCGCGGTCGTCTTCGACCTACTGCTGCTCGGCGTGGAACGGCTCCTCACGCCCTGGCGGCGAGCCGGCCGAACGGCTCGCCCGCGGGCCCGTAAGGCCGGTGGTGCGGGCGGCCGACGGCCGCTCACGGCATCCGGGCGGCGGGGGTGAACACCCTTTCCCCGGTGTGGTCCTGGCTGACCACCGCCGCCAACTGGTCCGGTGAGAACGGCGTCTGGCACCGGCTCGCACAGCATCTGTTCCTGACGTTCACCTGCCTGGCCCTCAGCGCACTGATCGCCCTGCCCGTGGCGCTCACCCTCGGCCACCTCGGGCGCGGCGGTGCGCTGGCCGTCAACCTCGCCAATATCGGCCGGGCGGTGCCCACCTTCGCCGTACTGGTGCTGCTTCTGCTGACCCCCCTCGGACGCCACGGGCAGTGGCCCACCGTCATCGCCCTCGTGCTGTTCGCCATTCCGCCGCTGCTGACCAATGCGTATGTGGGGATGCGGGAGGTGGACCAGGACGTGGTGCGGGCCGCCCGGGGGATGGGGATGACCGGGACGCAGCTGGTGTGGCGGGTCGAGGTGCCGCTGGCGTTCCCGCTGATCCTGACCGGGGTCCGGATCGCCGCCGTCCAGCTGGTGGCCACCGCCACGCTCGCCGCGCTGGTGGGCGGCGGCGGGCTGGGCCGGATCATCACCGCGGGGTTCCATCTCGCCAGCACCCCGCAGGTGGTTGCCGGGGCGGTGATCGTCGCGGTGTTCGCGCTGCTGATGGAGGCCGCGTTCGAGCTGGGACAGCGCTGGTGCGCTCCGCCGTGGGCACGCCGGCGGATCCGGTGAGGAGGGGCCGGTGACAAGGGTTCGTACCGCCGCCCCGAGGTCGGCCGTCCTCGCGGTCCTTGCCGTCCTCGCGGGCTCCGCCGCCCTGGCCGGCTGCTCGGGCGGGCCCTCCCTGGAGACGCGGGGCGCGATCACCGCCTCGCCGGGGGACAGCCGGCATCTGTCCATCGGCTCGGCCGGGTTCACCGAGAGCGAGCTGCTGGCCCAGATGTATGCGGCGCTGCTCGGTCATGCGGGGTACCACACCGACCTCCTCACCGTCGGCAACCGCGAGTTGTACGAACCCGCGCTGGAGAGCGGTCAGATCGATGTCGTCCCGGAGTACGCCGCCACCCTCGCCGACTGGCTCAACTCCAAGACACACGGGCCGCACGCCGCACCGGTCGCCTCGCCGGATATCCGCTCGACGATGGCCGCGCTGCGGAAGCTGACCGGGCCCCGCGGCCTGACGGCGCTGCCCGCCGGCCGGGCCGTCGACCAGAACGCCTTCGCGGTGAGCGCCTCCTACGCCGCCCGGCACCGCCTTGCCACCCTCAGCGACCTGGGCCGCGCCAAGCTGCCGGTGCGGCTGGCGGCGGGGGACGAATGCGTCCAGCGTCCGTTCTGCGCTCCGGGGCTGCGCCGGGTCTATGGCATCACCGTCACCGCCGTCGATCCGAAGGGCGTCGGTACCACCCCCGCCAAGCAGGCCGTCCAGAACGGCCAGGACCAGATGGTGCTCACCACCAGCACGGACGCCACCCTCGGCCAGTTCGGTCTGGTGCTGCTCACCGACGACAGGAAGCTCCAGAACGCCGACAACGTCATCCCGCTCGTCAACCGCTCCCGCGCCGGCAGCGCACGGGCGGCGGCCGCCCTCGATCGGCTCAACAAGGTACTGACCACCGCCGACCTGGCTCAGCTGAACGCGCGGGTGGACAGCTGGCGGCGGCTACCGGCGGATGTGGCGCACAACTACCTGGTGGGAAAAGGGCTGTTGCCCAAGCGATGAGGGAAGGACGGGCGGCGAACACCGACGTGTGGACGATGGCCCATGTGCGGCGATGTTTCACGTGAAACCGTCGGCCGTACGTGTTTCACGTGAAACATCGCCAGGGCAGCCGGGGAACCCTCACCCGCCGCCCATCCGGTACCCGGCCCCCGGCACGGTCTCGATCACCGGCGGATCGCCCAGCTTGGCGCGCAGTGTGCTGAGGGTGACCCGGACGGCGTTGGTGCGGTAGCTGGTCTGCTCCTCCCACACCTCCTCGATCAGGTCGTCGCCGCTGACCACCGTGCCCTCGGCACGCAGCAGCACCTCCAGCACCGCGAACTCCGTGCGGGAGAGGGGGAGCGGGCGGCCGTCGCGGAGGGCGAGGCGGCGGGCGGTGTCGACGCTGACCCCGCCGCGTTCGATGACCGGCGGCAGCGTGGGACGCGCCCGCCGACCGAGCGCCAGGACCCGGGCGAGCAGTTCCTCGTGCGCGAACGGCTTGGTGAGGTAGTCGTCGGCGCCCACTCCCAGGCCGTCTACCCGGTTCCGTACGGTGCCCGACGCCGTCAGCATCAGCACCCGGGTCAGCAGCCCCTGCGACACCACCCGCCGGCACACGCCGTCACCGTGCACGCCGGGCAGATCGCGGTCCAGGACGAGCACGTCGTAGGCGCCGAACCGCAGTTTTTCCAGGGCCATTCGCCCGTCGTGGGCGACATCGACCGCGATCGCGTCGCGGCGCAGGCCCTCGGCGATCATTTCCGCGAGGACTTCCTCGTCCTCCACCACCAGCACGCGCATGGGGTCATATGTACCCGAGGGACGCCCTTCGCCGGTGCAAGCACCTGACCGTCGCATTGCGAGAACTGGTGAGAGCAAGGAACCACGGAATTCCATGAGGCAGCGCGGGCGCACGAACTCTGTCGTGGTCCCCCGCGACGTGCTGTACGTCGGCGCCGCGGGCCTGCGCAGCCGTCCGCGGCGCCGACACCGTCGAACGGGCGCCGGATCCGGTCCATACGAGTTGCTTCGGGAACACCGCCTCTCGTCCTGCCGCATCCGGCCCCACCGGCGTGCTTACGATCCACTCCGGCCCTCCGGTGGGGGCAGGGTGACCCCCGGCCGGGGAACGGTGACCTCCGTCGGAGCACGGTGGCCTCCGGTCGGGGAAGGGTGGAAGGGAACGCCGCATGAGAGCCGTAGCAGTCAGCGCATTCGGTGAACAGCCTCAGCTCATGGAACTGCCGCAGCCCGAGCCAGGGCCGGGCGAGGTCCTGGTACGGCTGGCCGCCGCCGGACTCAACCCGATCGACTGGAAGCTGGCCGACGGCGCGTTCGGCAGCTCCGTCCCCGTCGCCTTTCCGCTGGTTCTGGGCTCGGACGGGGCGGGTGAAGTGCTCGCGGTGGGGACCGGGGTGCGGCGGTTCACCGTCGGGGACGCCGTGTTCGGCCAGTTCCAGCGGCCGGAGCACGGCGGCGGCTCGTACTGCGAACTGGCGGTCGCCAACGAACAGTCACTTGCGCAGGCCGCTCGCAGCGTCACCTATGCGACCTCCGCCGCCGTGCCGACGGCCGGGATGACGGCGTACAACCTGGTGGAGGAGACCCGGATCAGCGAGGGCCGACGGGTGCTGATCACCGGCGCCACCGGCGGGGTCGGCACCTTCGTCACCCAACTCGCCGCCGGCCGCGGCGCGGAGGTGCTCGTCACCGCCCGCCCCGCGATGGCCGAGCTGATGCGGAACCTGGGCGCCTCGGCGACCTTCGACCACACCGCGGGACCGATCGCCGACCAGGTCCTGGCCGCCTATCCGGACGGCGTCGACGTCCTGATCGACATGGTCAGCGGCCCCGGTGAATTCGTCGAACTGACCCGGACCGTCCGCGATGGCGGTACGGCCGTCTCCCTCATCGGCTCCGCCGACGCGGACGTGCTGACCGAACACAACCTGCGCGGCTTCAACTTCGTCAACCGCCCCTCCCCCCAGCTCCTGGAAATCCTCGCCGGCCAGGTCGATGCGGGCCGCCTGACCGTCCTCGTGGGGCGCGAGGTCCCTCTGGAGGAGGCTCCCGACGCGCTCGCGGCCAGCCGAACGGGGCGGGCCCAGGGCAAGACCGTGCTGGCGATCTGAGACCTCCGCGGCAGCACCACGCCTACGCCTCGTCCCCCGGCTCCTCCTCGCGCCAGTGCTCCAGCAGGGGGTCCTGCCGGGCGTCGTACGCCCCGGTCCCGCGGCAGTGCTTGCATTCCCCCGCGCGGTGCACGGTCTCGGCCGGGCCGTGGAACGGATCCACGCCGGAACAGTAGGCCAGCGCGCGGGTCACGTAGCCGGTGCCTTGGCACCACTGGCAGGTCGTGCGGTCACGCTCGTTCACCGGGTCGGTCCCCCTACCTGCCTCACGATCTCGTTGCACGCAGCCTAGACTGCCGTGCCGGTCGCCGTATTCCGGTCGCGTGCCGCTACGTGGGCCCCGGCCGCGTCCCGAATGCCGCGCACAGCCCGCGTGCCACCCGCACCGCAGGCGGCCCCGCCGCGGCCGTCACGGTGGTCACCAGTGCCGCGCCGATCACCAGCCACACCCCGTGCCGCAACGAACCGGTGAGCGTGTCCGCATACGCCGACGCGGCGGCGCGCGGGATCACGGCCGGCAGGCCCTCCAGGGCTCGCGTGCGTACCAGCGCAAGCGCCACCGCAAGCAGCGCGGCCGTGGCGGCGCAGCCCGTTCCCACGCAGATCAGGGCCCGTCGGCGGCGGCGCGCCAGCAGCAGTCCGGCCAGCAGGAAGAGGGCCGCGGCCGACGGGAGCACGGGCGCGGCGGTGCGGACGGCCCGGTAGGCGAGGCGGGCGCGGGGGACGTCGGGGGAGCGCAGCAGGACGACCTCGGCGCCCAGGCGGGGGATGCGGTGGGCGATGTCGATGCCCAGGCCGTTGCCGGCGAGCTGATGGCGGACCCGGTCGACGATCGGGGTGAGGTCGAGCGTGACCGGGGCGTCGCCGGAGGCGGTGAGGCTGTCGTCCAGGGCCTGGTGGGCGGTGCGGTGGACGCCGGTCCAGACGGCGGGGAAGGACCGGCCGGTGACGACCTGGCGGACCTGTTTGCCGACGAATTCCCGCAGACCGCGGGTGAAGCGCTTGAGCAGCGCGGCCCGCTCGGCGCGCGGGATGGCTCGCAGCAGTCCGTCGAGGTGGATATGGGTCATCACCCCGTTGGTGACGTCGTGGACGATGGCGTCCTGGACCGCACGGTTCGCGGCGAGCGGCGCGACGGTGGCGACGTACCGGTCGGTGTCGGTCAGCTCGCTGCGCGCCCAGACGGTGGCCAGGCTCAGCGGCAGCAGCAGCGTGCCGATGAGCAGCAGCGCACAGGCACCCAGCGCACGGCCGGGCCGCCGACGGGGCGGTTCGGGCTGCCGCGCCGCCTCCGCCACCCGGCCGCGCAGGCGTACGGGTGCGCTCGCTGACATCGCGTCCGCTCCTTCCGGAGGGAGGGGTGGCCAGTTGGTCGGGTGTTCAGGGAAAACCGGACCAACGGCGGACGCGAGCCGAGGCGGTGCCAATGGGTGACCGGGTACGCCGTAGGCGGAGCGGGCCGACGGCCCCGTCGGCAGACGGGGACGCCGAGCGGTGTACGCGGGGTCAGTGCAGGTGCGGCCCCGGCCGGTGGACCGGGCCGTGGGTGTCCTCACAGTGGTCGGCTGTGGGGGACTCGGCGGCGGGGCGCGGGCCGAGGGTGAGGACGTCCGGGGCGGTGGACTCCTCGCCCAGGTGGTCGACCTGGAGGGTGGCGTGGGTGATGCCGTACTGGGTGCTGAGCAGTTCCTGGAGGCGGCGGCGGACCTTGTGGCAGTCGCCGCCGGGGGCCACCAGGATGTGGGCGGAGAGAGCCGGCTGGCCGGAGGTGATCTGCCAGATGTGCAGGTCGTGGATCTCGACGACCTGGTCCTCGGCCACCAGATGGTCGCCCAGCGCGTCCGGGTCGACGCCGGCGGGGGCGGCCTCCATGAAGATCCGCCCGGACTCGCGGACCAGGCCCGTACCGGCCTTGAGCATCAGCGCGACGACGATGAGCGAGGCGATGGCGTCGGCTCGCTGGAAGCCGGTGGTCAGGACGATCAGACCGGAGACGGCGGTCGCGACGAAGCCGAACAGGTCGGTGAGGATGTGCTGGTAGGCGCCCTCGACATTGAGGCTGGAGCGGTTGGCCCGGGACAGCAGCCAGGTGCAGACGAGGTTGACGACGATGCCGGAGAGGGCCGTGACGAACACGAGTCCGCCGGTCACCTCGGGCGGCGCGATCAGCCGCCGGACGGCCTCGTAGCCGAGCCAGGCCGAAAGCAGCAGCAGGGTGATGCCGTTGGCCTGGGCGGAGAGGATTTCCGCGCGCTTGAGGCCGTAGGTGAAGCCGCCGCGGGCGGGGCGGGCGGCCAGCCGCATGGCGATCAGGGCCAGGATGATGGACACCGCGTCGGTGAGCATATGGGCGGCGTCGGAGATCAGGGCCAGCGACCGGGCCAGTACGCCGATGCCGACCTCGACCACCATGTACGCGGTGAGCAGCACGAGCGCGGCGCGCAGCCAGCGGCGGTCGGCGTCCGGGGACACACCGTGCGAGTGGCCGTGGGAGTGGCCGCCGGTGTGCTGGTGGCCGTTCCCGTGGCGGTGGGCGTGCTCGGTCATGGGCGCGCTCCTTCCTGGGGCGTCGCAGGGAAGCAAACCGCACTTCGGCGGGAGATCCAAAGCCTGCACCGGTGACCGTTGTCATTACCGTCAAACGGCGTATCGCGCCTGGTCAGAGCGGTGCGGGCGGGAAGGTGTGCGAGGCGGGCCGCACCCGGGCCACGGGCCGGGCGAGCCGCGTTCCGTCCGATGCCGGGTGATCTTGCGGGGGCACGCCTCTTGATCACGGCACAGCCCAGAGACGATCTTGGACGTACGGAGGGCCTGCGATGCCGCGGGCCGGGTCCCGTACGCCTACCGAGGAGAGCCGTGCCCGTGAACCGAGAAGCGCCGGACATCCTGTCGCCGGAATTCGCCGCGGATCCGTATGCCGCCTATCGCGTGCTGCGGGACGACTTCCCGCTGCTGTACCACGAGGCCACCCGGAGCTATGTCCTCTCGCGGTACGACGACGTCGAACGGGCCTTCAAGGACCCGGTGTTCACCACGGACAACTACGACTGGCAGCTGGAGCCGGTGCACGGCCGCACCATTCTCCAGATGAGCGGGCGCGAGCACGCCGTGCGCCGGGCACTGGTCGCACCGGCGTTCCGCGGCACCACCCTGGAGCAGCAGTTCCTGCCGGTCATCGAACGCAACGCCCGGCAGCTGATCGACGAGTTCCGCGCATCGGGCGGCGCGGATCTGGTGGCGCAGTTCGCGACGCGCTTCCCCGTCAACGTCATCGTCGACATGCTCGGGCTGGACCGGGCCGATCACGAGCGCTTCCACCGCTGGTACACGGCGATCATCGGCTTCCTCGGCAACCTCGCCCAGGACCCGCACGTCGCCGAGGCGGGACTGCGCACGCGCGAGGAGTTCGCCGCGTATCTGCTCCCGGTCATCCGCGAACGCCGGGACAACCTCGGCGACGATCTGCTCTCCACGCTCTGCGCCGCGGAGATCGATGGGACGCGGATGAGCGATGAGGACATCAAGGCGTTCTGCAGCCTGCTGCTGACGGCCGGCGGGGAGACCACCGACAAGGCGATATCCAGCCTGGTGCACAACCTGCTGCGGCATCCGGAACAGCTGGCCGCGGTGCGCGCGGACCATTCGCTGATCGCGCCGGCGTTCGCGGAGACGCTGCGCTACACCCCGCCGGTGCACATGATCATGCGGCAGGCTGCGGAGGACGTCGTCATCGGCGGTGGCAAGGTGCCCGCGGGATCGACGGTGACCTGTCTGATCGGTGCGGCCGGGCGGGACGAGCGGCGTTATGCCGATCCGGACACCTTCGACATCCGCCGCGGCGATCTGTCGGCCGATACGGCCTTCTCGGCGGCCGCCGCCCATCTCTCGTTCGCCCTCGGCCGGCATTTCTGCGTCGGTGCGCTGCTGGCGAAGGCGGAGGTCGAGGTGGGCGTGGCCCGGCTGCTGGAGGCGATGCCGGACATGGCGCTGGCGCCGGGGGCGGAGCCGCGGGAGCAGGGGGTGTTCACGCGGGGGCTGGATGCGCTGCCGGTCGAGTTCACCCCGGCCGGGTAGCGGTGGGCGGACCCGATGTTTCACGTGAAACATCGCCCCGCCCGGATCAGCCGTACACCGAACCCGGCGCGCCCATCGCCGGAATCGGCGTGTAGGCGGGGGTGAACTCGACCGGCAGACTGACCAGACCGCGCATCCATACCGACGGATGCCACGCCAGCTCCTCGGCCGGGACCGCCAGCACCACATCCGGAAGCCGGTCGAGCAGCACCTCCACCGCCGCTTTGGCGATCACCTCGGCGATTTCCGGCGCGGGGTAGGGGCAGGCGTGTTCGCCGTGGCTGAAGGACATATGGGCCTGGTTGCCGTCGGAGCCCGCCTCGTCGAAGTCCGGCTGGACCTGGGGGTCGGTGTTCGCGGCGGCCAGCCCCAGGATCAGCAGATCTCCCGTACGGATCCGGCGGCCGCCGAGCTGGGTGTCGCGCACCGCCCAGCGGCCGATGAAGTTCTGCGTGGGTGTGTCGTGCCAGAGCACCTCGTTGAGGGCTTGGCCGACGCTGCGCCGTCCGCCCGAGAGGCTGACCGCGAAGCGGTCGTCGGTGAGCATCAGCCGCAGCGTGTTGCCGATCCAGTGGGCGGTCGGCTGCTGGGCGGCGGCCATCAGCACCAGCAGGTCCATGACGACCTCCTCCTGGGCCAGGCCCGCCCGATGGGCCAGCAGCCGGGAGGGCACATCGGCGCCGGGCCGCGCCCGCTTGGCCGTGACCAGCCGCTGCAACCGCGCCGCCACCCGCTGGTGCGCCGCGATCGCGCCCTCGTCCTCGTTGAGCGAGGCGGCGATATCGGCGGCGAGTTCCGGTACCTCGGTGTGCGGGAAGCCGAACAGCTCGGCGATGACCAGCAGCGGCAGCCGGGCCGCGTAATGGACCATCAGGTCCGCTTCGCCGGATCCGGCGAACGCATCGATCAGGCCGTCCGCCAGCCGCTCGCAGATCTGCCGCAGCTCGAACTGGTCGATGGCGGTGAGCGCCTCGCTGATCGCCCCGGCCCGGCGGCGGTGCTCTTGGCCCTCGGCGAACATCACCGACGGCTGATGCCCGACGAACGGCATCAGAGGCCAGCCCTCGGGGATGTCGGCCCAGGCGTGCCAGCGCCGCGAATCCCGGGCGAACAGCTCGGGGTTGCTGGTGACCTGGTGCAGTTCGCGGTAGCCCAGGACGAACCAGCCGGGGACGTCCCCGTCCAGGAGGATCGGCGCGACCGGCCCGTGCTGCGCCCGCATCTCGCGGTAGCGCCGGGCCGGGTCGCCGCTGAGGCCGGCGCCGTAGAGCCGTACGGCGTCCGTCGCGTCCTTGCCCGAGTGGCCGGACCCCACGGGGCAGCCGCCGGTCCGGGGGTGCTGCTGCTCGGTCACGATGCGCGCTCCGCGGTCTCCGGGACGGATACGGACTCCTGGCCGGGCACGGACTGCCGGCCGGACGACGACGCCTGTACGGACAGGGCGTAGAGATGGTCGACCAGGGCGATCAGCACCGCCTTGCTGGACTCCCGGTCGCGCGCATCGCAGGAGATCAGCGGCACGTCCGGGGAGAGGTCGAGCGCCTCGCGGATCTGTTCCAGGGTGTGCCGTTCGCCGCCGAAGTCGTTGTGCGCGACGATGAACGGCATCCCGTGCGCTTCGAGTCGGTCGATGGCGTACCAGGAGTCGTCCAGCCGCCGGGTGTCGACCAGGACCACGGCGCCCAGCGTTCCGGAGAACAGACGGTCCCACAGGAACCAGAAGCGCTCCTGGCCGGGCGCGCCGAACAGATACAGCACCGCGCTGTCGTTGATGCTGATCCGGCCGAAGTCGAAGGCGACGGTGGTGGTGGTCTTGCCCTCGACGCCGGTGGGGTCGTCGACGCCGAGGCCCGCCCGCGTCATGGTCTCTTCGGTGTTCAGCGGCCGGATCTCGCTCACCGAGCGGACCATGGTGGTCTTGCCGACGCCGAACCCGCCGACGATGACGATCTTCAGGCCGTTGTCGGCGGTGGCACTCAGCGGAATGCGGTCGGCGTCGGTGCCGGACGCTACGGCCGTGTCCGCGTGCTCAGAGGCGGTGGAGCGCATCGAGCACCTCCTTCAGCAGGTCGGCGGCGGGGAGTTGGGCGGTGTCGGGGGTGCGTGGATGGCGTGCGGTGACCTGGCCGAGGTCGAGCAGGTCGCACAGCAGGATCCGGACCACGCTGACCGGCATCCGCAGCTCCGCCGAGACCTCCACGACGGCCATCGGACGACGGCACATGGTCAGGATCCGGGCATGCTCGGACTGCATGCCCGGTGTCGGATCGCATTCGCTGACGATGAGGGTCACCAGGTCGAGCGTCCGGTCGTCGGCGGACCGGCTGCGGCCGCCGGTCACGGTGTAGAGCCGGTCCGGATCATCATCAGGACCGAGCCGTTTCATGCGCCGTGCCCGCCCTCGCCGCGCGGGGCGGCCCGGAGATACTCGCCGATCTGCTCCACCAGCTCGTTCATGTTGAAGCCGATCAGGCCGACGTCGGCGTCCTCGACGGCGATCAGCGCCAGATGGGCGCCGTTCCCGGCCTCCACGATGAACAGCAGGCCGCCGTGGAACTCCGTCATCGCCTGCCGTACGCCGCCCGTACCGTCCCCGAACTCCACGGACGCTCCGTGCGAAAGGCTCTGGATCCCGGAGGCGATGGCGGCCAGCTGGTCGGCCTGATCGACGGTCAGTTCCTTGGAGTGGCACAGCTTCAGCCCGTCCCGGGACAGCACCAGCGCATGCCGGGCACCCGGGGTCTTCTGGAGCAGATTCTCCAGCATCCAGTCGAGGCTGTGGTCGGTGGTGTTCATCGGGTCTCGTCCTCCGGACGTGCTGGAGAGGGTGCGGGGTGTGACGCGGGCGAGCCGCCGGCAGGGAGGCCCGGGGCGGCGTCGGTACGGGGGCCGTCGGCGGCGTTTGCGCCGGGCGTGCCCTGAACGGCCTTGCGGAAGGCGCGGAACCGGGCCGCCGACTCCTCACGGGAGCGGGCGGGCCGCGCGGCGGACTGGCCGGCGGCGGACGTCCGGCCGTGAGCGGGGCCCGTCCCCATGGGGGCGGACGCCAGGGTCTGACCGCGGCGGCGTTTGGGCAGACCGCTCTCGCCGTACTCGATCGGCGCGGCGGGCGCGGGCGTGGGCCGGTCCTGGGGCGCGGCCTCGGCGTCGGGCCGACGGACGGCCGCCGTCTCGGGAACCGCCTCGGGCGCTGCCTCGGGCGTGGCATCCGGCCGGGCGGCGCCGGGCTGCGCGGTGCGCCGGGGGAGCGGGGCCGGGGCGTCGGACCGCGCCGCGCCGCCGGAGCTCGCCGGGCTCTCCGGCGGTGTCTCCGCCGGGGGCTCGGTCGCGGTCGCCTGCTCGGGCTCGGCTTCGGGCGCGCGCCGGGGGGCCGGGACCGCGGCCCGCGGCGCCGTCACCGCCGTGTCGGCGACCGGCGGCTGCGGCTCGGCCCGTCGGGCGGGCGTCCGCGCCTCCGTCACCAGCTGCTGCGGAATCAGCACCACCACGCCCGTGCCGCCGCGCGCCGACGGCCGGAAGGACACATTGAGCCCGTGCTTGCGCGCCAGACAGCCCACCACCGCGAGCCCCAGCCGCGTCCCCGACAGCGACATCAGATCCAGCGTGGCCGCGGACACCGACTGCTGGGCGCGCTGGAGCGCGGCCTCGCTCATCACCAGTCCGCTGTCCTCGACGCTGACCACGACACCGGCCTGCGCCTCCTCCACGTACACATGCACCGGTGACAGCGGAGGGGAGAACGAGGTGGCGTTGTCCATGATCTCGGCCAGCGCATGCATGATGCCCTCGGCCGCATGCCCGGCGATGGCGACCTGGCTGCTGTTGTGCAGCCGGATACGGCGGTAGGCGCTGATCCGGCCCATCGCACCGCGCAGAATGCTCTCCATCGCGATCGGCTTGTTCCACCGCCGCCCGGACCGGGCCCCGGTCAGCACGGCGATGCTGTCGGCCAGCCGTCCCGCCTGCGCCGTCGTGTGATCCAGCTTCATCAGATCGCCGAGCACTTCCTCGCCGTGCCGGTCCTCCATCTCGCGCAGATCCGCGAGCATTCCGGTGGCGAGCGCCTGCACCCGGCCCGCGGCGTTGGCGCAGGCGGACATCGCCGCGGCCCGCATCCGCTCACCGCGCCCGACCTCCTCGGCCAGCGTCCGCAGAATCCGCCGATGCGCCCCGGCCACGGGGCCGGCCGTACGGTTGAGCGCGGTGTCGACCGAGGCCCCGTCGCGCAGCTGGACGACCAGCGCGGGCAAGGTCTCGTCGGCCAGCCGCTCGGCCTCGGCCTTCAGGTCCCCGATGCGCGACCGGTGGTGGCGAGCCAGCCGCTGCTGGAAGACCGCGGTGGCCAGCGCGGCGCTGAACGCCACCGCCCCGCCCCCGCCGCCCCAGGCGAGCAACGTCCGTACCGACGGCGGCGCGAGCATCACCGCCCATCCGCACAAGCCCCCGGTCACCACCAGAGAGGCCGTCAGGGTGCGCAGCGCCGCTCGCAGCGGCGGGCGCTCTGCCTGACGGCGGGAGGGTATCCGTGCTGACATCAAACAGGTCCTCGTGAGCGATGGCGGCTGCGGGCGGTACAGGGTCGTGCATTGTGTCGGGCCGATCGGGGCGAGCGAAACCCCTGAGGGACTCTGCGTACGGCGAAGGGACGATCGAAGATCGTCCAGGCACTTTAGCCGGTCGCCGGAATCCGGCAACTTCCGTATCGGCCTCTGTCGTTGACTCGCTGTTTGTGCAGCTCATCCCGGCTTCGGCGGTATCCGCCGGGTTGGCCGCGTGTGCCGGCCGGGGTGTTCGGGCAACGCCGTCGAGACCCTCGGACCCCTCTGCGGTCCGGGCCCGCGCCCTATGCGGTCCGGGCCCGCGCCGCCCCCGCCGGATGCAGCGCCGCGC
Source organism: Streptomyces gilvosporeus (assembly GCF_002082195.1). Classification (GTDB taxonomy): domain Bacteria; phylum Actinomycetota; class Actinomycetes; order Streptomycetales; family Streptomycetaceae; genus Streptomyces; species Streptomyces gilvosporeus. The sequence goes on along the minus strand of NZ_CP020569.1, from coordinate 4,663,488 downwards.
GCTCCAAAGGCGCCGACGGGTCCACCGACACCTCCAGCGGGGCGGGCTCGGCGCCCGCGCGCACCAGGAGGTCGCCGACCGCCGCGATCATCGCGCCGTTGTCCGTGCACAGCCGCAACGGCGGCACCCGCAGGGCGATTCCGACCGCCGCGCACCGCTCCTCCGCCAGCGAGCGCACCCGGGAATTGGCGGCGACTCCGCCCACCACGACGAGCGTCGAGACGCCGTGCTCGGTGCAGGCGGCCACCGCCTTGCGGGTGAGGACGTCGGCCACCGCCTCCTGGAACGAGGCCGCGCCGTCGGCGAGCGGCAGCGTCAGCCCCGCGGCGCGGTGGCGCTCCGCCCATCGGGCCGCCGCCGTCTTCAGGCCCGAGAAGGAGAAGGCGAAGCGGTGCCCGGACGGGCCCGTCGCCAGCGGGCGGGGAAAGGGGACAGCGCGCGGATCCCCCTCGCGCGCTGTCCGGTCGATGGCCGGGCCGCCGGGATACGGCAGCCCGAAGACCCGGGCGACCTTGTCGAAGCATTCGCCGGCGGCATCGTCCAGAGTGTCGCCGAGGTGCACGATCGGGTCGCGCGCCAGGTCCCGTACGAGGAGAAGGGAGGTGTGGCCGCCGGAGACGATCAGGACCACACAGGGGTCGGGAAGCGGACCGTGCACGAGGGCGTCGGCTGCGACATGCCCCGCCAGATGGTGCACCCCGTACAACGGCACCCCCAGCGCATACGCCAGCCCCTTGGCACCCGCCAGTCCCACCTGCAACGCGCCGGACAGCCCCGGTCCGGTCGTCACTGCCACCGCCCCGATGTCCCGCGCCCGCAGATCCGCCTCGTCCAGCGCCCGCCGTACGACCGGCATCAGCGCATGGACATGGGCACGCGCCGCGACCTCCGGGACGACGCCGCCGAACCGGGCGTGCTCGTCCATGCTCGACGCGAGGGCGGAGCCCAGCAGCCGGCCGTCGCGCACCAGGCCCGCGCCCGTTTCGTCGCAGGACGATTCGATGCCCAGCACCACTGGCGAGCTCACGGGCGCTTCCCCCTTTCCCTCCCGAGTCCGTCTCCCCTGGCAGTAATTGCAAACTATATGCAATAAGGGCTGATGGGGCGCAGTAGGGGGCGATGGTGCCGGCCGCTCGCCCCCGCGGGCGGTCCCTACTCGCCGGTCAGTAGAGTTCGCCTCCCGGCCCCATCCCGCCCGAACGAACCCCGAGGTACCGGCAGTGAGCCCCGCATACCCCCTCTCCGTGGTCGGCATCGGGGCCGACGGCTGGGACGGCCTGCCGGCCCGGTCGCAGCGGGCGCTGCGGGAGGCCGAGGTACTGATCGGCGGGGCGCGGCAGTTGGGACTCCTGCCCGGGGACTGCGCGGGGGAGCGGGTGGCGTGGCCGTCGCCGTTGCGTCCCGCCGTCCCCGGGCTGCTCGCCACGCACGCCGGACGCCGGATCGCCGTACTGGCCAGCGGCGACCCGATGTTCTACGGGATCGGGCGGACGCTGAACGAGGTCGCCGGGACTCCTCTGCGGGTACTGCCGCATCCTTCCTCCGTCTCCTACGCCTGCGCGCGGCTGGGCTGGCCGGTGGAGGAGACCGAGGTCGTCACCCTGGTCGGGCGGCCCGCGGAGAATCTGGCCGGAGCGCTCTACGACGGGCGGCGGCTGCTGGTGCTGTCCGCCGGGTCCGGCACCCCGGCGGAGGTCGCCGCGCTGCTGTGCGCCCACGGCTTCGGGCCGACCCGGATGCGGATCCTCGAACAGCTCGGCGGCGACCGCGAGCGGGTGACCGAGGGCACGGCCGCCGCCTGGGACCGGATGCCCCAGGCCGACGCCCTCAACGTCATTGCGCTGGACTGCGTCCGCGACCCCGAAACCCGCCCGCTCTCGCTCGTCCCCGGACTCCCCGACGACGCCTACGAGCACGACGGTCAGCTGACCAAACGGCATGTCCGCGCCGCCACCCTTGCCGCGCTCGCCCCCGCCCCCGGCGAACTCCTGTGGGACGTCGGCGGCGGCTCCGGCTCCATCGCCATCGAGTGGCTGCGCGCGCACCGCAGTTGTCGTGCTGTCAGCATCGAGCGCGATGCCGTACGGGCCGAGCGGATCGGCCGTAACGCGCGCTCGCTGGGCGTCCCGGGGCTGCGCGTCGTCACCGGGCCCGCGCCCGCCGCGCTGGAGGGTCTGCCGACGCCGGACGCGGTGTTCATCGGCGGCGGGCTGACCGCCCCCGGGTTGCTGGACGCGTGCTGGGAGGCGCTGCCGCCGGGCGGCCGGATCGTTGCCAACACCGTGACGCTGGAGTCGGAGGCGCTGCTCGCCGACCGCTACCGGCGCCACGGCGGCGACCTCGTCAGGCTCGCCGTCGCGCATGCCGTCCCGGTCGGCGGCTTCACGGGCTGGCGGCAGGCGATGCCGGTCACCCAGTGGGCGGCCGTGAAACCGTCCGGGCCCGAGGCGGGACGTTTCACGTGAAACATCACACCGGATGTCGTGTGAAGCATCGCCCTGGACGCCACACCGCGACACGCCCAGGACATCACACGGCGACACGCCCCGGACATCGCGTGGAACGGCACCCCGGAGGTCGCCCGGCGCCACGCCCCACAGCACCTGCTGAGCACCTGGAGAACGAGGAGCGATGACCGTCTACTTCATCGGCGCGGGTCCCGGCGCCGCCGACCTGATCACCCTGCGCGGCGCCCGCACCCTCGCCTCCTGCGGGGTCTGTCTGTACGCGGGCAGCCTGGTGCCGCGTGAACTGCTGGCCGAGTGCCCGCCTGAGGCCCGGCTCATCGACACCGCGCAGCTGGACCTCGACGCCATCACCGCCGAGCTGGTCCGTGCCCATGAGGAGGGCCACGACGTCGCCCGGCTGCACTCCGGCGACCCGTCCGTCTTCAGCGCCGTCGCCGAGCAGATGCGCCGCCTGGACGCGGCCGGTGTGCCGTACGAGGTCGTGCCGGGCGTCCCGGCCTTCGCCGCCGCGGCCGCCGCCCTCAAGCGCGAACTGACCGTCCCCACCGTCGGCCAGACCGTCATCCTCACCCGCGTCGCCCAGCGCGCCACCCCCATGCCCGAGGGCGAGGACCTGGCCACCCTCGGCCGCAGCGGCGCCCTGCTCGTCCTCCATCTGGCCGCCATGTACGTCGACCGCGTCGTGGCCGAACTCCTCCCGCACTACGGCGCGGACTGCCCCGCCGCCGTCGTCGCGATGGCCTCGCGTCCCGACGAGCTGGTCCTGCGCGGCACCCTCGCCGATATCGCCGACCAGGTGAAGGCCGCGGGCGTGGTCCGTACGGCGGTGATCATGGTCGGCCGGACGCTGGGTGCCGAGCAGTTCCGCGACAGCCACCTGTATTCGGCGACGCGGGAACGGCCGCATGCGTCGTGCGACGGGACGGCACCGACGGACGGCCTTTAGCTCGGCCGGACCGTTGGCTATGCCGGGCCGTCACCCCTGCCCCGGCCCCTGGCTCTACTCCGGCCGCACCGATTCGAGCAGGTCCACGCACCGCCCCAGGAGGGCGACGATCGTGGCGTGCTCCTCCTCGGTGAACTCGGCCGCCAGGGCGCGCTCGACGCGGACGGCCCGGGCGTCCGCGTCGGCCGTCACCGCCGTGCCCTTCTCCGTCAGGCGGATCTCCCGCACGTTCTTGTGCCACTCGTGCGCGGTGCGCTCGATCAGCCCGCGCTCCTGAAGGTTCTTCAGCACCGTGTTCATCGTCGGCGGCGTGACCCCGCATGCCCTCGCCAGCCCGGCCGCCGAGATGCCGGGCCGCTCGGAGAGGAACAGCAGCGCCGCGTATTGCGGGACGGTCAGGCCGACCGGCTTGAGCACGGCGTGCTTGGTCGCGTTGAGGGCCTGCTCGGCACGTTTGAGATGCGAGCCGAGCCGCTCGGCGGCGGGCATGGAGGTCATCCGCGCATCGTAACGACCGGCTGCTCCGGAGAGCATTGACGAGCATTAGAGTTCTAACGTAAAGTTCGAACTCTAATGAACATGCGAGTTCAATTAACTTTGCGCGGGAGCAGCCGTGCTCGCGCGCACCCCACGCACTGCACACATCTCATGCATCGCACGCACCGGAAGCACCAACAACACCGGAAGCAGCAGAGAGGCACCATGTCCCGATCTCTTCGCCGCCACCGCCACCGCCTGGTCGCGACCGCCCTGTCCCTGGCCGCCGTCCTGTCGTCGGCCGCCACGGCACAGGCACTCACCGCTCCGCACGAACAGACCGCGCACACCGCATCGGCCGGGCGCACCGCACCGCCCGCGCGCGCCGCGCAGATCCGGATCCACGCCGTCTACGACCTCCCGGACAATCGGGCCTACCCGGAAGGCATCGCCGAGGACCCGCGGACCCGCGACCTGTACGTGGGTTCGTACCGCACCGGGGCGGTCTACCGGATCACGCCGGGCCGACGCGCCGCGCGGGTCTTCCTGCCCGCCGGTACGGACGGGCGGAACACCGCCAACGGCCTGAAGGTGGACCGCGCCGGGCGGCTGTGGGTCATCGATTCCACTGCGGGCGTCGCCGTCTACGACATCCGCGCCCGACGGCTGCTGGCCCGCTTCGACGTCTCCGGCGGAGCACGGTCCTTCGTCAATGACCTGGCCCTTGCGCCCGACGGCACCGCCTACCTCACCGACAGCGCACGCGCCGTGGTCTACCGCGTCACCCCGCAACAGCTCGCGGCTGCCGCGGCGTTGGGCAGGCGCGGCACGCTCACACCCCGCTTCGACCTGGCCGGCGTGCTGGCGCCGCACGCTCCGGACGCGTACACGCTCAACGGCATCGTCGCCGACCCGTCGGGCCGCTATCTGCTCGCGCCCGACATGACCGGCGGCGACCTCTACCGCCTCGACCTCGCTTCCGGGGGGATCCGGCGGGTCCCCCTGAGCGGGGGCGACATGCGGATGGCCGACGGCCTCGAACTGCGGCACGGCACCCTCTGGGTGGCACACAACAAGAGCAATGCGCTCAGCCGTTGGCGCCTGTCCGGCGACGGAACCGGGGCGCGCCAGGAGCGCCGGATCACCGATCCGTCGCTCCAGATCCCCACGACCCTGGTCCGCCAGGGCGGGCGACTGCTCGTGGTCCGCTCGCAGTTCGACAAGGGCGGCCCGATGGGGCCGGGCACACCGCAGACACCGTTCACCATCGCGGCGGTGGACGGGATCTGAGGCCCTGCGGGGGCCGACTGAGGGGCTGCGATCTCGCGGCCCCTCAGGCTCCTCCGGCCGGAACCCTTGCGGCTCCGCCGGGCCCCTCCGGCCCCCGCGGCTCCGCCCGTCCCACCACCATCCCCGCCCGGTCGATGCAGATGACGTCGACGGACACCGGGGCGCCGCGCAGCACCGTCAGCGCCTCGTCGCGGGCGGTGGCCGCCACCAGATCGCCCAGCGGTACGTCCGCCGCCTCGCACAGCCGGAGCGCGGCGAGCCCGGTGTTGGCCGTGGCGACGGCGGCGGCCAGTTCCTCTCCCGCACCGCCCGCGCGCGCCAGCTCCGCCAGAAAGCCCTTGTCCACCTGCGACCGTGCGGAATGCAGGTCCAGATGCCCGGCCGCCAGTTTGGACAGCTTGGCGAAACCGCCGCAGATGGTGAGCCGGTCGACCGGATGCCGCCGGATGTACTTCAGCACCGCCCCGGCGAAATCCCCCATGTCCAGCAGCGCGTCCTCGGGAAGGTGGTGGAGGGCGACGGCGACCTTCTCGGACGTCGATCCCGTACATCCCGCCACATGCCGCCGCCCCGCCGCACGCGCCACATCCACCCCGCGACGGATGGAGTCGATCCAGGCGGAGCAGGAGTACGGGACGACGATCCCGGTGGTCCCGAGGATGGACAGCCCGCCCAGGATCCCCAGCCGGGGGTTCCACGTACTGCGGGCGATCTCCTCCCCGTGGTCGACCGAGACCTCCACCTCGACGTCCCCGCTGCCGCCGTACCGTTCGGCGACGCGCGCCAGATGCTCCCGCATCATCTGCCGCGGCACGGGATTGATGGCCGGCTCGCCGACGTCCAGCGGCAGTCCGGGACGGGTGACGGTCCCGACGCCCGGCCCGGCCGCGAAGCGCACCCCGGACCCGGCCGGCAGCGCCCGCACCCGCGCCCGTACCAGCGCACCATGCGTCACATCCGGATCGTCGCCCGCATCCTTCACCACGCCCGCCATGGCGCTCTCCCGCCGCGGCGCCAACTCCTCCACCGCGAGCGCGAAGGACGGCGTCTGCCCCTTGGGCAGCGTGATCGTCACCGGATCCGGGAACTCGCCGGTCAGCAGCGCCGTGTACGCCGCCGTACTCGCCGCCGTCGCACATGCGCCGGTCGTCCAGCCGTGCCGCAGCCCGGTGTGCGCGAGCTGGGCGCTACGCCCTCCGGCGGGCTTGCCCGTACCCTGCGGTTGCGCTTCAGCCACGGAGGAACCCACATCCCATGAACGACACCGGCCGCCCGCTGCGCCATGTGCTGATCCTCGGCGGGACGACGGAGGCCCGCCGCCTCGCCGCCGTCCTGGCCGCGGAGCCGGCTCTGCGCGTGACGACCTCGTTGGCGGGCCGGGTGGCCGCGCCCCGCCTGCCCGCCGGGGAGGTCCGCATCGGCGGGTTCGGCGGCCCCGACGGCCTCGCCCGCTGGCTGCGCGAGCATGCGGTGGACGCGCTCATCGACGCCACCCATCCTTTCGCCGGCACGATCAGTCACAACGCGGCCGTGGCGGCCGCCACCGCCCATGTTCCCCTGCTGGCGCTGCGCCGTCCCGGCTGGGTCCCGGGGCCGGGCGACGACTGGCACCCGGCCCCGTCCCTGGAGGCCGCGGCCGCCGCCCTCCCCACCTTCCCCGGCACCCGCATCTTCCTCACCACCGGCCGCATGGGTCTCGCCCACTTCGCCCACCTCACGGACCTCTGGTTCCTCGTCCGCTCCGTGGACGCCCCGGAGGCCCCCTGCCCGCCCCGGATGCACACCCTCCTGGACCGCGGCCCCTTCACCCTGGACGGCGAACGGGCCCTCCTCCGCGAGCACCGCATCGACGTCCTGGTGACCAAGGACAGCGGCGCGACGGCCACCGCCCCCAAGCTGACGGCGGCTCGGGAGGCGGGCATTCCGGTGGTGGTCGTGAGCCGTCCGGCGGTGCCGGAAGGGGTGCCGGAGGTGAGCGATCCGGCGGGGGCGGTGAGCTGGCTGCGCAAGGTGGCGCTCTGAGCGCGATGCACGGCGGGTAGCCGTGTCAGCGGGAGAGCCGTCCACTCTTGACGGCGGTGATGAATGACGACCAGCTGTGTGCTGGGAGGACCAGGGCGGGGCCGTGTGGAATCTTGGAGTCGCGGACGGGGATGCCGGAGGGGTGGCCGTCCAGGACCTCGATGCACTCGGATCCTTCGTTATCGCTGAATGACGACTTGCGCCAGCCACTCAATATCGCGGCGTTCGGAAGACTGCGTTCAGTCATGGTGTCCATATTCCTTCGCTGTCGACCTCATCAGGACCTGTGATTCCTTCAGGGGCAAGGCATCGCTCAGTGCGAGGTGGTAGGAGTCCTGCAGACGCCTGACCATCGCCGGGGAGTCATGCAGCTTGCCGACGGCCAGCCCCTCGGAATAGGCCATCGGGGGCTGGTCCTCGAACCACATCAGCTTCAACAGCCCCATCATGAGGGGATGGGCGCCCAGGCCGATGGGCAGCACATGCACGCGCACCCGCCCGTTCTCGACAAGGCGGACGAGGTGCATGATCTGTTCCGCCATGACATCCGGCCCGCCGACCGGGCGGCGCAGCACCACCTCGTCCAGGAGTACCCACACTGCAGGAGTTACGGGGTTGGCCAGGATCTTCGCGCGCTCAAGCCGTGTGACGACGAGCCTGTCACATTCCTTTTCACTCCACGGAGGGAACGCGGTTTGCATTACCGCACGTGCATACCCCTCCGTCTGGAAGATGCCGGGTACGAGTGTGGAGCCGAAATCCCGGATTACGACTGCCTGTTGCTCGAGTTTCAGCGCATCCGCGAAGCGATCGGCAACCGCCGTGTCGTCCTCCGGCAGAAAGCTACTGAGCACATTCCCCGTGTTCAGAGCCTGGTCCAGCCGTCGTGCGTCCTCCTTGGACGGGATCCGGCGCCCCGCCTCGATGTGCGCGATGTGCGAGCGGGTCATCACCGCTACGTCGGCCAGTTCCTGCTGGGTCAGGCCGGCTTCCTCGCGCTTCTGTTTGAGCCAGTCTCCGTAAGCACTGCCCATGGGTTAACTCCCCTTTGTGACAAACGCTTTGTCACGCTCCACCTACTGGCGACTCTACGCACTGCTGCCCAACTCTGTTCCTGAACAGCGAAAACGCCCGGTCGAAACCAGCCGGGCAGGCAAGGACATGGGGAGTGCATCGGATGGGACCGAAGATCTGTGAGGCGGAGGCGGCGCGCGATGCGTTGGCCGCCGCTCTGAGGAAGGCGGGCATTCAGTTCCCCGCCATGGACGTCACGCCGGACGGGATCGGCCGCCCGCCCAGGTACGGGTTGGTGAACCTGGGAGAGGTCTCCGCCCCGGTGGTGCACGCGCTTGCGGATGTCATCGCCAAGGGGGCGGCCGTCGGCCAGACGGAGATGACGACATGATCCGAGCCGTCGCGAAGCTCTTTGAACCGTTGCTGCGGCTTCTGTTACCCGGTGCGGGCCGGCATCGGTCCCCCGTGACGTTGCCGGTGATGTTGCCCGTGTCGTTCCCCGAACCGTCCCCTTCCCTACCGCGCGTGAATCCGCCGACGGCGCGTCGGCCCCGTCCGCATGCCTCGATGCTGCGGGGCGAAGACAGCAGACTCGTCCGCCCCTACGTCACCGCATACGAGCAATGGGAGGAAGCACGGCAGCGACGTGCACTGCTGATGGTCGGGCACGGCCTGTACTTCGATCCCGGACCTTCCCACGGCGTGAAGGTGAGTGTGTGTGATGAGTGAGCGGTTGCGGTTCGTCGAGCGGACGCTGGCGGCCATGCCCGCTATGCCCGTGCGCTACCTCGGCACGTGTTTGTCGTGCCAGGAGCGCTCCCCGGACACGGCCGATCCGGACGAGGCTCAGCTCTGGTGTCTCCAGCACGCGGGGACAACCGGGGACTCGGGCTATGAGCTGTCGGCGTTCTTGTACTTCAACGCGATCACCATCGACCCTGCGGCAGCCCCACCCGAGAGATAGGACCGCCCGTCCCCCTTCACCCCTCCGGAGTGCCGCCTGAACTCGTCCCGCCGTCGGTGGGGCTGCTCACGGTCCATTGACGGACCTGTTGCGCGTGGCCTGAAATGTGGCCGGATTCTTGCGCTTTTGCCGAGCGGATTTCTGAATCCCTCACGTAAGGTGCAAGGTCGTCCAACGCGCAGGGGGCGCGGGACGCAACGGGGAAAATCGGGGGATGTGTTTTGCCTGACATTAAAGTCGAGCCTAAGTCGCTGCGTGCGGCCGCCGGTCACGGCGAGGAGATGTACTCCGGGATGGGCACCGCCATAGGTGATTTGAGTGCACATCACCAGGGCGTGCCGGGGCAGACAGACGGGTCGGATTTCGCCGCGGAGCTGATGAAAGTTCAGCGTGCTTGGCATGACCGGCTTAATGATGTGGGGGCAGAATGCGGGTCGATCGCGGTAGCTCTCAGGCTAACCGCAGACGCATATGAAAAGAACGACACGGAAACCGCTGATTCTTTCAAGCAGAATTCTGTGCGTTCAGCCGTGTCCCGTTCTGCGGCGCCGAGTGCAGCCCGCCACGACAGCCCTTTTGGGTGATGCCCGATGAGCCTGACTTTTCAACAGCTGAATGACCTTCGCTTTTCCGCGCTGGAGAGCGCCAAGGAGGAGTGGGAGAAGACCTCCGCCAGGCTTGCTGGTTACGGCGATCGAGTAGACACCTATATGCGCAGACCCCTGCATGACTGGCAGGGGGGGCGCGGCAGATACGGCTCAATCGCGCATGAAGAGACTCAATGAAAACTTCAGGTTTGCGTCGCAGGAGTGTGCCCTGATTCAGACCACCATAGATGGTGCCGTTACTGAACTTCAGGCGATACAAAAACTACTTCATGCAATGCTCGACAAAATCACCCATGCGGGCTTCAAAGTCACGCCCAACGGGGAGGTGCTCGACCCGCATGAGGGGGACGCACCCGACGGCGATCCCGATCCGGAGGCCCAGAAAAGGGAAAACGAAAGGATGGTCCGCCAGCAGGAGATATTCGACGCCCTGCGAGCGGCCATGGAAGTGGACGACCGGTACTGCTTGGCTCTCTCGCAGCTATCGGTCGACCGTGGGCTGAAAGTCGGCGGCCTGGAGTCGCAGAGAGACGCGTCCTTGATTTCCAAGATCGCGGCTCGTGGGATCGGGTTGGACGGCGCCAAGGCTCCGGCGAAGGGCACAGACCCCAAGAAGGTCCATGATTGGTGGAATGGGCTGAGCAAGGAGGAGCGGGAGGAACAGCTGGCGCTGAATCCCAGTGTCATCGGTAATCTTGACGGGATTCCTGCAAAGGATCGCGACAAGGCAAATCGCGTTAACCTCGATCGGTTGATCGCTATGTACCCCGAGCCCGTGCCGGACGGTGTGGAGGAGCGGCACAACGGTTTTAAGGCGATCAGGGTCCGGCTGGTCACGGATGCCGGAAAGAAGCCCGAACCTCTTCTGCTTGGCATCGGGCCCGAGGGGCAAGGGCGGGCCATCCTGTCGTACGGGGACCCCGACACGGCGGACAATGTTGCTGCCTATGTGCCTGGTCTGAATACCACGCTCTCAGATGTGGGGGGACAAGACGGGGACCGCGCCTGGAACGTGGGGCAGGCTGCACAGGACGGAAAGCATAAGACGGCATCGATCGTCTGGCTTGGATACGATGCGCCACAAACGGGCTCGTTTGGTCCTAGCGACGGTGAGGTTGCAGACGAAGAGCGAGGCAGGCGGGGTGGGAAGGACTTCGGGAAGTTTCTGGACGGCATACAAGCGACTCACCAGGGGGACCGGCCACATGTGACCGCGATCGGCCACAGTTATGGGTCGTTTACGCTGGGCCAGGCGGCTCAGCGTGAGGGTGGAATCCCAGCGGACGACATCATCCTAGTAGGCAGTCCAGGCACAGGTGCGCAGAAAGCAGAGGAGCTTGGTGTCGGCGCAGACCATGTATGGACGGGAGCAGCGGAAAGCGATCCGGTTACTCATGCGCCTTCCAAAAATGAAGCCGTTGGGGAGGCCATTGGAGGGCCAATTGTTGGCGGCATAACTCACTTCGCGGATCCGCATCAACTGTGGTTCGGAAGGGATCCGGCGAGTGAGGAATTTGGTGGTCATCGGTTCGCTGTTGATGACGGCGTACCTTGGAATTCGCACTCCGATTACTTTCGCGAGGGTAGTCCATCTCTGAATAATATGGGCAGGATTGTGTGTGGTCAGCCGGAAAAGGTTGTTTCCCAGGGGGAGCGTTGAGCGTGAAGAGTCGCCGGGTGATCCTTGTGGGCATCGCTGTTTCCGCCTTTGTGGCATCTGGTTTTCTTGCTGGCTGCTCCGCGCCGTCCATGGAGGTGGACGAGGCGGTCAAGAAGATCGACGCTGCTCTGGACGATACCTTCGCCGCGGTGCGCCCCGCCCTCAAATGGCGCGACGGGCCGGCTCGCATGTCGCAACACAGGAACTCGTTCACAAATGAAGAGGACGGAGAAATTACTGTTAGTAGGGATCGCTATGTGTGGACCAAGATATCGAAGTCGAAGACTATAGTGCTCGCCAAGGCCGTGGAAAAGCACTGGAAGGCGAAGGGGTATGACCCTGAGTTCGTGAGTCGTAAGGGGTCATTCGTTGAATATGAAACACCCGAAGGTATTTCGGTCACGTTCGAGGTGCGTGGCGATGTAGTGCTCATTGTGGCCGCAATTGCCGACACCAAGTACCCGGGCCACAGTGGCAACATCGACGACGGCGATTTCCCCAACGGCCTAGGTGACATCGGCCCCGTACCGAACGTCCGCGACCCCTACTGGTCCAAGTAACAAGCGCCTTGGCGGCCCCTGCGCCCAAAGAAGGGCAGGGGCCGCGGCCCATCCCTACCCCTCCGGATACCTCCGAGGCGTCCACACCACATCCGCATCCGTTCCGTCATCCCGCCGTGCCACCTGCGTCTGCGACGAGCCGACCAGGAGGAGGGTGCGCATATCGACCTGGGCGGGGTCCAGGTCGGAGAGGCGGACGGTGCGGACGGATTCCTCGGGGCCGCCCACGTCGCGGGCCAGGATGACCGGGGTGTCGGGGGCGCGGTGTTCCAGGAGGAGTTCGCGGGCCTTGGCGACCTGCCAGGTGCGGGAGCGGGAGCCGGGGTTGTAGAGGGCCAGGGCCAGGTCGGCGCCGGCGGCGGCGCGCAGGCGGTCGGCGATGACTTCCCAGGGCTTGAGGCGGTCGGAGAGGGAGATGACCGCGTAGTCGTGGCCGAGGGGCGCGCCGGCGCGGGCCGCGGCGGCGTTGGCGGCGGTGACGCCGGGCAGGACGCGTACCGGCACGGAGCGGTACGGGTCCTGCGAGGCCACCTCCAGGACCGCCGTCGCCATGGCGAAGATGCCGGGGTCGCCGCCGGAGACCACGGCCACCCGGCGGCCGCGGCGGGCCAGATCGAGGGCGAGTTCGGCGCGTTCGGACTCGACCTTGTTGTCGGAGCCGTGCCGTCGCTGGCCGGGGCGTACCGGGACCCGGTCGAGGTAGGTGGTGTAGCCGACCAGGTCGTCGGCGGAGGCGAGGGCGCCGCGGGACTCCGGGGTGAGCCAGAGCGGGCCGGCCGGGCCGGTGCCGACCACCACGACCTCACCCGTCGCAGCATCGGCCGGCGCCGGCGGATTGGCGATGCGGCTGGGGACGACGGCGACGGAGAAGTAGGGGACGGTGTCGGAGGCGATGTCGGCGAGGGCGTCGGTGCGTTCGCCGGACATGGTGGCGCGTTCGACGTAGCGCGCCTCGGGCAGACGGCCGGAGCGTTCCATGGCGCGGCGCACGGTGGGGAAGGTGCGGCCCAGCTTCATGACGACGGCGGCGTCGGTGGCGGCCAGACGGGCCGTCAGTTCCTCCTCGGGGAGTGTGCCGGGGAGGATCGTCAGGACCTCGTCGGCCTCGGCGAGGGGGGTGCCCAGGCGGGCCGCGGCGGCGCTGATGGAGGTCACGCCGGGGATGACCTCGGTCTCGTAGCGCTCGGCCAGTCGCTTGTGCATGTGCTGGTAGGAGCCGTAGAAGAGCGGATCGCCCTCGGAGATGACGGCGACGGTGCGGCCGGCGTCGAGGTGGGCGGCGAGACGGGCCGCGGCGGCCTCGTAGAACTCGTCGAGCGCGCCGCGGTAGCCGCCCGGGTGATCGGTCGACTCGGTGGTGACCGGGTAGATCAGCGCCTCTTCGATGTGGTCGGGGCGGATGTGCTCGGCGGCGATGGACCGCGCGATGGACCGTCCGTGCCGGGCGCTGTGATACGCCACCACATCGGCCCGGTCGATGACCTGCACTGCTCGTACGGTCATCAGCGACGGGTCGCCGGGCCCCAGCCCCACGCCGTACAGGCGGCCGGTGGCACGGGCGGTGGCCTGCTGCTCGTGCATGCTCATTCTTCCTCGCTCGCGATGGCGTTGACGGCGGCCGCGGTCATGGCGCTGCCGCCGCGCCGCCCGCGCACCACGATGTGCTCCAGCCGCGACGGGTGGGCGACCAGCGCGTCCTTGGACTCGGCCGCGCCGATGAAGCCGACGGGTATCCCGATGACGGCGGCCGGGCGGGGCGCGCCCTCCTCGATCATCTCCAGGAGGCGGAACAGGGAGGTGGGGGCGTTGCCGATCGCCACCACCGAGCCCTCCAGGCGGTCGCGCCACAGTTCCATGGCGGCGGCGCTGCGGGTGGTGCCCATCCGGGCGGCGAGGTCCGGGACGGACGGGTCGGCGAGGGTGCACACCACGTCGTTGTCCGCGGGCAGCCGCTTACGGGTCACGCCGCTGGCCACCATGTTGGCGTCGCACAGGATCGGTGCCCCGGCACGCAGCGCGGCGCGGGCGTCGGCCACCACGCCCGGCGTGTAGGCGAGATCGCGTACCAGGTCGACCATGCCGCAGGCGTGGATCATCCGGACCGCGACCTGGCTGACGTCGGCGGGCAGGCCGCCGAGGTCCGCCTCGGCGCGGATAGTGGCGAAGGACTGGCGGTAGATCGCGGCGCCGTCCTTCTCGTAGTCGAACACGGTCACGGTCACTGTGCCTTCGGGATCGTGGGGACGGGGGCGGGGACAGGGGTGCGGGGGCGCACGACGGAAGCGCGGTAGCCGTCCCGGGCGTCGGGCCCGGCCAGGACGTCGACCCAGGCGCCGCCCTGTGGATGGCCGCAGCGGCGTTCGCAGCCCGACCAGTGGACGGGGAGAGCGGTGGCGCCCGCGGGAACGGGGGTGGTGCCGGTGGCGATGGCGTGCGCGGCGTCGGCGCGCACATCGGTACGGGACTTGGCGCAGCCGGGCAGCCCGGTGCAGGCCGTGATCCGGTGCCAGGGGGAGTCGGGGTCGGTGATCAGACCCGCCGCTGCCAAGGCGCGCAGGTGGGTTGCGGCGGTCGCGGCCGGGAGCCCGGGCAGGACCACACCGCGCCACGGCGTGAGGCGCAGTTCGCCGGAGCCGTCGTCGGAGGCGACGGCGGTCAGCAGGCGCCACTGGGTGACGGTGAGGCGCCCGAGCGGAGCCAGGACGGAGAGGCTGCGGCGGCCGTCGGGACCTTCGACGATGCCGGGAGCGGATGTTTCACGTGAAACAGGGCCGCATGTTTCACGTGAAACATCCGCCGGGTCCCCGTACGGCTCCACCCCGTGCACCCCGATCCCGGCCGCCTCCAGCGACTTCGCCACCGCATGCGCCGTCAGCGCATGCCCGGCCGGGAGTTCGCGCACCCTCCAGGCGCCGCTGCCGCTCGCCCGCGCCGCCGCGAGGAACGCCTCCGCGGCGGCCAGCGCGGCCCGCGGCGCCTCGGCGCCGGTGATCCGTACCGCCGTCGGATCGTCCCCGACCCGCAGCAGTGCGCCACCCCGGTCCGCGCGGTCCGCGTCCCGCTCTGCGACCAAGGTCACATCGCCGCCCAGCCCGGCCACATCCCCCGTCCCACCGTCCAGGACGAAGAGAAAACGGCCCGAAAGCTCCGTCGCCGAGGTGCTCGCGCACAGCAGCGCATCCAGTTCACGGGCCCACAACCGCACGTCAGACGGGGTGTGAGGGGCGAGTCCGGCGAGCGGGGAGGCGAGGATGTTGCGGATGCGCTCATGGCGTGCGGAGGGCAGCAGACCGGCGTCCCGCAGCAGGCCGCCGAGCGAGGCGCCGCAGTCGTCGGCAAGGCCGCGCAGTTCGACGTTCCCCCGGGACGTCAGGGAGAGACGGCCGTCGCCGAACCTCTCCGCGGCATCGGCCAGCGCGGCTGCCTGATGCGACGTCAAATCCCCGGCGGGCAGCCGCACACGGGCCAGCTTGCCGTCGGCCGCGGAGTGCAGCCGCAGCGCTCCCGGGCAGGCGTCACCGCGGTCCCGTACGGGCGGCTGTGGCCCAGGGGGGCGCGGTGCGGGGGAGGGCGGCATGGCGGCGAGCATACCCACGACGGCGCACCCCGGATCCGGGACTGCCGGGGGCGCACGGGAGCGGCCCGGGAGGCGCCCTCCCCCGCCCGGGGCGGAGCCCTTACTATGCAGGTCGGCGAGTCGGCTGACCCGCCGGACGCCAGCGACGGCGCCGGGCCCCAGGCCCGAGGGAGGAAGCCCGGTGAGAATCCGGCGCGGTCCCGCCACTGTGAACCCGGCGCGTGCCGGGTGAGTCAGGAACTCCCGCCGTCCTTACGACCACCCGGGGCGCGGACACCCCGAGGAAGGCCTGCGCTCGCATGCTGCATTCGTCCGGGGAGACCTCCCCGCAGCCCCGCATCCTGCTGCTGTCGACCTCCGACACCGATCTGCTCAGCGCCCGCGCCGCCACCGGGCCCGTGGCGTACACCCTCGCCAACCCCTCCCGCCTCGACCTCGGTGCGCTGCCTGAGCTTCTGGAGGGCACCGACCTGGTCGTCGTGCGTCTCCTGGGCGGCATCCGCGCCTGGCAGGAGGGCCTGGACCTGCTGCTCGCCGCGGACCAGCACCGTCCGGTGGTCGTCCTGACCGGTGAACAGGCGCCCGACGCCCAGCTCATGGAGCAGTCCACGGTCCCGGTCGGCATTGCGGCCGAGGCGCACGCCTATCTGGCACACGGCGGCCCGGCCAACCTCGGCCAGCTGGCCCGCTTCCTGTCCGACACCGTTCTGCTGACCGGCCACGGCTTCGAGCCCCCGGCCGCCGCGCCCGCCTGGGGCCCCCTGGAGCGCGCGGCCCGCGGCGACGTGACCGGCCCGACCGTCGCCGTGCTCTACTACCGCGCCCACCACATGAGCGGCAACACCGCCTTCGTGGACGCGCTCTGCACGCAGATCGAGGAGGCCGGCGGCCGCCCGCTGCCCCTCTTCGTCGCCTCGCTGCGCGCCCCCGAGCCGGAGCTGATCGAAGCCCTGCGGACCGCCGACGCCATCGTCACCACCGTCCTCGCCGCGGGCGGCACCAAGCCCGCCGAGGCGTCCGCGGGCGGCGACGACGAGTCCTGGGACGCGGGTGCGCTCGCCGCCCTGGACGTGCCCATCCTCCAGGCGCTGTGCCTGACCGGTTCGCGCGCCGCCTGGGAGGAGAACGACGAGGGCCTGTCGCCGCTGGACGCCGCCTCGCAGATCGCCGTCCCCGAGTTCGACGGCCGGCTGATCACCGTCCCGTTCTCCTTCAAGGAGGTCGACGAGGACGGTCTGCCGGTGTACGTCGCCGACCCCGAGCGCGCCGCCCGCGTCGCCGGGATCGCCGTACGCCACGCCCGGCTGCGCCACATCCCCAACGCCGACAAGCGCCTGGCCCTCGTGCTGTCCGCGTACCCGACCAAGCACTCCCGGATCGGCAACGCGGTCGGCCTGGACACCCCGGCCAGTGCCGTCGCCCTCCTGCGCCGTCTTCGTGCCGAGGGCTACGACTTCGGGACGGAAGAGGTCCCCGGCCTCGCGTCCGGCGACGGCGACGAGCTGATCTACGCGCTCATCGAGGCCGGCGGCCACGACCAGGAGTGGCTCACCGAGGAGCAACTGGCCCGCAATCCGGTCCGGATCCCGGCCGCCGACTACACGCGCTGGTACGCCACCCTCCCGCAGGAACTGCGCGATGCGGTCGAGGAGCACTGGGGCCCGCCGCCCGGCGAGATGTTCGTCGACCGCAGCCGCAACCCCGAGGGCGACATCGTGCTGGCCGCGCTGCGCCGCGGCAATCTGCTCATCCTGATCCAGCCGCCGCGCGGCTTCGGCGAGAACCCGATCGCGATCTACCACGACCCCGATCTGCCGCCCTCGCACCACTACTTGGCGGCCTACCGCTGGATCGCCGCGACCGCCGAGGACGGCGGGTTCGGCGCGGACGCCATGGTCCACCTGGGCAAGCACGGCAACCTGGAATGGCTGCCGGGCAAGAACGCCGGACTGTCCGCCGCCTGCGGCCCGGACGCCGCACTCGGCGACCTCCCCCTCATCTACCCGTTCCTGGTCAACGACCCCGGCGAGGGCACCCAGGCCAAGCGCCGCGTGCACGCCACCCTCGTCGACCACCTCGTCCCGCCGATGGCCCGCGCCGAGTCCTACGGCGACATCGCGCGCCTGGAACAGCTGCTGGACGAATACGCCGCGATCTCCTCCATGGACCCGGCCAAACTCCCCGCCATCCGCGCCCAGATCTGGACCCTGATCCAGGCCGCCAAGCTCGACCACGACCTGGGCCTGGAAGACCGCCCCGACGACGACGGTTTCGACGACTTCCTGCTGCACGTCGACGGCTGGCTGTGCGAGGTCAAGGACGCCCAGATCCGCGACGGTCTGCACGTCCTGGGCGGCGCCCCGACCGGCGAAGCCCGCGTCAACCTCGTCCTCGCGATCCTGCGCGCCCGCCAGATCTGGGGCGGCACCTCGGCCCTGCCCGGTCTGCGCGAGGCGCTCGGGCTGGACGAGTCCGCGGCGACCCGTACGACGGCCGATGCGGCGGAGGAGACGGCGCGTTCCCTCGTCCAGGCGATGGAGGACGCCGACTGGGACCCGGCGGCGGTGGCATCGGCGGCCGCCGGATACGGCGACCAGGTCCAGGCCGTCCTCGACTTCGCCGCCCGGCAGGTCGTCCCCCGTCTCTCCTCGACCACCGACGAAATCGACCACGCCGTGCACGCCCTGAACGGCGGCTTCGTCCCGGCCGGCCCCTCCGGCTCGCCGCTGCGCGGCCTGGTCAACGTCCTGCCGACCGGCCGCAACTTCTACTCCGTCGACCCCAAGGCCGTCCCCTCCCGCCTAGCCTGGGAGACCGGCCAGGCGCTGGCCGACTCCCTCCTGGAGCGCTACCGCAGCGACAACGGCGACTGGCCGCAGTCGGTGGGCCTGTCCCTGTGGGGCACCAGCGCGATGCGCACCAGCGGCGACGACGTCGCCGAGGCCCTCGCCCTGCTCGGCATCCGCCCCGTCTGGGACGACGCCTCCCGCCGTGTCACCGGCCTGGAGCCCATGCCGCTCGCCGAACTGGGCCGCCCCCGCATCGATGTCACCCTGCGCATCTCCGGCTTCTTCCGCGACGCCTTCCCGCACGTCATCGGCCTGCTGGACGACGCCGTACGGCTCGCGGCCCAGCTGGACGAGCCCGCCGCCGACAATTTCGTCCGCGCCCACGCGCAGGCCGATCTCGCCGCCCACGGTGACGAACGCCGCGCCACCACCAGGATCTTCGGCTCCCGCCCGGGGACGTACGGCGCGGGTCTGCTCCAGCTGATCGACTCCCGCGACTGGCGCACCGACGCCGACCTCGCCGAGGTCTACACGGTCTGGGGCGGCTACGCCTACGGCCGCGGCCTGGAGGGCCGCCCGGCGCGCGACGAGATGGAGACCGCCTACAAGCGCATCGCCGTCGCTGCCAAGAACACCGACACCCGCGAACACGACATCGCCGACTCGGACGACTACTTCCAGTACCACGGCGGCATGGTGGCCACGGTCAAGGCGCTCAAGGGCAAGGCCCCCGAGGCGTACATCGGCGACTCCACCCGCCCCGAGACCGTCCGCACCCGCTCCCTCGTCGAGGAGACCTCCCGCGTCTTCCGCGCCCGGGTCGTCAACCCCCGCTGGATCGACGCGATGCGCCGCCACGGCTACAAGGGCGCCTTCGAACTGGCCGCCACCGTCGACTACCTCTTCGGCTACGACGCCACCACGGGCGTCGTCGCCGACTGGATGTACGACAAACTCGCCCAGACCTACGTCCTCGACCCCGACAACCGCGCCTTCCTCCAGGACGCCAACCCCTGGGCCCTGCACGGCATCGCCGAACGCCTCCTGGAGGCCGAATCCCGCGGCATGTGGGAGAAGCCGGACGCGGAGACGCTGGCGGCGCTGCGGGACGTCTTCCTGGAGACGGAGGGCGAGCTGGAGGGCGACTCGGAGGACGGGGAGGACTGAGGCGCCGTCGCCCGGCCCGGGTAGCGCCCCCGGTCACGAACCGGCGGGCCACTGCGGGCGCCGGGCGAAGTGGAGCCACACGGCCGCCGCCGCCAGGGCCGCGGCCGTGCCGCCCAGGGTCATCACCGCCGAGGGGGACGTACGGTCCACCACCACGCCACCGGCCAGCGCGCCGAGGGCGATGGTGGCCTGGAAGGACGCGGTGAAGAGGACCGAGGCGGCTTCCGGGGCGTGGGGGGCGGACCGGGTGAACCAGGTCTGGGAGCAGACGGGAACGGCGCCGTAGGCGATGCCCCAGAGGAGGAGCAGGGCGAGCGCGCCGGTCGTGCCGTGGCCGAGTACGGGGAGCAGCACGGTCGCCGTGGCGAGCGCGCAGGCCGCGGCGGCGAACGTGGCGTGCGGATGGCGGGCGAGGGCGGCGCCGCCGAGGAAGTTGCCGAGGATGCCGGCGGCTCCGTAGGCGAGGAGAAAGCCGGTGATGAGGCCCGGGCCGGCATGGGTGACGTGCTGGAGGAAGGGCGTCACATAGGTGTAGGCGCCGAAGTGGGCCAGGACGATCAGGAACGTCAGCAGCAGGGTGAACCGCGTGTGGACGCCTCGGACCATGGCGCGCAGCACGCCGAGGCGGGTGATGCGGACGGCGGGGAGCGCGGGGAGCAGGAGCATCAGCATGACGAGCACGGCCGTTGTGAGGACGGCCATGGCGAGGAATGCCGCGCGCCAGCCTGCCCGGTCGCCGAGGAAGGTGCCGGCCGGGACGCCGAGGACGGAGCCCAGGGGGACGGCGGAGAAGATCACCGCCGTGGCGCGGGGGACCGCTCCGGGACGTACGAGGCGGTCGGCCAGGCCGGCGGCGATGGACCAGTAGCCGCCTATGGTGACGCCGACCAGGACGCGGGAGGCTAGGACGAGCCAGTAGGCGGGGGCGGCCGCGGCGAGGACGTCGGCCAGGGCCAGCAGCAGGGTGAGGGCGCACAGCATCGACCGGCGGTCGATGCGGGCGGTGGCCACGGTGACGGCGGGGGCGGCCACGGCGGCCAGGATGCCCGGGAGGGTCATCATCAGGCCGGCCGTACCGTCCGAGACGCGGAAGTCGGCGCCGATGGCGGTCAGGAGGCCGATCGGCAGGATCTCGGTGGTGACGATGGAGAAGATGCCGAGGGTGACGGCGGTGACGGCGAGCCAGCTGAGGAGCGGGGAGCGGGGGAGCGCCGGGGGGACGGGAGCGAGCCGGGCGACGGTGGTGGAGGCATGCGGCATGGGGGTGTCCTGGTGAGCGGGGTGACGGGGGAAGCGGTGCTCACCAGTTCAGCAGGGGCGTCGGCCGGGGTCTGGCAGGTTTGCGACCCGGCAGTGGGGGCCGCGGGGACGTGGGGCCGTAGGCGCCGGCGGTGGTCTCGGCGGCGGTCACGGTGGGGATGCAACCCCTCGCCGGAGTTCGGTGTTATGAACAGTGAAGGGGTCGGTGAGGGGCGGTGGCGGGCACCGAGTGCGGTGGGTGCGCGGCGGTGCGACGATTTTTGGGGGGAGTGTTGATGACGGGGTGAGCAGAGGCGGTGCTCGGGGGCGTACGAGGAGGCTTCCGGTGACTGAGAAGAAGATGTGGGACGCGGAGATCAGCATCACCGAATCAGGCGACGAGGCCAGGGCCGAGGCCAGGCTGCGTGGCAAGGAAGGCGGGCAGATGGTCGGCCAGGGGACGGCGCGGCGGAATCCGGCGGACGAGAACGTCCCGGCGATCGGGGACGAACTGGCGGCGGCGCGGGCGCTGTCGGACCTGAGCCATCAGCTGTTGCAGCGGGCCGCGCATGACATCGAGGTCCATACCGCCAAGCCGGTGGAGCGGCTGCATCCGTGAGGCCGGTGTGAGGCCAGTGGCCCGGCGGTGCAGGGAGTAGGAGTAGGGAGCTTCTGCTGGGCAGCATGTGACGTTGTGGCATGGCGTGCCATGGCGGGCATAGGTTGGCCTGCATGCCCTCTTCTCCGCACGGCGCCGTGATGGCGGCGCTCACGCTGGTCCTCGTGGTGGTCGCGGTCCTGAATACGCTCACCGGCGGTTTCGCGCACAACGCGGTCAACGTGGTGCTGTGGGTGCCGCTCGGGCTGCTGGGCACGCTGGCCTCGCGGCGGCCGCTCGCCGTGACGCTCGCGGGCTCGGGGACGTGGGCGCTGGTCGAGCTGTTGCAGACGCTCGATCCCGTACGGTCCTGCCAGCCGGTCGACTGGGCGAACAACACGGCCGGCCTCGCCCTCGGCGCCCTGGCGGACACCCCCGGCCGGCCGGGGGTGTCCGCCCCCCGTACTAGATGTCGGTACCAGACGTCGGTACGCGATGTCCGTACGAGAGGGCGGTACCGCACGCCGGCACTAGCTGCCGATTCCGCCGATGACCTTGGCGAAGTCCGGTCCCACCGTCAGTGTCACCTCGCCCGGTGTCGCCTGGGCCGACGCCGTCGCCTTGGTGGCGCGCAGGTGGCCGGAGAGGACCTCGGCCTGGGTCGTCAGGCCGGAAGGGTAGGTGATCGTGGTCTTGTCGCTGGCCGGGGCGTTGCCGGTGGTGGTGACCGTGAAGCCGATCTTGCGCAGCTGCTCGGCGGCGGTGGCGGCCTGGCCGGGGGTGCCGGTGCCGTTGAGGACCCGGACGCGGACGGAGTGGGCGGTCACCGGGTTCTTTGCGGCGTCGGCGAGCTTCTGCTTCCCGGCGGCGCCGGTTTCGCGGTCATGGGCGATATCGCTGAACAGCTGGGTGGCCTCGGGGTACTGCCAGACCACATTGGCGTGGTCGGTGGGGACGTCGGCCTCGCGGTAGTAGTTCGGGACGGTGACGAAGGTCAGCCGGTCGCTGGGGATGTCCTTGACCGTGGAGGCGAGGCTGGTGAGGGCCGTCAGGCTCTTCAGATCCTGGTCGGTGGTGAGGGATTTGGTCACCGCGGTCAGGAAGTCGTAGAGCGCGCCCGGGCTGGCGAGCTTGTCCTGGGCCTTCTTGCCCAGCGCCTTCATGAACTCCTGCTGGCGCCCGATGCGTCCCAGGTCGGAGCCGTCGCCGACGCTGTAGCGGGTGCGCACGTACCCGAGCGCCTTCTCGTCCCGTACGGTCTGGCAGCCCGCCTCCAGGTCGAGATGGGCCTTCTTGTCATGGATGGCGTGCTTGGGGCAGACCTCGATGCCGTCCAGGGCGTTGACCATGCCCTTGAAGCCCTGGAAGTCGATCGAGGCGAAGTTGTCGATCCGCAGTCCGGTGTTCTGCTCGACGGTCTTGATGGTGCAGGAGGCGGCCTTGCTGACGCTGCCGCCGTCACCGCCGATGGAGAACGCCTCGTTGATCTTGAAGCTGTGCGGGGTGGACTTCGTACCGTCGCCGCGCGTGCAGGAGGGGATCGGCACATACGAGTCGCGGGGGAAGGACAGCGCTGTCGCCCACTTGTGGTTGGCGGCGATGTGCAGCACCAGCAGCGTGTCCGACTGCATGGTGGTGAGGTTCTTGCCGTACTTGGCGTTGGCGCCCGCGCGGCTGTCGGAACCGACCAGCAGGATGTTCTTGGAGCCGGGGCTGAGGTTGGCCGGCCGGTCACCGTCGATCGCGATGTCCGCGCCGTGGATGTTGCCGTTCAGGTCGAAGTACGCCCAGACGCCGACGCCGGCCGTGGCGAGCAGCGCCACGCCGAGCACCCCGCCGGTCCAGGCGAGGATCCGGCCGCGCCGGGTCATCCGGACCTTGCCGGCGCGCCGCGACCGCGCGTCCGCGGTGCCCTCGCCGCGCCGACGGGATCCCCTGCCCGAGCCGCGGGACGGGGTCGCGCCCTCGTCCGCGGACCCGGCCGCGCCGGAGTCACCGGAGCGCCCGGACCTCCCGGATCCGCCGTCGGGCCGTCGGACCCCCCTCAGTTGCTGGGTCTGCCTGTCATCCACGCCGGTGGCCCTTCTGGTCCTTCTGTCGTTCCGAACGGGAGGCGGACACGGCGCGGGCGGACGGGCCCGGGCGCAGCGGCCCGTGTCCCGTCAGATCCCGGCGCTCGGCAGCAGCCGTACGGACTCCGGGTCGTAGCGCTGCCACCGCGGCGGGGTGCCGCCGGGCACGGTGCGCAGTCGGCACCACACCTCGCCCTTCTCGTCCGTCCACCAGCCACTGATCCGCCCCAACTCCCAACTGCCGTCGGGGTATTGGACCTCCACGGGCTGATAGACCCATTGCACCTCCCCGTCCGGAGGCGGGCTGTCCCAGGTCAGGAGTCCGCACGTCGTCGCCATCTCCCCCTCCGGCCGCGCCTGTTGCGCATGTGTGGGTCGTCAGCCTACCGGCCGTTTCTACAGTCCTGTAGAAGTTGATCGGGAAGCCGACCGGTGTGCGAGGGATCACAGCACCGGGCACCGCGCGGGGCGAGTGGTACGGACGTACGGGGAGTACCTGGGCCAAGTGTGCACTCACAGCGGCGTTGCCGCCTTGAGAACGACGAAGAGGGCTACCGCCGCGTTCAGCGCGGACAGCGCGGAGGCGGCGGTGCCCGCGGCGGCGACCAGCGCGGCCAGGCCCGCCGGGGTCAGCGCGGGCGGCCAGCTGCGGGCCGGCGGTACGGGCGCCAGCAGCGCGGCCACCCGGCGCGGCACCGGCCCCGGTTCGGGCGCCGCGAAGTGTGCCAGCCCCGGATACGGGGCGGGACGGGCGATCAGCGCCGCCCTGCCCACCGCGCGGGCGGTCAGCCGCCGGTCGCCCACCGCCCGGGCCGCCTCCTCGTCCGCCCAGCGCTCGGTGCTGAAGGCGACCGCCGAACGCAGCGGAAGGAGCAGGGGGTTGACGCAGCTCGCGAGGCGTACGGCGAGGAGGTAGCGGTGGTGACGGCAGCGCAGATGGGCCCGTTCGTGCGCGAACAGGGCGCGCCGCTCGTCGTCGTCCAGGCTGCGCAGCATGCCGCGGGAGACCGCGATCCGTCCCGGGCGGCCGGGACGGCCCGGCCGCCCGGGGATACCGGGCACGGCGTAGGCGTATGCCTCGTCGTCCGGCAGTACCGCGGTGTCCGAGCCGCCCGGCAGCCCGGCCAGCGCGCGGTGGGTCCGGGCGAGGACGCGCAGATGCCGGCGCAGCGCCGCGGCGCACCCGGTCAGGGCGGCGGCCAGCAGGGGGATCGCGGCGGATCCGGCGATCTCCGCACCGGGAACCGCGGCCCGTACCGCCGGGTCCGACCAGCCGTCGGGCAGCGGATTGCCGGGCAATTGGGCCGTGCCGACGACCATCAGCAGCCCCAGGCACAGCGTGCTGCACAGGCCCAGGACGGCGGCGAGCAGGGTCAGCAGGCGGGTGCTGCCGCGGGGGTGCAGATGCTGCTCGGCGAGCCGGGCGATCGGCAGTGCGGTGAGCGGCAGCACCAGCGGCAGGAACACGAACACGCCCACCGGTCAGCCTCCGCGCGCTTCCCGGTCCGCGCCGGGGGCCGGATCCTCGGCGCCCGCGCGGTCCAGGAGGGTGCGCAGCAACTGTTCGTCATGGGCGGAGAGCGCGGAGACGAAGCTGGTCAGGACGGCATCGCGGTCCGGTTCGCCGTCCAGAACGCGGCGCATCCGCAGCGCGGCGAGCCCCGCCTCGTCGGCGGCGGGGGTCCATACGTAGGAGCGGCCGGCCCGTTCGCGGGTGACGGCGCCCTTGGCGTGCAGCCGGGACAGGATCGTCATGACGGTGGTGTACGCGAGGTCGCCGCCGAGCCGCTCCTGGACCCGGGCGGCGGTGGCGGGGCCGGGCGCGTGGTGCAGCGCGCCCAGCACCTGGGCCTCCAACTGCCCCTGCCCGCGCCGACGGGCGTTCCCGAAGGGCTTGCCTGCCATGTCGTCGCCTCCCGTCGCGCCGGACGTCCCGCCGGCCGGGTGCGCCGGGATCGTGACGTCGGGGCATCTTACTGAGACGGGCGGGGCGGACGGCCGTACATCGGGGCGGGGCGGAGACCGGACCGGATGAGGGCGGGGCCGGGGCGGGGACCGAGGCGGGGGCTCCTTCCCGCCGCCGAGCTCCGCGCCCCCGGCCCTCCCCTGGCTCCCCTCCCTCAGAGGTCGAATTCGCCCGGCGCGATGTCCAGCGCAAAGCACGCCTCGCGTACCACGGCCTGCTCGGTCTTGTCGAAGTCCCCGTCCGCGCCGCCGATGACGATGCCGATCTGGATCACCGCCCGCGCCTCGGCCGGCTTCTTCTGCACCTTGGCTATCTCCTGCATCACGGCGACCTTGCCGAAGTCGAAGTCGGCGGTGAGCTTGTCCAGATAGCCGTCGAAGCGGCGCTGGAGATCGTCGGCGGCGAAGTTCTGGAGCACCTCGTTGGTGGCGATCAGCTGCGCCACCCGTCGCCGTTCGCTCGGATCGATCGTGCCGTCCGCGGCCGCCACCAGGGCGCAGATCGCCATGCTCGCATCGCGGAAGGCGCCGCTCTTGAGGTCGTTCTTCTTGGCGATCAGCTGGTGCTGCATCGTCTGGGCGGAGTCCTTGATGCGGTCCCACAGGGCCATGGGTCTCTCCTTCGGTCATGTTCGGTCATGCAAATGGTCACGTGAAAGTAAAATCTACATCGTTGTAGAAGGTCGAGTACGGACGGCCTCGCCCCATGCGGCGCCCCGACTGCGGGGGTAATCGGCACCTATCAGGCGATTTACGTGGTTGGTGCGGGTACGGTGGAATCACCGAGGGAAAGTGGCATCGGATGCGGCATGAGATGCGGCATGGGATTCCGAGGTGAGCAACCATGCAGATCGTCTTGACCGTGGTCGTCCTGCTGGCGCTGATCGCGCTGGGCGCGGCCTTCATCTCGCGGCTCAACGGGCAGCAGGCGGGACGGATGGCCATCCACCACCACGCCGACCTGCACCCGCCGTTCCTGCACCGGACGCCCAGACGCCCCCAGGACGAGCCCCTCGCCGAACCGCCGGAGCCCCCGCCATCCACCCGCGGAGAGCCGCCCTGGAGGAGCGACACCCGGTGACCTCCGCAACCCGTCCCCCCGCCCCCTCGCCGCCCGAGTACGACGGGACCTCGCCCTTCCCCACCGCCGAGGCGGGCGCTCCGCCGACCCCCGGCCGCCGGATCTACGTCACGATCACCGGCATCATCGTCGTCGCGCCGTTCGTCGGCCTCGCCGTCGCCATCCCCCTTCTGTGGGGCAGCGTCGTCGGCCCCCTCGACCTCGTCCTCCTGGCCGTCTTCTACGCCGTCTCCGGCCTCGGCGTCACCGTCGGCTTCCATCGCGGCCTCACCCACGGCAGCTACACCGCCGCCCCCGCGCTGCGCATCGCGCTCGCCGTCGCCGGATCGCTCAGCTTCCAGGGCGACGTCATCGACTGGGTCGCCACCCACCGCCGCCACCACGCCTTCACCGACCGGCCCGGGGACCCGCACTCCCCCTACCGCTACGGCACCGGTCTGCGCGCCCAGCTGCGCGGACTGGTCCACTCGCATATCGGCTGGCTGTTCGGCGACGACCCCACCTCGCACCAGCGCTACGCCCCCGACCTCCTCGCCGACCCCGGCATCCGCGCCGTCGACCGCGCCTTTCCCGTCCTCTGCGCGGTCACCCTGGCCCTCCCGTTCGCACTGGGCTGGGCGATCGGCGGCTCCTGGGTCACGGGTCTGACCGCCCTCCTGTGGGCGGGCTTCATCCGGATCGCGCTCCTGCACCACGTCACTTGGAGCGTGAATTCCCTGTGCCATGTCATCGGCGAGCGGCCCTTCCGCACCCGCCGCCACGACCGGGCGACGAATCTGTGGCCGCTGGCCCTGCTCTCCTTCGGCGAGAGCTGGCACAACCTGCACCATGCCGATCCGACCTGCGCCCGGCACGGCGTCGACCGCGGTCAGCTCGATGTGTCCGCGGCCCTCATCCGGCTCTTCGAACGCGCCGGCTGGGTGTGGAACGTGCGCTGGCCGGATCCCGCCCGCCTCGCCGCCCGCCGCATCGAGGCGGGCTGAGATACGGGTACGACCAGGACCATATCCCTCCACCTACCTGTGCACCGGCAGGAGCACACCATGACCACCGCCCCCCTCGGGCCGTCCCTCCACGAAGCCCCCGAATCCCCCGCACCCCCCGAACCCGCGGCCCCTCCGCACCCCGAACCCCCGCCCGTGGCCCGGCTGGCCATCGCCCCGCCCGGCCCCGTCGTGCGGCGCATCGACGGCGCCTGGTGGCCGCACTCCACCGATCTGCTGATCGAACTGCCCGAACTTCTCCAGGCGTTGCCCTTCGACTGGCCCCGCATCACCCACGCCACCGTCAACGGCGCCGTCTGGTCCGCCCTGCCCAGCCGCATCCTCGTCGCGGACCATGTCGTCCGCCTGCGCCGCACCAGGATCCCCCGGCCGGGGCCGGACACCGTCTGCCTGGTCGCGGCCGGCCACGGCCGCTGGGACCTGCTGATCATCGCGCCGGAGACGCCGGAGGCCGAGGCGGTGGCGGCCATGGCCCGGATGACGCGGGAGGGGGCGGCGGGGGCGGAGCCGGGCTGATCCCGGTACGGCGGCGGGCGGACGGCCGCCGCGCGGCCGGCCAGGCGGCCGCGCAGCGATTCCAGGCCGTGTTCACCGCCGGGTCCCGCTGGGCCAACCGGATGGTGTTCATCGGAAGAACGCCGATGAGGGGGCGTCGGTCCTCGGATCCTCGCATTGCGTACTCATCATAAGAAAACGCAACAGATCTCCACCGATCTGGAGCGCTCCGATGCACCACCGATCCCGGCGGCCGTGCGCCCGCACGCCTCTCCCGCCGGGATCCGACCGAAAGTGAGGGGCCATGGCGGCGACCAAGGCCAAGGTCATGAAGTTCTGGGCGGTCTGCCTTGCCGTACTCGGCAAGCTGCTCGCGTCGTTGGGCGTTTCGGCCCACGCCTCGGCGGCCCGCCGGGAGGCCACGCTGGACGAGCGTGCCGCGCGCCCCGTGCCCCCCACCTTCGCCCGGCCGTGCACCGAGCGGCCCGCCCCCGCACCGGCCCGGGTGCCGCTCTACGGGCAACTCGGCCACGCACAGCGGAGGTTGCGCAGCCTCCAGCTGCCCCCGACCATCAAGCAGCGCCTGCGCGCCGAGGCCCACGGGGCCTCGCCCACCTCGCGCAGCCGGCTCGCCACCAGCGCCGAGCCGCTGCCCATCGTCCCCGCCGGGGCCGTGCTGCACACCAACGTCGGCCAGCACGAGATCCCCGCCGCCATCCCAGCGGCTCGAAGACGGGAGTACTCCGCCTGTCCCGCTTGACGTCGTACGGCCGAGGAGAGGCGGCCGGAACAGCGGGCGGCCCGGCGGTGTACCGCACCCGGTGCGGACACCGCCGGGCCTGTGTGTGCCCGGACCTCATGTCGTCACTTCCTGGCCTTCCCCAGCCTCACCAGCGCGAACAGGGCCTCCGCGGCGCCGACGACCGCCAGCACCAGACCCGCCTTGTGCAGCGAGACGACCGGTGTCTCCACCTGTTGGGTGGTCAGCCAGAGGACCACGCCGACGATCGCCAGGAAAACGCCGATCGCTATGTCCTTCATCGTTCCTCGTCCCCCTGGTGATGGCGGA
Source organism: Streptomyces gilvosporeus (assembly GCF_002082195.1). Lineage (GTDB taxonomy): Bacteria > Actinomycetota > Actinomycetes > Streptomycetales > Streptomycetaceae > Streptomyces > Streptomyces gilvosporeus. The sequence continues at coordinate 4,634,423 of NZ_CP020569.1, read as the reverse complement.
GCTGCCGGTACGGACACCAGTGTTCCGCCCGCCCGGCGCTTTCTGATCATCCCCAGGGAGGTCGTTCCCGGCCGCACGCTGCCACTTTGTGTGTACGGCTTTCCGCGTACGGCCTTCTGCGACGCGTCGCGGTGCTCAGCCCGCGTTGACCGGGTTGACGTAGGTGCCCGGGTGGGTGGCGCCGCTCTGGTCCAGGAGGGCGCCGCCGTAGGGCCACTTGAGCTGGAAGTGCTTCTTCTCGTCGGGCGGGGTGACGGTCACCACGCCCGGCGCGATCTTCCTGTCGCCGGCGCTGGTCGAGGGGAGCAGCGTGAGGGTGAACGAGGTGTGTGCGCCCGGCTTCAGCCGCACGGCGACCGGCTTCTTGGCGGAGCGGCCCAGGTCCCAGGCGGTGCCGTCGGTGCCGGTGATCTGGACGCCCGGGAAGCCGCCGATGGTGCAGGTGCGGCCGCCGATGTTCTTCAGCCAGACGGTGGCGGTCTGCTGCTGGTCGGAGTTCATGTCCGGGCGGCCGCCGCCGTCGGCGCCCCAGCCGGCCTTCAGGGCGTCGGTGGTGCAGCGGGCGCCGACGGCCGGTCCCGCGGGGGACGCGTGCTGCGCCGCCGCGGTCCGCACGGTCTTCGCGGGGCCGGCCGGGGCGCCCCGGCCCTGCCCGCCCGACTCCTGGGAGGACGCGGCGGCGGACGGTGCGGCGGCGGACGGTGCGGCGGCGGCACCGGCCTTGCTGTCCTTGCCGTCGCAGGCGGCGAGCGCGGCCGCGGCGACCACGGCGATCAGCGTGGCGGCGGCGGTCTTGCGTCCGCGGTGGAGCGTGGTGTGGTGCGACATGGAGCCCCCTGGTGGCGTCAGACGTGCGGTCCGGTGCGGTCCGGTGTCCCGCTTCCGTGTCCACAAGGCTGGCGGCCGGGGTTGTTGATCCGCTAACACCTGGCTAACGCCGCGCCGCCCGGGGCGTCCCGGTTCAGATCACCAGCCGCTCCGGCATCGGCTGCTCGATCCCGTCCAGCTCCAGCGTGCACCGGGGGGTCGACGGCACCAGATGCGGTTCGCGCACCAGCACCCGGAACGGGTGGCTCGGCTCGCCGGGCAGTTCGCCGCACAGGACGTTCATGCCCCGGCTGTGTTCCTTGCGGTAGGCGACCACCTTGCCGTTGACCAGCAGTTCTATCTCGCCGTCCCGGCAGGGCCCGACGTTCACGGTGATCGAATGGCCCAGCTGATCCATGTGGAAGTGGTGGCTCCGGCTCATGACGCGCCTCCCGTATCCCGTATCGCCGCACCTCCGTGCGAGCGCGCACGTACATCCAGGGTAAAACGGGCATAAAGGAAACCCGTGGTGGGCCGCCCCACCGCCCGTGACCAGCGGGAAGGCCGTCCCGTCGGCCGCATATCCCCACCCGTCCCCAAGGAGGACAATTGCACTGAAAGGGTGTGCGGGAGGTGGCGATGAACGGTTCGGCGAAGGGTTCGGCGCACGGTCCGGCGGACGGCCGGACCAGCGGCGCCGCGGGCGGCTCTGCGGGCGGTCCGGCGGGCGGCTCGCTGGGCGGCTCGATCCGGCTCGGGCAGGTGGTCGGGGTGCCGCTGCGGATGCACTGGAGCGTGCCGCTGCTGGTGATCCTCTTCGCGTACGGGCTCGGCCGTCGCACCCTGCCCGTGTGGAGCCCCGGGCGCCCGGCCGTCGTCTACGCGGTGGCCGGAGTCGCGGGCGCCGCCCTGCTCATGGGCAGCCTGGTGCTGCACGAGACGGCACACGCCGCCACCGCCCGGCGCAAGGAGATCTCGGTCGAGGACGTGACGCTGTGGGCGCTGGGCGGGATGACCCGGATGGGGCGGCCCAAGACCGCCGCGGCGGCCTTCCTGGTGGCCATCAGCGGGCCGCTCACCAGCCTCGTCCTCGGCGGCGCCGCCCTGGGCGCGGGCATCGGACTGCACGTCGTGGGCGGCTGGGCCGAGATCCCCGCCGTCGTCCTGCTCTGGCTCGGCTGGGCCAACCTCTTCCTCGGCCTGTTCAACCTCCTGCCGGCCGTACCGCTCGACGGCGGCCGGGTGCTCCAGGCGCTGCTGTGGTGGCGCATGAAGGACCGGGACCGCGCCGATCTGACCGCCTCCCGCGGCGGCCAGATCACCGGGGTGCTGATGGCGGGCGCCGGCTGGGTGCTCCTGCTGCGCGGGGCGCCGGTCGGGCTGTGGATCGTCTTCCTCGGCCTGTTCGTCACGGTCGTCGCCGGCACCGAACGCCGGCACGCCGGCCTGCACTCCGCGCTGCGCGGCATCCGCGTCGACGAGGCGATGACCGCACCCGTCGCGACCGGCGCCGACTGGCTCACCATCCAGCAGTTCATCGACGAGGTGGCCGTGCACTCCCGCCACTCCGCGGTGCCGCTGCTCGACTTCGAGGGGCGCCCCAGCGGCATCGTGCAGATCCGCCGGCTGGCCGGGGTCCCGGCGGAGGCCCGCGCCTCCCTGCGCGTGCGCGAAGTGGCCGTCCCGCTCTCCCAGTGCGCCGTCGCCGCACCGGACGACCCGCTGGCCGAGGCCCTCGACCGGGTCAGCCTGCGCACCGGGATGCGGATCCTCGTCGTCGACGCGGGGCATCTGGTCGGCATCGTCACCGGCAAGGACGTCTCCCGGATGATGCAGCGGCACAGCCTCGGCGGCGGGGCGCGGGGTGTGGACGGGTGAGGGGCGGCGATACGGCGATGCGCTATGTGACGGTGACCGCCCTCAGCCACACCGGGCTGATCCGCGACCGCAACGAGGACAGCCTGGTCGCCGGTCCCTGGACGCTGTGCGGCACGGTCACCGAGAACCCCCAGACCCTGGTCTTCCCTCTCGTCCACCCGCTGGTCATCGCGGTCGCCGACGGGATGGGCGGCCAGCCCGGCGGCGAGGTGGCCAGCGAGCTGACGGTCCGTCAACTCTCCGTCGTGGGCGCCACGCTGAACTCCGAGGAAGCGCTGCGCAACGCCCTGCACGTCTGCAACGAGGCGGTCTACGCGGCCGCCGAGCGCAACCCGGCCCTGGCCACCATGGGCACCACCGTCGCCGGCGTCCTCGTGCTGCCCGAGACCGTCCTCGCCTTCAACGTCGGCGACAGCAAGGTCCTCAGCGCCACCCCCACCGGCCTGCGCCAGCTGAGCGTGGACGACAGCCCGCCGCTCGCCCCCGGCCGCCGTACCACCTCCCTGATCACCCAGTCCCTGGGCGGCGCCACCACCTTCACCCCCGTCACCCCGCACATCACCCCCACCCCCCTGTCCCTGACCGACCGCTACCTGGCCTGCACCGACGGCCTGACCGACCCGGTGCCGGAGGAAGCGCTCGACGAACTGCTCCAGGCCCACGGGGGTAACAACGGCAAGGCCGCCTTCGAACTGTGGAAGGCGGCCATCGAGGCGGGCGGCCCGGACAACATCACGCTGGCGCTGGTCGAGATCGGGGAGTGAGCGCGGGGTGTTCGGGCCGGGGCACGCAGCGGGGCCCGCCCGCAACCACCGGTCGCGAGCGGGCCCCGAGCGTGCCGTTGTGCCGGGGACTACGCCTTGAAGCCGTAGTCCATCAGCTTCTTGGCGGACGCCGTGCGGGCGGCCACCGAGGAGTCGGCGAGGACCGTGCCGATGATGGTCTTGCCGTTGCGGGTGGCGGCGAAGACCAGGCAGTACTTGGCCTCGGGGCCGGATCCGGTCTTGACGCCGATGGTGCCGGAGTAGCTGCCGAGCAGACCGTTGGTGTTGGTCCACTCCATGTTGCGGTAGCCACCGTTGCTGGTGGTGACCTTCTGCGTGGTCGACTTCGTCTTCACGACCGTACGGAAGGTGGAGTACTTCATCGCGCTGCTGGCGAGTTTCGTCAGGTCGCGCGGCGTCGAGTAGTTCGCACCCTTCCCTATGCCGTCGAACGAGTCGAAGTGGGTGTTCGTCAGGCCCAGGCTCTTGGCGGTGGAGTTCATCTGGCCGATGAACGACTTCACCCGGGCGTCGCGCGTGCTGCCGGTGCCGAACTTGTCGGCCAGCGCGTAGGCGGCGTCGCAGCCGGACGGGAGCATCAGCCCGTACAGCAGCTGTCGGACCGTCACCTTGTCGCCGACGATCAGCTTCGCCGACGAGGCCCAGTTGTTGTTGACGATGTAGTCGCTGTACGCCTTCTGGACCGTGACCTTGGAATCCAGGTCGAGGTTCTTCTGCGCGAGCACCACCCGCGCAGTCATGATCTTGGTGGTGGAGCCGGTCGAGCGCCGGGTGTCCGCAGCCTTGGTGTAGAGGCTCTTGCCCGTGCCGTTGTTCATCGCGAACCCGCCCGCGGCGGTGATCGTGGGCGCCGCGGCCGTGGTGGCCTGCGCCGGAGCGGCGAAGGCCCCGGCCGAGAGGACGGCTGACGCGGCGACGGCCACGGCGGTCGCGCGACGAATGCCCTTAATGCCGATTTTCAATCGATTACTCCAAATACCCCTGCAGCGAGGTCACATGCAGTGCGGTCACATGCAGTGCGGACACATGAGGGTGCCGCATGCTGGTGAGACGCTTGGGGCCGGGCGATGGATGCGCGCCGCGCGGAGATTTTTCGGAGGAACCTGTTCTCCGTCCCGAACGTCTTCCGTCCAGTTGGCGTAGACGGCCGTGGAGGCATCCGGTGGAGCACCGCATATTGGGGGAGCGCTACGAGCTGGTGGAGCAGCTCGGGCAGGGCGGAATGGGTACGGTCCACCGGGCCGTCGACCACCGGCTGCGGCGCACCGTCGCCGTGAAGACCCTCTCCGCCGAGCTGGCGCTGCAACCGGAGTTCCGCTCCCGCTTCCAGCGCGAGGCGCATGCCGCGGCCGCGCTCAACCACCCCGGTGTGGCCACCGTGCACGATGTGGGCGAGGACCGCGCCGACGGCGCCGTCGAGCCGTATCTGGTGATGGAGTACGTCGAGGGCCGCACCCTGAGCCAGGTGCTGCGCGACGGGGCGATGCCGGTGGCGCAGGCCGTCGGGATCGCCGGGCAGGTGCTGGACGCGCTGGAGCACAGCCACAAGCACGCCATCGTGCACCGCGACATCAAGCCCGCCAATGTGATGCTGACCGCCACGGGCGCGGTCAAGGTCGTCGACTTCGGCATCGCCAAGGCGCTGAGCGAGATGGCCACCCGGCTGACCGGGACCGGCGTGGCCGTCGGCACCCCCGCCTACCTCGCCCCCGAGCAGATCAACGGCCAGGAGACCGACCACCGCACGGATCTGTACGCGGTCGGCTGCCTGCTCTACGAGCTGCTGACCGGCCGGCCCCCGTACACCGGTGACTCGCCCTTCGTCGTCATGCACCAGCACTTGGCCGCCGAACCGGTGCCGCCCTCCCGCCTGCGACCGGAGCTGCCGCCCGCCCTGGACGCGCTGATCGCGACGGCGCTGCACAAGGATCGCGAGGACCGGTTCGCGGATGCGTCCGCCATGCGGGCGGCCCTGGACGAGGCCGGGACCGGGGGCGCCGCCGAGGCCGCCGCGACCGCCCCGGCTCCTGCCCCGGTACGGACGCCGACCACGGTCGAACCGGCGGCCCCCTCCCCGGCGGCGCCCTCCCCGGTCCCCCCGTCCTCGCCCCCGCCCGCCCGCCGCCTGGCCAAGGTCGTCCTCCGCCCCACCGCCGAAGGCGGCGTCGCCGTCCTCGGCTGCGTCCTCTCCCTGGCGATCTCCCGTACGGACATGATCGAGGTCGGCCGCTTCCACCAGGTCGCCCTGCTCGCCGCCGTGGCCGGGGCGGTGGCGCTGCTGTGGTCCGCGCGGCTCGCCTGCGCCGTGGCCTGGGGCCCGGTCGCGGAGGCCGTCGCGGCCTGGTCCGAACTCTCCCGCGGCTCTGTCGGCTGGGACACCCACTATGTCGTCATCGCCCTGATCCTGGCCCTGGTCGCCGCCCTGTGCCTCGCCGCCGGCTGCCGCGACGACCGGGCCGGCGGCTTCGCGCTGGTGGCGTTCTGGTTCACGGCCCTGACCTCCGTCTGGTTCTTCCTCGACGATCTGCACAAGATCGGGGTCTTCTACGTGCTGCTGCTCGGCGTGACCCTCGCCGTGGGAGCCCAGGTCCTCAAGGCCCGTACCCGGCCGACCGGTTCCGCCGCGCCGTAATCCGGGGAATGCGCCGTAACCTGGAGAAATGGACGACGGTTCGGTCACGTTGTCCCTGTGCGGCGATGTGATGCTCGGGCGCGGCGTCGACCAGATCCTTCCGCATCCGGGGGATCCGGCGCTGCGGGAGGGCTACGTCCGCGACGCCCGGGTGTATGTCGAGCTGGCGGAGCAGGTCAACGGCCGCATTCCCCGTCCCGTCGGCTTCTCCTGGCCGTGGGGCGAGGCGCGCGCGGTGCTCGATGCGGTCGCGCCCGGGGCGTGGGTGATCAATCTGGAGACCAGCGTCACGCGGCACGACACCTACGCGCCGGGGCGGGGGATCCACTACCGGATGCATCCGGCGAACCTCCCAGCTCTGGCCGCGGGCCGTCCCGATGTGTGCGTCCTGGCGAACAACCACGTCCTGGACTTCGGCCCCGACGGGCTGGCGGAGACCCTGGCCACCCTGGCGGGCGGGGGGCTGCGGACGGCGGGGGCGGGCGGCGACGCCGAGGCGGCGACGCGACCGGGGATCGTGCCCCTCGACGGCGGGCGCCGGGTGCTGGTCTTCTCGTTCGGGATGCCGTCCAGCGGGATCCCGCGGACCTGGGCCGCGACCGCCGGGCGCGGCGGGGTGGCCTTCGCCGCCGGGCCGACGGACGTCGCCGCGGCCGAAGTCGTCGAGCGGGTACGGCGGGTGAAGCGGCCGGGCGATGTGGCGGTGGCCTCGGTCCACTGGGGGTCCAACTGGGGCTATGCGGTCTCCCGCGAGCAGATCGCCTTCGCCCATGCGCTCGTCGACGGCGGCGTGGACGTCGTCCACGGGCATTCCTCGCACCACCCGCGCCCCCTGGAGCTCTACCGGGGCAGGCTGATCCTCCACGGGTGCGGCGATTTCATCGACGACTACGAGGGCATCACCGGCTTCGAGCGCTACCGCGACGATCTGCGCCCGCTCTACCTCGCCACGCTGGACCCGGACACCGGCCGTCTCCACGAACTGCGGATCGTCCCGCTCCAGGCCCGGCAGATGCGGCTGCGGCACGCCTCGGCCGCGGACCGGCAGTGGCTGGGGGCGCTCTTCGACCGGATGGCGGAGGGCTTCGGGCCGTGCGGCGCGCAAGGGGGCCCGGACGACGCGGGGGCGGAGGGTGCGCTCACCCTCCGCCCCGCGGCGGCCTGACGGAAGGGCCTCAGCGGCCCGCAATGGCCTCCGCCAGCGCCAGGATCCGGCGGGCGTCCTCGACATGCAGGTTCTCGATCATCCGGCCGTCGACGGTGACCACCCCGCGTCCCTCGCGGGTGGCCAGCTCGAAGGCGTCGATGACCTTCCGGGCGTGCGCGATCTGTGCGTCCGACGGTGCGAAGACCTCGTTGCACGGGGCGACCTGCCCGGGATGGATCAGCGTTTTGCCGTCGAAGCCGAACTGCCGCGCCTGCACGCATTCGGCCTCGAAGCCCGCCAGGTCCTTCACGTCGTTGTAGACGCCGTCCAGGATCGCCTTGCCGGCGTCCCGGGCGCCCAGCAGCGCCAGCGACAGTCCGGTCAGCAGCGGCGCCCGGCCCGGGACGTGTTCGGCGTGCAGCTCCTTGGCCAGGTCGTTGGTGCCCATCACCAGGACCGTGAGCCGTTCGCTGGCGGCGGCCACCGCACGGGCGTCCAGCATGGCCCGCGGGGTCTCGACCATCGCCCAGATCGCCGTGTGGTCGGGGGCGCCGGCCGCCTCCAGCGCCCGTTCCACCTCCCGTACGGTCGCGACGGAGTCCACCTTGGGCACCACGACCGCGTCCGGGCCGGCCTCGGCGGCGGCCCGCAGGTCGTCGGCGTGCCAGGCGGTGCCCGGCCCGTTGACCCGGATGGTCAGCTCGCGGTGGCCGTACTCCTTCGAGGCCGCGGCGGCCGCGACCCGCTCCCGGGCCTCGGCCTTGGCGTCGGGGGCGACGGCGTCCTCCAGGTCGAGGATCAGCGCGTCGGCGGGAAGGGACTTGGCCTTCTCCAGGGCGCGCTCGTTGGCGCCCGGCATGTACAGGACGGAGCGGCGCGGCCGCAGGGTCGCGTCGGACATGGCGTTCCTACTCCTCGTTCGCGGCCGCGTAGGCGGCGCGCAGCTCGGGGTCGCGGGCGGCCAGTGCATCGGCGAGCCCGACGACCACCTGGCACTGCTTGTACGTGGCGTCGTCCTGCATCTTGCCGTCGATCATCACCGCGCCGGTGCCGTCGCCCATGGCGCCGATGACCTTATGGGCCCAGGCGACCTCGGCCGGTTCCGGCGAGAAGACCTTCTTGGCGATGCCGATCTGCACCGGGTGCAGGCTCCAGGCCCCGACGCAGCCCAGCAGGAAGGCGTTGCGGAACTGGTCCTCGCAGGCGGTGGTGTCCTTGATGTCCCCGAAGGGGCCGTAGTACGGCAGGATGCCGTGCGCGGCACAGGCGTCGACCATCCGCGCCAGGGTGTAGTGCCACAGGTCCTGTTGGAAGGTGGCGCGCGGCGCGGTGCCGTCCGGGCCGTGCGGGTCCTCCCGTACGAGATAGCCGGGGTGGCCGCCGCCGACGCGGGTGGTCTTCATCCGGCGGCTGGCTGCCAGGTCGGCCGGGCCGAGCGAGATGCCCTGCATCCGGGGGCTGGCCCCGGCGATCTCCTCGACGTTGGCGACGCCGGTGGCGGTCTCCAGGATGGCGTGGACGAGGATCGGCCGCCGGACACCGGCCTTCGCCTCCAGCTGGGCGAGCAGCCGGTCGACGTAGTGGATGTCCTCGGCGCCCTCCACCTTCGGCACCATGATCACATCGAGCTTGTCGCCGATCTCGGTGACCAGCGTCAGCAGATCGTCCAGCGCCCAGGGCGAGTCCAGGCTGTTGATCCGCGTCCACAGCTGGGTGTCGCCGAAGTCCGTGGTCTTGGCGATCTCCACCAGGCCCGTCCGGGCCGCCTCCTTGCGGTCGGCGGCGACGGCGTCCTCCAGATTGCCGAGCAGCACGTCCACGGTGGGGGCGATGGACGGCACCTTGGCCGCCATCTTCGCGTTGCCCGGGTCGAAGAAGTGGATCATCCGGGAGGGTCGGAACGGCACTTCCCGCACCGGCGTCGGCGCACCGACGGCCAAGGGGCGGAAGAAGTCCTTCGGAGAGCGCATGCAGTCTCCCTGGTCGGATCGAGGGGTGCGGCCCGCGGGGGCGTCCGCGGCGGCCATCCGGCCCACACTCTAGGCGCGCGGAGCCCGAAAGTTACCGGGCAGTATGTGTGCCGTTGCTCACGGACGGCGAGGTGGGCGGGGGTGGGCCACCCCCGTCACCCCCGCGACGGCGACCGCGCCCGCCGCGGCGAGGCACAGCCAGGCGAAGGCGTCGCCGATCACGTCGTACGGCGTGCCGACCCCGCGCACCGGCACCTGGGCCACCATCGTCTGCCGGCCGGTGGTGAAGTAGTCCGCGGTGGCCAGGACATGGCCCTGGTGGTCGAAGGCGGCCGAGACGCCCTCGGCGTCCTGCCGCACCACCGCATAGCCCGACTCGATGCCCCGCAGCGCGGCCTTCTGGGTGTGCGCGCCGCCGTACTCCCGCCAGTCGTGCGCGGGGACGAGCATGATGTCGGCACCGGCTCGCATCATCGCGGGGAAGTCGGCGTCGTAGCAGATGACATTGGCGATCCGGCCGTACGGGGTGTCCACGACCGGGACCTTGCCGTCACCGGGGGCGAACGGCTCGGAGCCCGGGATCGGATGGGCCTTCTGGTACGTCCACCGCACGGTGCCGTGCGGGTCGATCAGGGCCGTCTCGTCGCGGTCGGACCGCGGTCCCGCGGTGCCGTAGACCCGGACGCCGATCTCCAGATAGATCCGGGACCGGCGGGCCTGGTCCCGGGCCGCGGCGAGGGTCGCGTGCTCGTCCGCCGCCGTGGTCCTGACCGCCTCCTCCGGCCAGACGACGATCTTCGCCCCGGCGGTGGCCTCCCGCCGGGTGGCGGCCAGCAGGCTGTTCCGTACGGCGGTCATGGCCGGCCGGAGCGACGAGGCGGCGGCCGCGGCGATATCGCGCCCCGCACCGGCCGCCCGGGCGAACGCCGCCTTCTGCGCTTCGATCACCGATCGGTCCGCGGTGACCCCGGCGATCCGTACGGTCCGGGCCCGGTCGGGGGCGAAGGCGAGCCGCGCCCCGCCGCCGAGGTGGACGGCGAGCAGGACGGCGGCGCAGGTGACCACGGCGGAGCGCGCCGCGCGCCAGGAGGCGGTCTCCCAGACCCGGTTGACGACGGCGGCGACCCAGGCGATCAGGAACCCGATCCCGTACGCGCCGGTGACGGCAAGGACCTGGAGCAGCGGCAGATCGCCGTACTGGGTGACCGCCAGGGCGCCGTACGCGGTGCCGAACGGCGACAGCAGCGTGATGAGGAACTCGGCACCGGCGAGGGCCGCGGGGAAGGCCAGCAGCGACATCCACGGCCGCACCCGGCCCAGGAGCAGCCGGTCGAGCAGGAAGGGCAGGGCGAGCAGCGCGGCGAGCCCGGCCGCCCCCGTGAGCGTGAGGGGGCTGAACCCCATCTTCGACTCGAACAACCAGAACACCGCCGCGGCGAAGTGGGCCACCCAGACCCACAGGGCGCCGCTCCAGGCCCGGCCCGTACGGGCGAAGCGCAGCAGCAGCACCGGAAAGATCCAGGCCGCCGCGGCGATGTCCCAGCGCCCGCCGACGGCGAAGAGCTGCGCGACGGTGCCGAGGAGCAGCAGGGCGGGGCGGTGCCAAGTCCGAGGCACGGGGCGGTTGTTGGGCGTGGCGCCGAGGGCGTCTCTGGCGCGGGTGGTGGTCATGGGGTTCCTCCGGGATGGAGTGGGGTGGCGGTTGTGCCAGGGCGCCTACGGGCGCCGCGCGTCGGCGTCTCCGGTCGGGAATGACGCTAGGAGGGCGCAGGCACCGCACCCGTCGTCCTCGGTGCCGATCTGCCGCGGGCCCGCGCACCTTTGGATGCGTCCGGTGGGGCCTGTGCGGACGATCCGGCCGCGCCGTGCGGTCGCTAGCCTTGCCGCTCAGAGATGAACGGGCAGGGGAACGGCCGGGTGAACGGCCATACGGGCGGGCATATGTGGGCGGCGACGACAACGGCGGCGGTCCTGCGCCGCGCCCTGCGTCCGTTCGCCGGGCGGGCCTGGGCGGCCGACCTCGCCCTCGGCGGCGGGCTGACCGTCTTCGACATGGTGACCTTGCAGGCCAGGCACCCCGCACCGGGCCTGTTCGGCGTGCTGCTCTGGGGCGCGCAGACCGTTCCGCTCTTCTGGCGCCGCCGCTTTCCCCGTACGGTCCTGGGCGCCATGACCGCCCTCTTCGTGCTCTTCGAGGCGCTCGACCCGGTGGCGGGCAAGACGCCGGGACCGTATCTGCTGATCTTCGCCGTGTATGCGCTCGCCCGCTACGCCGCCCTGTCGGCGAGCCTGCCGGGGGCCGTTCTGTCCCTCCTCGCGGCGGTGGCGACGGACCTCGTCGGGGGCCGGTCCGGGCCGCCGCAGCTCGGTTCGCTGGAACCGATCACCGCGACCACCTTCGTCGCCTTCTACGGCGTCGCCTGGCTGCTGGGCCACGGGCGGCGGCGGATCGACACCCAGGCCCGCCGGCTGCGCGACCTCAACGACCGGCTCCGCGCCGAGCAGGAGATCAACGCCCGCCAGGCCGTCGTCGCCGAGCGGGCCCGTATCGCCCGCGACCTCCATGACGTGGTCGCCCATCACGTCAGCGCCATCGCCGTGCAGGCCCGCGCCACCGAGGAACTGCTGGCGGACGGCCCTCCGGACGGCCGCACGGGCGCGGCCCGGATCGCGGACACCGCCGACACCGCCCTGATCGAGATGCGCCGCATCCTCGGCCTGCTCGCCGCCGGGCGGGACGACCTCGCCCCGGAGCCGTCGCTGGCCCACCTGGACCGACTGATCGCGGCGGCGGAGGCGGCGGGCTGCCGGGTGACGGCCAGGCTGGGGGGACCGGTCGCCGAGGCAGGGCCTGACCAACCGTCCGCGGCCCGGATCCCGCCCGCGATCGAGATCTCCGCCTACCGGATCGTCCAGGAGGCCCTCACCAATGTCCTCAAACACGCGGGCCCCACGCACCTGCGGATCGCCGTACGCCACGACCCGGCCGCGTTGACGCTGGAGGTCGAGAACGGCCCACCGTCCCCCGGCCACCGCCCGGTCCCCGGTTCCGGCCGCGGTCTGCTCGGCATCCGCGAACGCGTCGCGGCGTTCGACGGCACCGTGCACGCGGGCCCGGAGCCGGGAGGCGGGTGGCGGCTGGCCGTCACACTTCCCCTCGGGAAACCGGGCGTTCGCGGCGTCGCCGAGTCGCCCGGCGCCCCTCTGAGCACGCCCGCCCCCCTCGGCACTTCCGCCCCCCTTCCATCCCCCGGACGAAAGACGCCCCCATGACCGCAGCGATCACGCGCGTGCTGCTCGCCGACGACCAGGAGATGGTCCGCGACGCGCTGCGCGCCGTCATCGACCGCCGCGACGACTTCACCGTCGTCGGTGCGGCGGCCGACGGCGAGCAGGCGGTCGCCCTGGCCTACGAACTCCGGCCCGACGTCGTCGTCATGGACGTCCGTATGCCCGGCATGACCGGCGTCGAGGCCACCCGGCGCATTCGTACCGGCTGGCCGCACCCCGGGCCGCCGCCCCGCATCCTCGTCCTGACCACCTTCGATCTGGACGACTATGTGCATGCCGCGCTGCGCGCGGGCGCCGCCGGCTTTCTGCTGAAGAACAGCCCACCCGGCCAACTCGCCCACGCCCTACGGGTGGTGGCCGACGGCGAGGCCATGCTCGCGCCGAGCGTCACCCAACGGCTCATCGGCGCCGTCACGGCCCTGCCCGCCGCGCTGCTGCCCGGCGCGCCCCGCCCGTCGACCGACCGCGAGCGGCTCGTCGACACCCTGACCGCACGCGAACTGGAGGTCCTCGTCCTGGTCGCACGGGGCCTGTCCAACCGTCAGATCGCCGACGACCTGGGCCTGACCCAGGCCACCGTCAAGAGCCGGGTCAACCGCATCCTGACCCGCCTCGGCCTGGACAACCGCGTCCAGGCCGCACTGCTCGCCCAGGAGGCGGGCCTGCTCGGGGACCGCTGAACCCACCGCCCATCCGAACCCCACAGCCGGATTCCGCGTGTCTCTTCGTCTATTCAAGTTTGACTAGCTGCTGTGCAGGCTATACCTTCCTCCTCCCGTACCGCCGGAGCCCGCGAACAACGGCCCACCACCCCAAGGAGCCCGAGTGACCCTCCCCTCTCTGCCCGCCACCGGCTACACCCCGACCGCCGAGGAACGCGCCGATCTGGACCGCTGGTTCGCCGCCTACGACGCCCACAGCGCCCGGCGCGACGTCGCGCGCATGGCCGATATGGCGGTGTTCCCCCTCAACCTCGTGAGCGACGACGCCGTCGGCAACGGCCGCTCCGCGCAGTGGGACCGCGAGCAGTTCATCGCGACCATGACGCAGGTGATGGGAGACGGCGGCGAGGACCTCGTCTTCGAGTCCACGCGCACGCCCGTCTTCCTCTCGCCCTCCATGGCGGTGGTCTTTACCGACTCGGCCATGACGACCGAGGGCCGCACCCAGCACCTTCGCTACGCCGACATCCTGATTCGGCGATACGGCGCCTGGGCGTTCCAGACCATGATCCAGAGCGGCTGGGGCGACCAGCTGTAACACCGATACCGGGGGCTTGAGCGGCACACCGAACCCCTCGCACCGCAATCCACACCCTGTGGACAGCGCTCCCCGGTCTCCGGATCAGGCCTCTTCCCCACCCGATCCGGCCGCCCCCTCCTCGAACGCCGCGAGCATCTCCCGGGACCAGGTCAGGCTGCCGTCCCGCAGATCGCTGATCACCCCTCGCAGCCAGCGCTCCTCGGCGTCGAGGACGGTGAGCAGGTACTCGTTCTCGATCAGCGTGATGCGCGGCAGTCCGGCCGGGGCTTCGGCGGACTGGCGCTCCAGGTCGGCACGCTGGGCGGCGAGTCGCGTCGCCCGCCGTTCCAGGATCGGCGCCACCTCGTCCGGGCTGAGCATGAGCATGTTCGACAGCGCCGCCGGGAACACGGGGAACTCCGCCTTCGGCACCGCCAGCATCTGCTCCAGCCACTCCCGGGTGACCTCCCGGCCCTCATCGGTGACCTCGTAGACGGTCCGCTCGGGGTACTGCTGGTCGCGCTCCGTCTGTCGGACGGCGATCAGCCCGCCGGCCTCCAGCCGCTCGATGGTGCGGTACAGCCCGGCCCGCTGGCCGACGTTGACCACCTGCTCCTTGCCCCACTGCTTGAGCAGTTGCTGGATGCCGTAGGGGTGCAGCGGCCGGTGGTGCAGCAGCGTCAACACGGTCAGGCCGAGCGGCGAGCTTTTTACGGAGGCGGCGGCGGAGGCGGTCATGACGGCATCGTAGTCAGCCCCAAACTAGTTGCACTGTTACTAGTTTCTTTGCAACTATGTTCCGGGGCGTCCCCACGACGCATCCACATCCAGACGCATCCACATCCGCATGTGTGTGACCCACGGGAGGGGCTATGAACGACAACGGCGGCCACGGCTCAGGTGTACGGACGGCACTGGTCATCGGGGGCGGAGTGGCGGGCCCGGTGATGGCGCTCGCACTGCGCAAGGCGGGCATCGAGGCGACGGTCTACGAGGCGTACCCCACCGCGGCGGACGGCGTCGGGGCCTGGCTGGGCCTGGCGCCGAACGGTCAGGCGGCACTGGCGACGGTCGGCGCCGACGCGGCGGTGCGGGCCATCGGGCAGCCGGTGCCCGGCATGGTGATGACGGACGGCGCCGGCAACCGCTTCGCCGGCTTCGGCGGCTTCCCGGAACTGCCCGCCACGCTGACGCTGCCGCGCGACCGGCTGTTCCGGGCGCTGACCGACCACGCGGTCGCCGCGGGCATCCGGTTCGCGTACGGAAAACGGCTGGTCACCGCCGAGGAGACGGCGGACGGCGTGACCGCCCACTTCGCCGACAACACCTCCGCCACCGCCGACATACTGATCGGCGCCGACGGCATCCGCTCCACCGTCCGTACCGTGATCGACCCGCATGCGCCCACCCCCGAGTACGGCGGCGTACTGAGCTTCGGCGGCCACGCGACGGTGGGCGGCGAGGCCGGGGCCGAACCGGGCGCCATGTACTTCGCGTTCGGCCGCGCCTTCATGGGCTACTGGCGGGGCCCGGACGGGCGGATGATCTGGTTCGCCGGACTGCCCGCGGACACCCCGCCGACCCCGGCCGACCTGGCCCGCATACCCCACGCCGAGTGGCTGAGCCGACTGCGTGAGCTGTACGCCGGCCATGTCCCGGGCGAGCGGCTGCTGCGGCACACCGGCCCCGACGAGCTGATGGCGGTCGGCCCGATGGAGCGCATGCCGTCCGTACCGCACTGGCATCGCGGCCGGATGGTGCTGGTCGGAGACTCGGTGCACGCCCCGTCCTCCAGCTCCGGGCAGGGCGCCTCGCTCGCCATCGAGAGCGCCGTCGAACTGGCCCGCTGCCTGCGCGATCTGCCCACACCGACCGAGGCGTTCGCCGCCTACGAGGCCCTGCGCCGCCCGCGCGTGGAGGCGATCGGCCGCAACGCCGCAGCCGTCAACAAGGTCAAAGCGGGCAAGACCGACGCCCCGGTACCGGCGTTCCCGGCCCCTGAGGACATGCTCCGGCCGCTCCACTTCCACCGGATCGCGTGGGAGGAGAGGGTGAATGTGGGGGCGAGTGGGGCGGTGAGCATCCCGACCTGACGGGGACCGGGAACGGCCGGTGGTGGGGACGCACGTCTCGGAAAGTGCGTCTCCCCAGTCGGCTGACCTGTCGGCGGCTCCCGTTCACGAGGGGCAGCGAGGCGCGAGCACATCAGCATCGAACGCGAAGCGGCAGGCCTCTAGGCCAGAACCTGACCTACATCATCCCTAACTTGGTCCCGTAGCGCGGAACAGGACCAAGAAAGGGCGAGCCCATGACCTCCACCGAGTCGACCACCCACACTCCGGCGCACGCGACGGCAGCCACCGGCGAGCGCGCAGACCTGTTGGGGATGCTGGCCAAGCACCGCCACATGCTGTGCTTCACCACCCGCGACCTCACCGACGAGCAGGCGGGCCTGCGCACCACCGCCAGTGAGCTGTGCCTGGGCGGCCTGGTCAAGCACGTCACCTCGGTGGAACGGAAGTGGGTCGATTTCATCCTGGAAGGCCCGGCCGCGATGGGCGACTTCACCACCATGACCGAGGCCGACTGGGCTCGTCGGGCCGACGATTTCCGCATGCTGCCGGGTGACACGTTGGCGGGTGTGCTGGACAATTACGCCGAAGTGGGGCGCCGGACCGACGAGTTGGTCGCCACCCTGCCCGATCTCGACGCCTCCCAGCCGCTGCCGAAGGCGCCGTGGTTCGAGCCCGGCGAGCGGTGGTCGGCCCGCCGGGTGCTGATGCACATCCTCTCCGAGACCGCCCAGCACTCCGGTCACGCCGACATCATCCGCGAATCCCTGGACGGCGCGAAGAGCATGGGCTGACCGGCGGCGCGTGGTGGCTCTTCGGGGCGGTGCCGGGCGCGGGCGATTCCCGGTCCGGGAGTGCCTGCTGGGGCCACCCTGCCGCCCCGCCACCTCATGGCCTTTCCCTGTCACGCGCACGGGCGGTTTAGGCGGAGTCATCCCTGATTGACCCCTTGGATGGGTAGGGCCCGGCTCGTATGCCGAAAACAGGGAGGAGGTGGACACCATGCGGAAGATCGCCATGAAGGCTCAGGTCGCGACGCGGAAGGACCGGCGGCCCGGCTACTACATCCATAAGTTCCAGGCCCCCACGTCCAAGTAAGCCGCAGGCGGCGGGGCCGTGACGTCGGCCCCGCCGTTCGCCGATTCACTCTCGCCCCGCTCTGTTCTCGCTGGAGTCGCCGTGCGTTTTCGTCGTGCCCGCTGCCTGACCTGCTATTGGCATGAAGGGGCGTTCGTGGTCCACCCCTATGCCGGCGGTGCGCCCGTCTCACTGCACCCCGCCGCGGCCGAGATTCTCTCCGCCTTCGAGGACTGGGCCACTGCTGCCGAAGCCACCAAGCTTCTCGACCACCTGGCCCCCGAGACCGTTGACGAAGCCGTCGACGCCTTTGCACACGGCGGAGTTCTGCTGGCCGAAGGCAGCGCCGAGGCCGGCCGTGACGAGGACATCGCCCGCGACTGGAGCGCCTGGGCGCCGGAGGCCCCCTTCCTCCACTTCGCGACGCAGAACGACTACCTCGACACCGAGGTCAACACCGAGGACGCAGACCGGGTACCCGACGCCGCTCAGCTGCCGCCGCTGTTCACCGCCTACCCCGACGCGATGCGACTGCCCCTGCCCCGTCGCCCCGCCGACCTGCGCGCCTCCTACGACCACGTTCTGTACAGCCGACGCACACATCGCGACTTCACCCGCGAACCGGTCGAACTGGAGACCCTGGCCGCCCTGTTGTCCACCGTCTTCGGGCCGGTGGATTTCGTCGACAGCGGCCACGGACCGCTCTACCGGCGCACCAGCCCCTCGGGCGGCGCACGCCAGGAACTCGATGCGTACGTCGGCATCCTCAACGTCACCGGCCTCGCCCCTGGCTGGTACCACTACAACGGCCTGCAGCACTGCCTGGAACTGCGCGCCGACGGGCTCACCTCCGCAGAGGCGGCTCATCTGTGTGCGGACCAGGAGTGGGCCGGGCACGCCGCGTTCCTCGTGGTGCTCGTCGCGCGGATGGAACGGCTCAGCGTGAAGTACCACACCCCGCGCTGCTACCGCGTGTGCCTGCTCAACGCGGGGCATCTCGGCCAGACGTTCGCGCTGACCGCTACCGCCCTGGGGCTCGGCCCTGCTCAGACAGGTGCGTTCAACGACGCACCGCTGGCCGAGCGTTGTGGCCTGGACAACGCCGGTCACGTCCCCGTGTACGCCCTGGCCGCCGGCCACCCTCATTCCAGGCCGCACAACGCCCCGACTCCGGTCACCATGACCGCTTTCCGGAGCACAGTTCTGGATGCGTGAATGCGTGGATGCGTAAGCGCGTGATGGCGGCACTGCCCACCCGTGCGGGGGACCGGCTTCCAGGAGGAGGAACGCCCATGGAGGAGAACACACCATGACGGCCACGCCGGTCGGCCGTGCGACACCCCCCGGCCTCCCGCCCTCCCTACAGGACCTCATCGGCAAGCACCCCGGCGAGCCGAATGTGATGGACCCGGAGCTGCTCGCCGACCCGTTCGGCGGCTACGGCCGGCTGCGCGAGCAGGGCCCCGTCGTCCGCGCACGCTTCATGGACGACACGCCCGTCTGGCTCGTGACGCGCTTCGAGGAGGTGCGCGCCGTCCTGCGGGATCCGCGTTTCGTGAACAGCCCGTACTCGGTTCCGGGCCACACGGGCCCGGACCCGCGCGACCGGCTCATGGAAGTACTCGGCATTCCCGAGGAGTTCAGCGTCTACATCCTGGAGTCGATCCTGACCAGCGACCCGCCGGACCACGCCCGGCTGCGCCGCCTGGTCTCCCGCGCGTTCACCGCACGCCGGGTCCCCGACCTGCGGCCACGCGTCGAGAAGATCACCGACACGCTGCTCGACGAACTCCCCGGACATGCCGACGGGAAAGGGGTGGTCGACCTCGTCGAGCACTTCGCCTACCCACTGCCGATCACGGTCATCTGCGAGCTGGTGGGTGTACCCGAGGCGGACCGGACGCGCTGGCGGCGCTTCGGCGCCGACCTCGCCTCGCTGGAACCCGAACGGATCGGGGCCTCCTTCCCGGTCATGATCGGCCACGTCCACGAGCTGATCGCGGCACGCCGTACGGACCCGCGGGACGACCTGATCACCGCGCTGATCCGCGCCCAGGACGACGACGGCGGCCGGCTCGGCGACACCGAGATGGTCACTCTCGTCATGGCGCTGGTGCTCGCCGGGCACGAGACCACCGCCCACCTCATCGGCAACGGCACCGCAGCCCTGCTCAGCCACCCCGATCAGCTGCGGCTGCTCAAGGCAGACCCGGGGCTGCTGCCGCATGCCGTTCACGAGCTGATGCGCCGGTGCGGTTCGGTCCAGATGACCCAACTGCGGTACGCCGCCCAGGACGTGGAGCTGGCGGGCACCCGGATCCGCCAGGGCGAGGCCGTCCAGCCCGTCCTGGTCTCGGCGAACCACGACCCACGCCACTACGGCGACCCCGAGCGCCTGGACCTGACCCGGCAGTCGGCGGGCGAGGACCATCTCGGGTTCGGCCACGGCATGCACTACTGCCTGGGCGCCGCGCTCGCCCGTCAGGAGTGCGAGGTGGCCATCGGCCGCCTCCTGCGGCGCTACCCGGACCTCTCCCTGGCCGTCGCCCCCGGCCAACTCACCACCCAGGTACGCCGCCGGCAGCCGGGCGCCTGGCGCCTCCTGGGCCTCCCGCTGCGCCTGATGCGTACGGCATAGCCACGACCCCGTCGCGTCGCGGCCCGGCACGGTCAGGAGGGCCGTCCCTCCCGGCCGTGCAGGGCCGCGAAGTCCCGGAACCGCTCCACCGCGGCACCGAGGTCGGCGGGGCCGCAGCGGAGGTGGAAGACCGAGCCGTCCGACCACGCCTGGATCCAGGAATCCCGCTCGGCGGATTCGGCGGATTCGGCGGTCTCGGTGCGGTCGAGGGTGGCTCCGTGGAGTGCGGTCTCCTCGAGATCGAGCTCGACCGACCAGCCGGGATTGTCCAGCGTCTCGATGCGGATGCCGTACGCATGCTCCCAGTCACCGTCGCACTGGTCGGTGTACCAGGCGGTGAGAAAGCTCAAAGGGTCGCCGGGCATGGCGTCTCACGCTCGTCCCGGTGCCGCGCCTCGGCCGCGCGTTCGGCGAAGAAGTGGGCCCCGGCGACGGCCACCATCAATCCGGCGATCATCTGGACAGAGTAGGTCAGGCTCATCAGCGGCGCGGGCAGCTTGGGGTCACCGGGGGCCACGCCCAGCGTGACCAGCGTCAGCCAGCCGCCCCAGCCGGCCAGTGCGCCGGCGCCGGTCCAGGCGGCGGCCAGCGGCACCAGCACCGGGAGCCGGCGCCCGCGGCCGTAGCCGAGAAGCAGGATTCCGGTGACGGCGAGCACGGCGAACAGGACGTACGCGGCGTCGTTCACACGGGAGTTGAAGTCCTGCGCGGCGATCCGCGCAGGGGTCAGTCCGATGGTTCCGCCGGCCGCCCACACCAGATGCATCGCGCCCGCGAACAGGATCAGCGCGCTCGCCGTACCCGCGGTCAACCGGCGCGCGGACCCGGTCGGCGAGGGCGGCAGCTCCCCGGTACGGCCACGCCACAGATGCCGCCAGCGCTCCCTGGCGTACCGCACGAAGAGGGTGACCAGCGTCAGGGCCTGCACGATGAAGCCGCCGTAGACGACGCTCCACACCCAGGGAGCGAGGAGCGCATCGGAGCCGTCGTCGGTCACCGCATTGTGGCCGTGCGCGGCGGCGCCCAGCATCTGGACGGAGAATCCCACGACGATCGGCGCCAGCAGCCCCGACGCGCACCACATCGGCACCGCCAGCAGCCAGGCCGGGACCTTCCGTCCCCAGGGCCGGGTGAGCAGAAACGACAGCACGATCACCGCGCCGTCCATCAGCAGGGTGAGCGCGTTGATCGCCACCAGGAAGCCGCCGTCCTTGCGGAGCGCGCTGCCCTCGGGGATGCCGATGCGGCTGCCCGCTATCCAGGCGATCTTGAGGGAGAGGTAGGGGATGCAGGCGGCGAGGGTGATCGCCCGGAGCGTGGCGCCGATGCGCCGTCGCGGGGCGCGAGTCGGGGCGGCCGCGTGGTGGCGGGTCGGGCTGGTCGGAAAGGTCATGGTGACGAGCCTCCCGGCACCGCCCGCCGCCCGCCTCGGCCGCGCCGACGATCCGCCTCCGCCGTATGGGGGAGGGGACGACAGGTCCGGACCGGCACGAAGGCGACGCCCTGTTCGCCGCAGCTGCGGACGAACGCGGCGGGCCGCGGGCGTTCGCGGCTGCCCGGATCAGTCGTCGAGCGCGATGGCGTTCTTGGCCCGGGTGACGGATTCCTCGGAGGCGGGGCCGCCGGGATTCTCCGTCGCCAGCCCCTGGTTGAGGGTGACGAAGGGCCGCATGCGGTCCTCGTGACGGGCGAATGCCGCGCGGTGGTCGCCGTCGGCCCGGCCGAGGGCGTCGGCCAGTACGTGGGCGCCGACCAGGGCCAGGCTGGTCCCCTGGCCGGACAGCGGGGACGCGCAGTATCCGGCGTCCCCGAGCAGCACGGTCCGGCCGTGCGACCAGCGTGCCATCCGGATCTGGGCCACCGCCTCGCAGAAGAAGTCGGGTGCCTCCTGTGCCGCCTTGGTCAGTCTCGTCGCCTCCCAGCGCAGGGACGCGAGCCGCTCGGCGACGGTCCCCCGGAGCCACTCGGTGTCGCGGTGGTCGCCGTCGAGCGGCTCGGACTGGAAGCCGAAGGCGATCCTCAGCTCGGTGTTGTCGCGTACGGGCATGATGCCGAAACCGGCTTCACCGTCCCTGAGCCAGACCTGCCAGTTGTCCAGACCGAGGAAGTTGTCCGCGCTGAAGACCGATACGTAGCTGCCCAGGTGATGGGTGAAGTCCTCCTCCGCCCCGAAGACCAGCCGCCGCACGGTGGAATGCAGGCCGTCGGCTCCCACCACCAGGTCGAAGGCGCGGGGAGCCGCGTGCGCGAAGTGCACCCGTGCCTCGCGCTCATCCTGTTCGAGCGCAGTGATGCCGTCCCCGAAGACGTACTCCGCATCGTCGCGGGTGCGTTCGTACAGCAGCTCCACCAGGTCCTCGCGCAGCAACTCGATGTCGTCGCCGTCCAGCCGACCGCTGCTGTAGGTCGCCTCGGTGGACCGCTCGAACTCGTTGCCGTCGGCGTCGAGCAGCGACATCCCCCGCATCCGGGTACGGACCTGCTGCGCCTGCTCCAGCAGCCCCATCCGGGCGACGACGTCGAGCGCGACACCGCGGATGTCCACGGCCTGGCCGCCCCGACGCAGGCCGGGCGCGCGCTCGACGACGGTGGGCGCGAAGCCGCGGCGGCTCAGCAGGTGGGCAAGCGCGGATCCGGCGATGCCGCCGCCGGAGATGAGTACGGTCTGCATGGGAACCCCCTTCGTACGATGTACGCGGCTGAATGTACGCCGTACGCGCAGTCCTGCCAACTGCTGCCGGATGCCGTCAGGTTGCCTTACAGGGATGGCCTGTACTAGCTCAGAGGGCGCTGCCGATGGTGTTGCTGCTGCTAGCTTCTGCACTAGTACAGTGCGTGCAGGCAGCATGAGGGCCCACGAAAAGACGTGAGAAGGGACGTGAGAAAGGACTTGAGAAAAGACCCGGGGACGATCTGAGCGCCACCGGAGAAAGTTCCGAGAACGACCCGAGATCGACCCGAGAACGACCCGAGAACGAACATCGGAAAGAACCAGGCCATGGCCGTGGAAACAGACCCGCCCTACCTGCGCATCGCCGCCGAGATCCGGAGGCGCATCACGGAGGGCGAACTCGCCCCGGGTGACCGGGTTCCCTCCACCCGTCAGATCTCCAGGGAATGGGGCGTCGCACTCGCCACCGCGACCAAGGCGCTGACCACCCTGGGCCGCGAGGGGCTCGTGGAGGCCCGCCCCCGCGCCGGCACCGTCGTGGCCGCGGCCCCCGCCCCCGTACCGCCGAAGCGACGCGCCCCCGCCGACCGCGGCACCGCCCTCCCCGATCACGAGCTGACCCGTGACCGGATCGTCCGGGCCGCCATCGAGATCGCGGATGCCGAGGGGCTGGCCGCACTGACCATGCGCGGTGTCGCCGCCCGGCTGGGCGTGGCGGCCATGTCCCCCTACCGGTACGTCACCGGCAAGGACGACCTGGTGCTGCTGATGGCCGATGCCGCCTTCGGGGAGGGGGCCTACCCTGCCAAGACCCCCGCCGACTGGCGGGCCCGTCTGGAACTCGGCGCGCACACCCTGTGGGCGGTCTTCCGCAGGCACCCGTGGCTGGCGCAGCTCAGCCCGCTCACCCGCCCCTTGCTGCTGCCCAACCTGATGGTCCACGCCGAATGGGCGCTCGGCGCGCTGGACGGCCATGGCCTGGACCCGAAGACCATGCTCGACCTGCACATCCTCCTCTACAGCTACATCCAGGGCCTCGCCGTCAACCTGGAACAGGAGGCTCAGGCGGAAGCCGCCACCGGCCTGACGGAGGAACAGTGGATGGACCGTCAGGCCCACGCCGTGCAGGCGATCGTCACCTCGGCCCGCTACCCGGTGTTCACCAAGGTGGTCGGGGCCTTCCAGAACGGCTACGACCTGCGCCTCGACGAATTGTTCGCGTTCGGCCTGGAGCCCCTGCTCGACGGCATGGCCGCCATCGTCGAGGGCGGACCGCCCCGCCCCCGGCCAAGGCTCCACGGGCAGAACCCGACGGCGAGCGGGTAGCTCCGGCGTGCGGGCGCTCCATGAGACGTCCCTGCTCACGCCCGCGTTTGCCGGACGTTAGCGGCGCGGCAGTCCCGCGCTAGCGGGCTCGACCAGAGTGGGTGTCGTACCGAGGAAACAGTGACACCGACCGACCTGGGGGACCCGAAATGAGCGCCAACACCACTGCCCGTACTTCCCGTACCGCCCGTCGCCGCGCCCTGCGGGTTGCCGCCGCGGCTCTGACCGCGGCCGCCGCGCTGTCCCTGACCGCGTGCTCCGGCTCGGACACCGCCGCCTCCAAGCCCGCGGGCCGTACGGACACGGCCGGGGCCGCGGAGGCCGGCGGTGCGGGCGCCTCCGCCGGAGCGCAGGGCGCCGACGCCCAGGCGGGCTCCGGCGCCAAGGTCGACGCCAACGCGGACACCGCGGGCAAGCGGTCGGGCAGGCAGTCGGCCGGCGGGCACGCCGCCGGCGCCGGTGGCGCGGGCTCGGGTGTGGAGCGCTGTCACACCGCCGGCCTGAAGGCCGCCTTCGCCACGGGCGGCGATGCGGCCCCGGACCCGAACGCGGGCGGGGCGACGACCACCAGTGTCGTGCTGACCAACAAGGGCAGCCGCGCGTGCAAGATCGGCGGATTCCCGGGTGTGGACCTCAAGTCCGTGAACGGCGGCGAGCGCTGGTCGCTGGTCCGCTCGTCGGCCAAGCACGGCTCGATCACGCTCGGACCCGGGGACAGCACCGACTTCACGATCAACGTCGCCCTGACCAAGGAAGACAAGGGCTTCTACCAGCCCGCCTGGGCGGACATCACCCCGCCCAACGAGACCAAGTCGATCACCATCGAGTGGCCCTGGGGCACGCTCGTCGACCAGCGCAGCGCCACCCACCCGGCCACCTTCGTCAACCCCATCGGCTGACCACCAAAGCGTTCTGCGACACGCTGTAAGGGCAAGAGCGGTGACGCAGTGGCCAGTTCGGCCGTCTCATCCGCGGATTCGCCACCCTTCGGTGGACTCGGCAGCCGCAGAGTCGCTGGCATGGGAGTCCGGGCCGGTCCGGGGCTGTGATCGTGCGTCAGGGAAAAGGTCTGGTCGGGCTGATGATCAATCTGATAGCTTCCAGTCGCCCGTGACACCCCGAGGAGGTGAGACCCATGAACGCTGTATCGACGTGGGTGCTCCCCCTTCCCGTCACGGCCGGCGATTGATGTAGGTATCGCCGGGAGCGCCTCGACAACAAGGCACTCCCGAAAGGCAACACCTATGTCCTCTCTTAAGTTCACCGCCGAGTCGTCGTCGAACGGCATGGTCGAGCGCGACTTCACCGTGGGCGACGTCCCCGGCGTCCTCTGGTCGCCGGCCTCCGGCGCCACCGATCGCACGCCCCTGGTCCTGATGGGCCACGGCGGCGGCAACCACAAGAAGCACCCGGCGATGTCCGGCCGTGCCCGGCTGCTCGTGGCGGGCTGCGGCTTCCACGTGGCAGTCGTCGACGCGCCCGGTCACGGCGACCGGCCGCGCACGGCGCACGACGAGGCGGAGATCGCCGAACTGTTCCGGGCGCGGGCGGCGGGCGAGCCGGAAGGCCCGATCGTCGTCCGCTACAACGACCACCTGGCGGAGCGCGCGGTGCCCGAGTACCTGGCGCTCCTGGACGCCCTCCAGGAGCTTCCGGAGATCGGCACCGAGGGGCCGGTCGGCTACTGGGGCATCAACATGGGCACCGCGATCGGCATACCGCTGGTGGCGGTCGAACCCCGGATCACGGCCGCGGTCTTCGGTCAGCACTGGCCCGATGTCCTGGCCGAGAAGGCGAAGCGGATCACCATCCCGATCGAGTTCGACCTGCAGTGGGACGACGAGCACATCTCTCGCGAGGAGGGTCTCGCGCTGTTCGACGCCTTCGCCTCGAAGGAGAAGTCGCTGCATGTGAACTCGGGCAAGCACAAGGAACTGCCCCGGTTCGAGGCCGACAGCGCGGTCCGGTTCTTCGCCCGGCACCTCGGCGGAGCGGCCACCACGGCGGCCTGACGCGCGTGGTTGTGGCGTCCGGCTCGTCAGCCGGGCGCCGCAGCCGCGGCTCCGAGCCAGGCGTAGGCCACGAAGATCCTGCCTCGCGAGGCGAAATGACGGTGGATCGGTTCGCATGGCGGGGTGTTGCGGGCGTCCAACTCGGTGCATTACTGGGTGTCTTGTGGCACGCGGATGACGCGCGGCCCCATAGTGGCTTGGACAACGAACAAGGCCACACCGATTGGGCGCAGTGAGCGACAGGGCGGAAGGCCCCGATCGCGAGTTCGCCGCCGATCGCGGCGGATCGGGGACTTCCGCCTTTACGGGCCCGGCCGGAGGGGGTCTGGGCGGGGCCCTGTTGCCGCCCGGGTGCCGGGTGCCCGTTTACGCGGCGGGGGTGAGTTCGGCGCGGCCGAACAGCAGCGCGTAGCCGGAGGGGAGCTGGTGCAGGATGCGGGTCAGGAGGTCGGGGCCGGCACAGGCGGCGACGGCGGAGAAGACGGAGCCGGTGTCCCAGCGGGTGGTGGCGAGGGAGGCGCCGGTGCGGGCGGCGAGGTCCTTGACGAAGGCCCAGCCGGTCAGCGGCTGCGTGTCGGGGATCTGCGCGGTCAGGACGCGTGCGGCCTCCAGGGGCAGCCGGGCGGCCAGGTCGACGCGTTCGTCGCCGGTCAGCTGGCGTCCCAGCCCCGCCAGGACGAGGCGGACGGCTTTGTCAGCTTTCTCGCGGGTGGGGTAGGCGCCTTCGTAGCGGACTTTCTCCAGCATCTGCTCATACGCCGTCCCGTATGGCTGCTGGTGCTCAAGCGGTGCGCGCACGTCGGTGATCACTGCAGTGCATGCCTTTCGTGGAACCAAGGTGGGGTGGTGCCGGTGTGCGGCACCGAGTGAGTGGTCAGATGGGCTGGGGGTGACCGAAGAGGAGGTCGTAGCCAGCGGGGAGCTGGAGCAGGATCTCCCCCAGCAGGTCGTCGCCGGCTGTGTCGGCGACCGTGGACAGTACGGCGCTGACGTCCCAGGTCGCGGTCTGCTCGGTGGCGCCCTCGATCCAGGCTGCGGTCGCCCGCACGAACCGCTCCGGCGACAGCGGTTCGGCGCTCTGGAGCGGGTTGAGGAGGATCAGGGCGTAGTCCTCCGGCAGGCGTGCCGCGAGCTGGGCGCGGACTTCGCCGACCAGGTGCGCGCCGAGCAGGGCCAGCACCACGCGAGCCGCGCGCTCGGCTTCCTCCACAGTGCCGTACTCGCCGCGTTCCTTCACGTGGTCGAGGAACGCCTCGCGTCGCAGAGTCATCTCAGCCGCCACCCCTTTTCTTGTCCTACGGACTGCCACGGGGTGCGGAGGGCGGGGTGAGGGGGAGATCAGGTGCCCTCCGCACCCGTCCGGCCGGTGTCAGCCGGAGATCTCCTTGCGTCCGGATCCGACGCCGATGGAGATCTTGCGGGGCTTGGCGCGCTCGGCGATGGGGATGCGCAGGGTGAGCACGCCCGCATCGTAGTCGGCCTGGATGTGCTCGGTGTCGAGGGTGTCGGCGAGCGCGATCTGGCGGGAGAAGACGCCCAGCGGCCGCTCGGACAGCTCCATCTGCACATCGTCGGCCTTCGCCACCGGCCGCCGTTCGGCCTTGACGGTGAGCATGTTCCGTTCGACGTCGATGTCGATCGCGTCCGCGCTGACGCCGGGAAGGTCGAAGGCCACCACGTACTCGTCACCCTCGCGGTAGGCGTCCATCGCCATCGCCGACGGCCTCGACCAGGTACCCGGGCCCATCAGCGTCTGTGCCAGTCGGTCCAGCTCACGGAAGGGGTCAGTGCGCATCAACATCGTGAAAACACCTCCAGCAGGTTCAGGCAGTTACTGCCAATGCGCCTCACTGACACTGTTGTAACATGTCATCCAATGGATGACAAACATGATGTCGTCAGCCTGATGACAACCCGAGGGAGGTGTTCGTGACTCCGGCCGACCAGCCGCATCTGTCCCGCACCGACGCCGACAGCCCGGTGTCGTTCCTTGCCGCCGCGGCGGCTCTCAACGCCATAGACGCCGCCCTGCGCGAAGCTCAGCACAAGACCCCGAACGCCCCCGCCCCCGGTCCGGAACAGGCCCTGGCCTCCTTGTTGCTGCTGCGGCAGGTGCGCGAGCAGCTCGCCGGATGGGAGACCGGCCTGATCGAAACGGCCCGCGACGCGGGCGCCAGCTGGGCCGACCTGGCCCACCCCCTCGGCGTCGCCAGCCGCCAGGCCGCCGAACGCCGCTACCTGCGCGGCCGTCCCGGCCCGGCCGGGACCACCGGCGAGCAGCGTGTCCAGGCCACCCGTCAGGCCCGGGCCGCCGACCGCAGCACCGCCGCTTGGGCCCGCCGCAACGCGGCCGACCTGCGCCGCCTCGCCGGCCAGATCGCCGCACTCACCGACCTTCCCCCCGCCGCCCGCCACCCGATCAGCGAGCTCCATGCGGCCCTCGCCCACGACGATCCCGCCGACCTCATCGCCCCCCTGACCGCTGCCCGCCCGCACCTGGCCGCCTCCCACCCGGACCTCACCGCCCGGCTCGACACCCTCACACCTCCCTGACCCCGCCCGGCGCACCGCAACAGCAACCCGGTCAACGTCCGCCCCCGGGCAAACGAAAGGAGACCTGGAGACCAACGCGGCCGGCCTGCGGGCCCACCCGGCCTGCTCCCTCACCAAGCAGTGCCTGGACGTACTGGTTCATTTCCGAGAGGGCAGTGGTGGATCGGGAGGTCCCTGGGGCGCGCCTGCTGGGTCCCCCACCTCGGCCCAGACCACCTTCCCGCTGTGACAGGCCGGGTGGTAGTAGCCCCATCGCCCCCACGATGGCCTTGGTGGGCCTGGCGCGCATCGCGGCGGTCAGCGTCGGCTCCCCTCGGGAGGTGTGGTGCGCCCACCGGGCCCAAACCGGCATCAGCCGCAGGGAGTTCGACCAGTACATGAGCGGCGCCACCCAGGCCAGCGGGCGCACCCTTGAAGCACCCCGGCCCTTCGACGAGCCGGTGCCGCTCAGCGCCCTGCGTGCCGCTGGGGCGTTCCATCCACCGCAGAGTTACCGGTACCTCAAGGGCGAAGCGCTGAGGCAGGTAGCCGAAGCCTCGCCAGCCGCGGGTACGGTCCTGCGCGGAATTCCGGGAGAGCCTGTCCCGGCGTAGGCCGGAGTCGACAATCGGCGGCCGGGTCGACAAGCGGTCGGCCCGGCCTTCGTCGTCCGCGTCGGACGCGGCAACGCCAGGAGAGTTTGCGGGTGCATCGTTGCAATCCGCCCAATGGCGCGTGACGCAGGCCGCAGGAGGTTGATCTCGCGATTCGAGATGACGGCCGATCAGGTTGGCCGGGAGCGGCTTGTGGCGGTCAACTCGGTGCGTTACTCGGTCCCTTATGGCACGCGAAGGGCACGCGGCTCAAAAAGGGTCGAGACAACGAACAAGCCCCAGGCCGCTGACCTGGGGCTTCCGTATGGAGCGGGTGACGGGAATCGAACCCGCGCTCCGAGCTTGGGAATCAGAGGGCCTCCGGGTTCCCTGTCCCTGCCTGACCAGCGAAAACGCCGCTACTGGGGTGGTGCGAGCGGTCGAATCCCCAACCCTTGTTGACCCCTGTTTACCGCTCCGTCTGGCACGACACTGGCACGATGGGCGGTTTTGCTCGTTGACCAGGCTCTGCAGCACCCGAGAGCGCGTCGGCGGGTGCTCGGACGAACGGGGCGACAGGCGCGATTGCTGTCGCAAGCGGTGGGTTGCCCTGGACGGCTACGACTGCTCGCGGCCTGCGGCGATGCTTGCGCAGGCAACGGATACCTTCGCGTCGCGATCAAGGGGAATGAGGTCATCAGGGATGGGCCTTCGTGGAAAAGTGCTCCCGGCTTCAGAGGGTGGTCGGCAGGTCCGGTTTCGGGCACCGTGGACGAAAGTTGACGATTGATTGGCAAAATGATTACATAGCCCGGTCGTCACGGGGGTGAGAAACGGGGGAAGTTCAGGGAAAGTGCCGTTGACCGCGGTACTGCCGAGTTCCTGTCGATTCCCTGCGGATGTTTCCGCAGGTGATTTCGTATTCCCGCCTGATGTCATCTCTTGACGGCATGAAAATGGGGTGCGCCGCCCTACCAAGACTGACGCACCCCGCGGCTGCCGTGCAGCCGAACCACTCATCAGAGCAGTTAGTGGAGAATACATGTCTGTTGTTGCCACGTCCAAGAAGCGTCTGGCCGCGGCCGGCGCCGCCGTCGTCGGTCTCGCCGCGCCGTTCACCCTGGCGCTGTCCGCCCCCGACGCGCTGACCAGCTACTTCGGTCTCTCGACCGCCGCTGCGAACAAGGCGTTTGATGCCATTATGGCCGGGACGGACATTGCCTCCGCGCTGGCTATGTTCGGCGGTGTGACCGCTGCCGGCGGCATTGGCCTCTGGATCCTGAAGAAGGCGATCGCGCGGGCCGGCCGTACCGCTGCCGTCGCCTGATCTCGGTGAATAGGTGAACTCCAGCGAGGCCCCGGGCTCCGGGGCCTCGCTGGAGCCACGCGCCCGGGAATCCTCAGCTGCGTATCCGAGAAATTTGAGAGAGGGCCGTATGGCCTTTATCGCTTCGATCGCGCGACGCCAACGCCTGACGCTTGTCTGTGGTCAAGTGCTGTGGCTGGGCTGTCTGCTGTGCGGAATTCTCTTCGCTGACGGAATGTCGCAGACCGTCCATGTTGAGCCCAAGCAGCCAAGCGTAGATTTGTTCACTGAAATTCTGGCGAACAATTGCGGGATTGCCGCAATGGCATTCAGCGGAGTCGCCACGTTCGGACTCGGCGCGGTACTGGTGTCGCTCTTCGCCGGGCTCAGCAGTGGTCTGTTCATCGCGCACGCCTACGCCCTGGGGGCCGGGCCGTTCGCTCGGACCGTGCTGCCGCACGCGGTGCTGGAACTGCCCGCGTTCGGCGTGGCCGTCGCCGCAGGGCTGGTTCCCGCGCTGGCCTTGGCTCGCGCCCTGCTTGCCGGCCGAAAGGTGCAGATCAGTCAAAGTCTTGTCGATGCGGCAGCCCTGCTCGGGCTGTCGATGGCCATGCTCGTCGTGGCCGATTGCGTGGAAACATGGGTGAGTACGAGGTGAACTCCGAACTGACAGAGGCCGGTCTGCAAGGCGGTGCCTTCTCGGGCAT
This sequence comes from Streptomyces gilvosporeus, assembly GCF_002082195.1. GTDB lineage: Bacteria > Actinomycetota > Actinomycetes > Streptomycetales > Streptomycetaceae > Streptomyces > Streptomyces gilvosporeus. The sequence goes on along the minus strand of NZ_CP020569.1, from coordinate 4,603,737 downwards.
GACCCCGCAAGGAGAGGCGGCAGCGGAGTCCAACCGGACGTGGACCACTCCGCGCCGGACGTACCGGCTCCTCATCCTGCTGCTCATGTTGGCGATCCCGTTGGCCAACCTCACACTGCTCGGTCAGTACCGCGACGGCGTGGTGCACCGGGTCCCGGACGCTGATGCGGGAGCGGTCAAGGCCGGAGTCGCTGCGGCATGGCTCTTCGGTTCGGTACTCAACGCCCTCGGCGTACTGTTCATCGTGCTGATTGCGGGAGCGGTCGGCGCCGTCGCGTGTCGACTGGCCGGCAGCCGTGGGTCCTTTGCAGACGACCGGACATTCGCCGGGCTCGCGGTTTCGGGCTTCCTCCTTGGCAAGCTCCTTGTGCTGGCGCTGGGTTCAGCGCTGTTCTCCCTGCCAGCCACCGATCACATCGTCGCCGTGCTTGGCGGAGTGGATCCGGCGCTGGCGGTACTGGCCGCCGCTTGCGTGCTTGCCGTGCGGCACTCCGCGCGGTTGTCGTGGCCGCGGAGCGTGGTCTGCGCCATGGTCCCCACGGCCTTCTACGCGGTGGTCTGCCTGATCACCCGAACCTGATCGCCCGACAGCCCACGCCGCGGCACGGCCGCGCGCGACACTGCCCACCAGATCCCCTCCACGAAAGGAATTCCATGTCGGCGTCTCGCCAGCGGAACCCGCGCTCCGCGATGGCCGTTACGGGTGGCCTGTGCGCAGCAGCCGCAGTGCTAGCCGTGGTACGCGGTGCGTGGTACCGCATGACGCGGGATGCCACGAAGACCGCGATCGAGCAGGCTCCGCAGATCGCCGATCACGCTCGTGCCGGGGTGCTGCGTACGCAGGACCTGCTGAACTGGGGCTGGTTCGCGATCGCGGTGCTGTTGGTCGTGCTCGCGGTGCTGGTGGGGCTGGCGTCGTTCGGTACGTGGCTGCTGTTCGGTGTCTCCGCGTTGATATGTGTACCTCTGGGCGTCGCAGGTTGGCGGTTTCCTGCGGCGGAGGGGCTGGACGTCGTGGCGCTTGCGTTCATCGGTTGCGTGGTGGTGGCAAGCGCCGTGGCGTTGCTGTGGCGCCGGCCTGCCTGAGCGACTGGGGTAGGGGATGCAGAGTCAGCCAGGAGTTCAGGCACCGCGCAGGCGGGCCTCGCCCGTCCGGCGGTATGTGTGGCGGGCAGGTCTGGCCGTGCTGGAGGGAGATCTGCGGCGCCGGCGCAACCGGCTTCCAAAATACCGTGATCTTTCGGCCCCCTTGCGGACCTTCGTGCTGGTCGTCGGGGTAGGTGGTCTGCTGTTCGTCGCCGCGCTGCTGTGGGCGATCAGTACCGCCGTGGGGCGGGTCTTTCCGGTGACCGGCTCTGGTGCGTCCACGGTGGCTGGGGCTTGCTGGCCCGTGGTCGCGTTGGTCGTGATGGTGAACCTGCTTGCGGCGCGGCCTTCCCAGACGCGGCTGCTGCTGGAGCCACCGGACCGCAGCCTGCTGATGGCCTGGGGTGTCCCGCCACGGGCGCTCTTCCTGGCCCGCCTGTGGCTGCCCCAACTCGTAGGTTCCATGGGTGTGTTCACCGCGGCGGTTCTGATCGCGGTGCCGTGGCTGTCGGCATCCGAGGCCGGTGCGCGTGTGCTGCCGGCCGTCCTGGTGACAGCGGCGGGTACGGCGCTGACGGCGGCCCTGCTGCGCATCTGCGCCACGGCTGCTTTGGCCCGGTCCCGCGTTGTGCACTCGGTGGGCCGCACAGCTGCCTGGATGATGGCGGCGGCGTTCACCGTCGGCTATCTCGTCTCGCCCCTCGTGGCGGGCGTCATTCCCTCCGCCACGCTTGAGCCGGAGGCGGTGTCCGCCTCCTTCCGGCGCACCGCCTCGGACCTCCGTCCCGAGTGGTGGGACGACCTTTTCCTGCCCGGGAACCTGAGCTGGACAGGGGCGGTGTGGGCCGTCTCCGTGGCGGTGCTGGGCGTGCTGGCCTGCGTACTGCTGCGGCGCGCCGAGCGGCACAGCGCACTGCACCCGTGCGGCCCGGCGGCCCAAGGGGCCACAGCCGACCGGACTGCTTCGCGCCCTCTCCACGCCGCGGGACTGATCACCGCTGTCGTCGTCAAGGACCTGCTGTCGGCGCGGCGCCGTCCCACGGCTGTGACCGGTCCCCTGTACCGCGTGTGTGCGCTCGGCCTCGGGCTGGCGGCTCTCGGCTGCGGTGTGCGGCTCCGCTACGGCACTCAGCTCCCGTGGCAGCTACCCGCCGATACGTGGGGCACCGCGGCGGCGGTCGCGATGTACCTCGCCATCTCCGGCGTCGTCGCCCAGGTCGCGGGCGTGGAGGCCGAGCACAGGTCCCTCGAGATGCTGCGCCAGGCACCCGTCCCCTTCGGCCGCATCCTTGCCGGCAAGGTCGCGGCCTGCGCCACCGTCGCCGCTCTGCCCGTGGTACCGGGCTATCTCGGGCTGCTGCTCGCCGGCGGTGGACCGATGGTTCCCAGTACGTTCCTGGCCCTGCCGGTCGCACTGCTCGCCGGAAGCTGCGCAGTCGTGGCCACGGCGTTCCTTGTACCGCTCCCGGAGAGGTTCGACGACGAGCGGACGAGCCGTTCCGGCGTCGCTGAGACGGTCGAAGGCGTGCTCGCCGCGCTGCTGGCCTCCCCGACCGCGCTCGGCCCCTGGCTCCGCAGCGCGACCGGGGCACGAGGCGGCACCGCACTCGCCATCGACACCGGCGCCCACCTTGCCGCCCTCCTCGTCCTGGGCCTGGGGCTGGGTGTCCTGGCTCGTCGTGACCTGCACTTCAGGAAGGCAACACCGTGATCGACGTCGAATCCGTCACCGTACGCTTCGGCGACCACACCGCCCTGCACGAGGCGCGGTTCACCGTCGCCGAAGGCGAATTCGTCTGCCTGGTGGGCCGCAACGGCTCCGGCAAGACGACCCTGCTGCGGCTGCTGGCCGGCCTGGCCGAACCCGGCACCGGCCGGGTACGCGTCGCCGGCCACACCGCCACCGACCTGGCCGCGCGGACCGTCCGTGGTTTCGTCCAGGCCGAGCCACCCCTGTACGACTACCTCACGGTCCGCGAGCAGCTGGCCTTCGTCTGCCGGCTGCACGGAACCGACGTGGCGACCGCCCTGGAACGGTTGGCACACACGGTGCTGGCAGATCGCCACGACGCTCTGGTCCGAGAGCTTTCCCTGGGCATGCGCAAGCAGCTCGGCCTCGTCACGGCCACCGTCCACGACCCGGCTCTCGTCCTCATGGACGAGCCGGCCAACGCACTCGACGCCACGGCCGTCACCACGCTGCGGGAAACGGTACGGGACTGGCACGCCCAGAAACGGACCGTCGTCCTGTGCACCCATGACCTCGCCTGGGCGGACGACCTTGCCGACCGCCTCCTCGTCCTCCAGCACGGCCGCCTCGTGCACGACGTGCGCCTGGCGGACGAGACCGTCACTGCCGCCCTTCGACGCCTGGGCGCCACCGGCGCCCTCACCCGCCCGGAGCCCACCACCGCGGAGCCCGCCCCATGACGCAGACCACCACGCCAGACCCGACGGCCGGATCCGCCGTGCACGTCGCGGGCCTGCAACGTACCTATCCCGGCGGCGCTGGGCTGCACCACCTCGATCTCACTGTGCCCACCGGGTCGCTCACAGCTCTGATCGGCCCCAACGGCTCGGGCAAGACCACCACGATGCGGCTCCTGCTGGGCCTGGACCAGCCCGAAGCAGGCACGGGCACCATCCTCGGTTCCCCTTTCGACCACCCCGCCCGATACCTTCCCGAGGTGGGCGCCCTCATCGAGCACCCCGCCCTCTACCCTCGGCTCACCGGTCGTACGAACCTCCGCGTCCTGGCCGAACTCGCGGGGCTCGGCGACGACCGCATCCACCGCGCCCTGAGCCTCACCGGTATGCAGCAGCATGCCGACCGCCTGGTGGCCACCTACTCGCTCGGTATGCGGCAGCGACTCGGCATCGCCGCGGCCCTCCTGACCGAACCGCGCCTGCTGATCCTGGACGAGCCCACCAACGGCCTCGACCCGGTCGGCACCGCACAACTACGCGAGCTCCTGCGCGGCCTGACGTCCGCCGGCACAACCGTGCTGATCTCCAGCCACCAGCTCAACGAACTCGACGCCACCTGCGACCACTTCGTCTTCCTGCACCAGGGCACCACCCTGTTCCAAGGAGACCGAGACGCGCTGGCCGCTTCCCAGCATTCGTACGTCGAAGCAGCGCCCGAGTCGCCGGACCAACTCGCCGCCCTGGCAAGCACCTTGCAAGAGGCAGGCTACGGCGTCCGGCAGCACGAGGGCCGCCTGCTGGTCGACACTGCGGCGGAGCACGCGGGCGAACTGAACCGCACCGCGACCGCCCACGGCATCACCCTGGCCCACCTCACGGTGCGACGCCCCACGCTCGAAGAAGCCTTCTTCTCCGTCCTCGGTCAGGAGCCGCAGTGCTGAACGACGCCCTCCTGCGCGCATATCGCAGTGAACGCATCAAGGCTCTACGCCCCCGCGTACTGATTCCCCTCCTCGCTGGTACGGGCGCAGTGTCCGCGATCGCGGCAGCCGCCATGGTCACTCTCACCAGCTCCCCGACAACAGGAACCAGCGGGCCACTGAAACCCCTGCAGATGGTCACCTCGATCGTCTGCCTCGTCCTCATGGCTGTCGCGGCGACCTCGTTCACCAACGAGTACCGATACGGCACATGGCGCAACCTGCTCATCCGCCTCCCCAACCGGTCCCAGCTGCTTCTGGGAAAGGTGGCCGGGCAGGTGGTACTGGCGGTCCTGGTGGCCGTGACCACCTGCCTGGTCACCGGCGCGACGGCGTGGGCAGCGGCCTGCCTTCGCCACCTGGACACCTCGACCTGGGCCTCCGGCCAGGCATGGCTCGGCAGTGTGTCCGTGGCCCTGCGGGTGCTGGCGGCGCTGGTCGCCGCAACGGTCTACGGTGCCGCCGCGGGGCTTCTGCTGCGCAGCGCCGGGGCCGCGCTCAGTGTCCTGTTCGTGTGGACCCTGGTGGGCGAGTCCGTCCTGACCGCCTTCGCGGCAGCTCAAGGCTGGGCCGTGTCCGCATGGCTGCCGGGCTCAGCCCTCACACGGCTCGCCTCCGACGCTCACTGGGCGCCGGCAGCCCTCTCCGTCACCGCGTGGTGTGCAGTGTTCCTGTCCGGAGGCATCTGGTATCTGATCCGCACGACCAGAGTCACCTGAGATGACATCTCTTTCGGCGGGTCTGCGATAGCAGATGAGGCGCAGACGGTACTGCACTTCCCGGTGGTGGGCGGCTAGGACTGCAACCGCACTCGCCCCCGCCTCGGACGAAGGGCTTGCGGTCGCCAACTCGGTGCGTTGGAGAGTGCGTTATGGCACGCGAGTGGTGCGCGGCCTGAAAATGGCCTGGATAACGAACAAGCCCCAGGTCGCTGACCTGGGGCTTAAGCGTGGAGCGGGTGACGGGAATCGAACCCGCGCTCTGAGCTTGGGAATCAGGGGGCTTTCGGGTGCCTAATGCCTTCCTGACCAGGGAGAACGTTGAAGCTGAGGTGGGTCCGCCCGGTTGGATCTCTCGCCCTGTTGACCGCTGTTTACCCCTCTGTCTGGCACGACACTGGCATGGGCGTGCACTTGGGCCCGGAACGGGAGTGTTCCCGCAGGGGGCGTCTCGCTGCGGAACACGTGCTCTGCTGCCGACGGAACGCGGATTGCTTGGGCGAAGGGGGTGCTTCCGGCGGTGTGCTGCCGGGCCAGGCGGATCGTCGAGTCGACGGGCACCTCCCACTCGATATGCCTGGCCGCGTCCGTCTTGACCTGCAACCTCCTCACGATGCGGGACCAGGTGCCGTCGACGAGGGCCCTTGAGATCAGGCGACGACGAAGAATCTGTGGGCCTCGCTGGCCTGACCTGCATAAACGCTGATCGGGCGGTCTCGCGGAAAAAATCTTCGAAGAAATCCGGCGCGCATGTCGATCCGTCCGGCTCCCGTTCGACGCAATGGGTGAGCGGCGGGGAACGGCCCCGCCTCCACCGAAGGAGTCACCATGCCGCGTTACCTCTCCCTCGTGAAGATCGACGAGAAGACCGCCCCCGCCGAGGGCCCCAGCCCGGAGCTGATGCAGCGGATGGGGGAGCTGATCGAGGAGATCACCAAGGCCGGAGTGATGCTGGACACCGCGGGCCTGACGCCGACCGCGCAGGGGACGCGGGTGCACTGGGAGGGCGGGAAGATCTCGGTCACCGACGGGCCGTTCACGGAATCGAAGGAGGTTGTCGGCGGGTACGCGATCATGCAGTGCAAGGACAAGGCCGAGGCGATCGAGTGGACCAAGCGGTTCCTCAAGACCCACGAGGAGTTCTGGACAGTGACCTGTGAGGTGCGGGAGATCGCCGAGGGCTGAGCGTTCCTTGGCGTTCGGCCGCCGGGGGTGTTCGATGGTGGGCTGTGGAACCACAGCCCACCCCCGCCCCCGGCACGTCTGCCACCACGGCCATCGAAACCGTCTTCCGCCTGGAGTTCCCCCGTCTCATCGCCGCCGTCACCCGCATCGTTCGCGACGTCGGTATCGCCGAGGAACTCGCGCAGGACGCGCTGGTCGCGGCGCTGGAACGGTGGCCGCGGGAGGGGGTGCCGGACAACCCGGGTGCCTGGCTGACGGCGGTCGCCAGGCGCCGCGCCGTCGACCTGGTCCGGCGCCGGGAGAACTACGCCCGCAAGCTCCAGGAGATCGGCCGCAGCCTGGAGACGACGGCACCGGCACAGGAACCGGCCGACCCGGGCGACATCGACGACGACCTGCTCCGCCTGGTCTTCACCGCCTGCCACCCGGTGCTGTCCGCCGAGGCCCGCACCGCCCTCACCCTGCGCCTGCTCGGCGGCCTGACGACCGCCGAGATCGCCCGCGCGTTTCTCACCCCGGAGCGGACGATCGCCCAGCGCATCGTCCGTGCCAAGCGCACCCTGGCCACGAGGAACGTTGCCTTCGAGGTGCCGTACGGCCCCGACCGCGAGGCCCGCCTCGGCTCCGTCCTGGACGTCATCTACCTGATCTTCAACGAGGGGTATGCGGCCACCGCAGGCGACGACTGGCTGCGCCCCGGTCTGTGCGAGGACGCGCTGCGGCTGGCCCGGCTACTGTCCGGCCTGATGCCGAAGGAACCGGAGGTGCACGGACTGACCTCGCTGCTGGAGTTCCAGGCATCCCGCACTGCCGCCCGCACCGGCCCGAACGGCGAGCCCGTCCTCCTGGAGGACCAGAACCGCCGCCGCTGGAACCGCATGCTCATCGCCCGCGGCATCACAGCCCTCGCCCGAGCCGACGCCGCCTCCCCCAAGCTCTCGGCTTCGCTCGAGCAGGGGGGACCCCCATCGGGCGCCCCGGGGCCGTACGTCCTCCAGGCGGCCATCGCCGCCTGCCACGCGCTCGCGTACACCTACGAGGAGACCGACTGGCGCCGTATCGCCACCCTCTACGGCCTCCTAGCTGTCCAAAGCCCTTCTCCTGTCGTGGAGTTGAACCGCGCGGTCGCCGTCTCCATGGTCGACGGCCCTGCCTCCGCCCTGGGCATCGTCGACACACTCGCCGCCGAACCCGTCCTGCGCGACTACCACTTGCTCCCGAGCGTCCGCGGCGATCTGCTTCGGCGGCTCGGCCGTACGGAGGAGGCTCGCACGGAGTTCGAGCGGGCCGCCTCCCTGGCCCGCAACGTGCGCGAGCGCGGACTGCTGCTGGCCCGGGCGGAGGAGTGCCGGTTTCCGGGCGGTCCGCCGGACTCCCCGCATTCGTAACATGTGCCCGCCGGTCCCATCGAGGAGGGGCACGCCAAAGCCCCTCTGGCGAGGACATTTCCGCGAGAGGGGGCACACAGAGGGCACGACTGCCGGCGAGAGGTCTAGACAGTAGAAAGGGCCCAGGTCGCTGACCTGGGCCCCAATTATGGAGCGGGTGACGGGAATCGAACCCGCGCTCTGAGCTTGGGAATCATAGGGGCTCTGGGTGCGTCGCCGCAGGTAGGTGGCCCGTAGGGCTGTCATGCGCGGCCTGTTGGGACCGTCGTCCGTGCCCCCGGTTGTCCGTGGCTGACCGCCTCTACTGGTGCGGCAGTGGTGCGGAGAGGTAGATGCGTACCCACTGGCGAAGTAACCGTGCCTCCCGCTGGTGTGGGATGCGCGCCGCCGTACGCGGGGATGAGTACGAGGGACGCCGATGAAGGGGGAACGTGCGGTGGAATCCATATGCGCAGAACCGACCACGGATCACCAGGCGGGAGGATGACCGTGGCCGGGCTGACAAGCGGAGAGTCGGCGCTGAGACGTGCCCGTACAGCACGAAATCTCACGCTGGAGGAGGCCGCCGATTCCCTGAACCAGATCACCGGCGGCGCGACCGACGCGAGTCTGCTCAGCGCGTGGGAGACCGGGCGGCGCCGGACTGGGGCGAAGAACCGGGCTGGACTGTGCCAGCTGTACCGGGAGCGCCCGGAGGTGCTGTTCGCCCACCAGGACGGAGAAGCCACCAGCGTGCTGGAGACCTCCGGCACGGCGGTGGTCGTCCAGGTGCTCACCCGCTGGACCGACCTGGTCGAGGCGATGGTCGACGTCGCAGCCGGGGCACGTGAGCAGCTGGTCGTCACCGGCAGCCGGAGCCGGGAGAAGGCGTATCTGGCGGCGATCGAGACGGCGGTGGCCCAGCACCCGGACCTGGTCCACTACCGGGTGCTGTACGGCCCGCCCCGGCACCGCGCGCTCGCCGACCATCTGCTGCGGCTGCTGGAGCTGCGTGACCCGTCCGCCCGCCGTAACGCACCTGGCGCACCGAACGTCTCACGGCCACCGGTGGCACCACGGTTGCCAAGTCCTACCGCCTGCTGAAGGCGATCATGCAGACCGCGGTAGACGACGAGCTGATCCGCCGCAACCCCTGCCGCATCCCGGGCGCAGGCAAGGAAGACCCCGACGAGCGCCCCACCGCCACCGTCGAGCAGGTCGACGCCCTCGCCGACGCGATGGGACCGCGCTGGCGCCTGATGGTCTACTTCGGCGCGTACGGGCCGATGCGGCCGGAGGAGCAGGCCCCGCTCCGCCGTCGCGACATCAGCCTGGAGCCCCTGGCCGCCCGCATCACGGAGGCCGCGCCCGAGCTGACCACCGGCCGACGTGTTGTCGGCGACCCCAAGTCCGCTGCGGGCAAGCGCACCCTCTATCTCCCGGCCTTCCTCTCTATGGAGGTGAAGCGGCACCTCGAATGGTTCGCCGAAAAGGACGAGGACGGGCTGCTGTTCGTCGGGGAACGGGGCGCACCCTTCCGCCGCTCCACCTTCGGCCGCAAGTGGCGTAAAGCGCGTGCCAAGGTCGGCCTGCCCGACGACTTCCGCTTCTACGACCTGCGCCATACCGGCCACACGCTGTCGACCCAGTCCGGCGCCACGCTCAAGGACACGATGGTCCGCGCCGGCCAGTCCACGGCGAAGGCCGCGCTGATCTACCAGCACTCCGACGACGACCGTCAGCAGGAGGTCGCCGACGGCATCGACGCGAAGGTCCGCGACGCGCGCCAGAAGGCACGGGACACGGCGCGGAAGAAGGGAACGCGGGCCGGCTAGTGCTGTGACCACATGGGTCCGCCGAGTTGGTGGGCATGGCGATTGGATGTGTGGTGATGTCCGGTCCGACCGCTGGAGGCGTGTAGGTCTAGAGGAGCGGAGCGGGAGGGAATCAGCCGCGGATCGCTTAGTGCCGCCCTCTGGCGAAAGCCTCTTTAACTCACCCTAGTGTCGGCGGTCGGTCGACAGGAAGATCGCCGCGGCAGGGCACAGGTCGACGGCCTCGCGAACCGCGTCCCGTGTTTCAACAGGCGGCTCGGGTCGCAGAACGATCGCCTTGCCGTCGCCCTGACGCTGGTCGAACACCTCGCCAACGGTCAACACGCACATTCCGGAGCCGACGCAGCGCTCAGCGTCCACGGTGATCCTCATTGGTCATGCATCCCAGGTGACGGGGAGGCTCTTCACCCCGTAGATGTCCGCGATCTCCGGGCGCAGGGCGACCTCTCCAGCCGGTACGGCAAGGCGCAGCGTGGGAAAGCGGTTGACCAGGGCGGGGAACGCGACGCGCATCTCGACGCGGGCCAGCTGCTGGCCCAGGCACTGGTGGATGCCGTGGCCGAAGGCCAGGTGCCCGCCGTCCTGTCTGTGAAGGTCGAGCGCGTGCGGATCGGCGAAGCGCTCAGGGTCACGGTTGGCGGTGTTGTACGACAGGATCACCGGCGAGCCGGCCTTGACGGTCTGGCCGCCGAGTTCGACGTCTTCCAGCGCCGTCCTCATGAACGTCTTGGCGACGCTCAGATACCGCAGCAGCTCCTCCACGGCCCGGTCGGCGAGCGCGGGATCGGCGCGCAGCGCGGCCAGTTGCTCCGGGTTCTGCAGCAGCGCGAAGGTGCCCAGTGCCAGCATGTTCGCGGTGGTGTCGAGCCCCGCCGCGAGCAGAAGCAGGCTGATCCCCTTCAGCTCCTCGTCGGTCAGATCGCTGTCGGTGAGGTCGCTGAGCACGTCGTCGGTGGGGTTCGCACGCTTGGCGGCCACCAGCTCCGCGAGGTACTCCTGGGTCGCGGTGTAGGCCGCTATCAGGTCCTCGTCGCTCGTCTCCCCGTTCATGAACGAGCCGACCTGCTCTTGGAAGGAGCCCCGGTCCTGGTACGGCACCCCCAGCAGCTCACAGATCATGATGGCGGGGATGGGCTTGGCGAACGCGGTCACCAGGTCCGTCGGCGGCCCCGCCTGCTCCATGGCGTCCAGGTGGTCGGCGGTGATCTGCTCGACGCGCTCGGTGAGCAGTCGCATCCGCCGTACCGTGAACTTGCCCATCAGCGGCTTGCGATAGCGCCTGTGCTGGGGATCGTCCATGTGGAGGAACTCGCCGGGCGGCGCCGGAGGGACCTCGATGTCGCCGTAGTCGATGGTCGGATGGAGCATGAGCTCCTTGCGTGAGCTGAACCGCGAGTCGGCCAGGACCGAGCGGACCAGGTCGTATCCGGTGATCAGCCAGCCGGGTTTTCCGCCGGGGAAGGTGTAGCGGCTGATGGGGCCGTGCCGGCGGGTGTCGATTAGTTCTGCCGGCGGGTCGAAAGGGCAGCCGGGCTGACGCGCCGTCGGCAGCGTCGTGACGGTGTGGAGGGGATCACCCATGACGGTTCCTCATCTCGCGATATGACGTGTTTTGCGATGCTCGAAAGCTATGTTGCATTCAGAATGACGTCAATCGACGTAAAGGCATTTCCCCATGTGAAGTCCGGGAAATTGATGCAATGGCGCTGGGCTCGAATGCAATGCTGCGTTGCAATGGATGGCGGCGAAGGCAATACTGGTGGCATGCCAGGAGGACGGTTGACCCAGCAGGACCGCCAGCGCATCGCGGCCGGCCTCGCCGGCGGGCTCTCCTACGCTGAGATCGCCAGGCGGCTCGACCGGCCGACCTCGACGATCAGCCGGGAGGTCGGACGCAATGGTGGTCCCAGCAGCTATCGGCCCCAGCAGGCGCACCAGGCGACGTCCCAGCGGGCGCGGCGCGGCACACCGGCACCCCCGCGCGCGGCCGGACCGCCAGGCGGCGCGGTGGCAGGGGAGATCATCGAGCTGGCGGTCAGGTCGGGGATGCCGAGGATGACGGCGCGCGTGCACGTCGACCTGTTGCTGTCCGAGGACGGCAGGCGCACCGCGGCCGAGCTGACCCGCAGGCTGAAGGTCAGCCCGGCCTCCGTCTCCGTGGCCGTGAACTTCCTGGTCCAGCAGGGTTATGTCCGGCGTGAGCGCGATCCGCAGCGGCGTCGCGACATCTACGTGGTCGACGACGCCGCCTGGTATCACTCGGTCGTGATCAGCGCGCGGCAGACGCTCGAGGCGGCGCAGGCCGCGATCGCGGGGGCGGAGACGGTCGGGCTCGACCGGCCCGCGGGGCAGCGGATGGCCAGGGCAGGCGCGTTCCTGGAGCGGGTCACCCTGGACATGATGGAGTCGGCCGACCGCTGGCGCGCTCTCCTGGCGTGAGGGATCTCAGACGAACTCGGGGAGCCGGCTGACCAGTTCCTGCTGATCGCCACCGGTCCACGCCCCATGCTCGTCAGCCAGGCCGCGGGCGGGCACGCTGCCTCTCCTCTACGAGCGGAGCCGTTGAGCCCTCGATCGGCCGGCGGCGCCCGCCAGGGTGCAGGGCGGGGCACTGCGAGCCCCAGGCCGCGCCGGTCCTCGTCGGTCAGCCTCTTCGCCCATGCCATTTCGGCCAGGACCTGCTGCACCAGCAGGGTGTTGACGTGGATGAGCGCGGCCTGGAGCAAGTGCTGGGAGAGCCTGCCGAGGCTGCCCGAAGCCCGCGACCATGTCGGCGGCGCCCTCATTACAGGGACCCTCTACGTGCTCTGCGACCGCGACCGGGGGCAGGCCCACGTACGGGGCGAGGTCTACGCCCTCGATCTGCGCAACCGTTGGTGGAGCCGGAACAAGCAGGCCAGACACCACTCCGACTTGCCCACACCCAACCTCTGCGGCACCCGTTAGTGGTGCACGAGTGGTGCGCCCTCCGTGAACCGACCAACCGAGCCGCCCAGGAAGCCAATTCAGCAGGGATTGGCCACTCCGGGACGGCTTCGTGCTACCCGTGGCCGGGGTGTGCCAAAGGCAGCTCGGCAAGGGGAAAGCGTCTCTGGCCTGCGGGTTTAGCGAATATGTCCGCCCGTCACGGGCCTTCATGGCCCGTTCCCTGTAAGGCAGTTGACGTGACTGAGGTCACGCAAAGTCGATCTCAAGGTATGAGACTCGGCTGGCGTTGAAATCCGATTCCCCGCCCGGGGGTGATGCTGGCGGCCTCTTTCGGGCGCCCAGTGGTGCGCTAGTGGTGCAATGCACCGAAAATGGTCTAGACGACAAACAAGCCCCAGGCCGCTGACCTGGGGCTTTCACATGGAGCGGGTGACGGGAATCGAACCCGCGCTCTGAGCTTGGGAAGCTCATGTTCTACCATTAAACTACACCCGCGTGATTCGCTCGGATTCGGAGCGAAGCATCGTCGCACACTCTACCCCATCGCCGCCCGTCGGTGCATTTGGCGTTTCTGGGGCGCGGGAGCGCGCAAGAGGGAGCCTCGGGGAGTGCTTCGGAGGGTGCGGCCGGAGTGGTGTGGGACACGGCCGTGGGGGCGGGATGCGGCTGCGGGGTGCGGGAGTTGGGGCGTACGGTTGGGGCTCGGAGTGCCGCGTGTGGTGGCGCCCAGTTCATCCCCTAATGTGGCTTTTGTTGTCCACGCAGTTGGGAGAGGGACTTGATGGAGCGCACCGTCGTACGTTGTGCCGAGGGCCACGTGTTCAGCACCGCTTCTTTCCCCATGCAGACCACCGAGCGGCTCGGTCCGGGACGGCTTCTGCGGTGCCCGCGCTGTGCTCGGCTGCGGCAGTCGGTGCCCGTCGGGTACGCCAAGCGGTAGCCGGCGGAGCAGGCGGCAGCGGAGCAGAGCGGGACCGCCCGGAAGAGCCGGGCGAGTGGTACGAGCAGAGCCGGGGGAGTAGCTGTTGAAGTAGCAGGAGCTGGATGAGAGGAACGGGCCCGGTCCCCCAGGGGGGCCGGGCCCTCGCCGTGCGGTGGGGGTGGTGCGGGCGCGTATCCTCGTTTGCGTGCTTCTCTCAGACAAGGACATCCGGGCCGAGATCAAAGCTGGTCGGGTGTGCATCGACCCCTATGACGAGTCGATGGTGCAGCCGTCCAGTATCGATGTGCGCCTCGACCGCTACTTCCGGGTGTTCGAGAATCACCGCTACCCGCATATCGACCCCGCCGTCGAGCAGCCCGATCTGACCCGGGAGGTCGTTCCGGAGGGGGACGAGGCGTTCATCCTGCATCCCGGTGAGTTCGTGCTGGCCTCGACGTACGAGGTCATCAGCCTGCCGGACGACATTGCCTCCAGGCTCGAAGGCAAGAGCTCCCTGGGGCGGCTGGGGCTGCTGACGCATTCGACGGCCGGGTTCATCGACCCCGGCTTCAGCGGGCATGTGACCCTCGAGCTGAGCAACGTGGCCACGCTGCCGATCAAGCTGTGGCCGGGCATGAAGATCGGGCAGCTGTGCATGTTCCGGCTGACCTCGCCGGCCGAGCACCCGTACGGCAGTGAGCGGTACGGCTCCCGTTACCAGGGACAGCGCGGTCCGACGCCGTCCCGGTCCTTCAAGAATTTTCACCGTTCGCAGGTCTGAGCAGCGGCGGACGGACGACGTACGGATACCGGAGACGTACGGAGACCCGTACGGCGAAACGTGCGGATGACGGCAGTGGATGGCGACGCAAGCGGCGGACGCGGGCGACAGAAGGTCTGAGAGATTTACGTGAGCGGTGTACGGGAGAACCTGACCTACGAGCGGTTCGGCGGGGCTATCCGCGAGCTGGCGCAGACGATCGCGGACGACGGGTATGAGCCCGACATCGTGCTGTCGATCGCGCGCGGCGGTGTTTTCGTCGCGGGCGGTCTGGCGTACGCGCTGGACTGCAAGAACATCCACCTGGTGAATGTGGAGTTCTACACCGGGGTGGGCACCACGCTGGAGATGCCGGTCATGCTCGCGCCGGTGCCGAATGCGATCGACTTCTCGGAGAAGAAGGTCCTGATCGCCGACGACGTGGCGGACACCGGTAAGACGCTGAAGCTGGTGCACGACTTCTGCCAGGGGACCGTGGCCGAGGTCCGTAGCGCGGTGATCTACGAGAAGTCGCACTCGCTGGTGAAGTGTGAATACGTGTGGAAGCGCACGGATGACTGGATCAATTTCCCGTGGAGCGTCGAGCCGCCGTTCGTGCGCCGGGAAAACCAGGTTCTCGATGCGTGAAAGGCGCCTTGCGCGCGTGCGCTGACGCCTGTTGTTTGTCAGTGAGTTGACAGGTGGGTCGGCCGCCCCCGTGCTCGTCTGCATATCTTCCGGCCAATTCCGTTCCGGGTGTTCCACCGTTCGCTACCTCCGAGTAAAAACCGGCGGTAACAGCAGACCGGAGGGGAGGCCCAATGGTGCGTGCGGGAACGTCGAGACGGCAGGGCAGGCCGGGGCGGCCGGGCAGGCAGGGACGGGCGGGAGCCGCGCGGTCGGCGGGATTACGGCGGTGGTGGCGGCTCGGTGTGGTGGTCGCCGCAGGTGCGCTGGTCGTGGCCGGGGCCGGCGGAGTCACGCCGGTTCTTGCCGCGCCGGGGGCCCAGGCGCGGGCCGTGGCCGGGAAGCCGCTGCCGCCCGAACTGGAGAAGGTCCGGGCCGCGGAGGCCACCGCGCTGTACGGCGATCCGGCGGAGCGGCCGGTCGGCGAGCGGAAGACCTCGTTGATCTCGCTGGGCGACAGCGAGATTTCGGGGGAGGGCGTCGGCACCTACGAACCGGGGACCGACGGGCCAACCAACTGGTGCCACCGGTCGCCGGATTCCGCGATTCACCGGACCGGAATTGCCGCGGATGTGACGTACAACGTCGCCTGCTCGGGCGCGTACAGCGGCAATATCCGGATCGGCGGCACCAAGCAGTATGCGGATGAGCTGGTGCAGAGCGATGCGCTGGCGATCAAGGCACGTAATACCCGGCTGAAGATGGTGCTGCTGGTCGCCGGGGCCAATGACGATCTCCAGTTCGGGCCGGTGATGACGGACTGCGTCGAGCGCTGGTTCCTGCTCCAGGGGACCTGCGAGCCGAAATACGAACCGGGCTGGCAGGCGCGGGTCGACGGGCTGGTGCCGAAGGTCGAGCAGACGGTGAACGATCTGCGGACCGTGATGCGGGACGCGGGATATGCGGACGGCGACTACCGGCTCGTGGTCATGTCGTATCCGAGTCCGATCGGGCCGGATGTCGAGGACAATCCGCATTTCCCGGGGAAGCTGCCCGGCGGGTGCACGGGATATACGTCGGATGCCGGGTGGGGGCGTAATACCGCGGTGCCCGCGTTCGAGAAGGGGATGCGGAAGGCCGCGCACGACAGCGGGGCGGTCTACCTCGATGCCTCGCGGCTTTTCCACGGCCACGAGGTGTGCATGGAGGACCCCTGGGCCCGCGGGCTGTGGGTGAACATCTCCAATCCCTTCCCGCCGGACGCGAATTCGGTACGGCAGTCCTTCCACCCGAATATCCGCGGGCACGGTGCCTTCGCCTCGTGTCTGACCCAGCTGTACACGGCCGCGACGGCGACGGGACTGCGGGAGGCGTCCTGCGCCGACCCGGGGAGCAGCGGGCGGCCGACGCTGTATCCGCTGGCCTGGGACGACGCCTACCAACCGCTGAAGAACGCCGGGACGGGCAGCTGCGTGGATGCGGCCGGCGCATCGAGCCGTAACGGGACGGCGGTCGGCGGCTGGGACTGCAACGGGCAGCGCAACCAGACCTGGTGGTACGACCCGGCCGCCGGGCAGAAGTCGCTGCACGTGGGGCTGACCCAGGACCGCTGCCTCGATGTGCCGGGCGGGCGCTACGAGCCGGGGGCCGCGATGGTGCTGTGGGACTGCTCGGGCGCGACCAACCAGCAGTTCGTGCGGGCCGACGGCGGGACGATCCGGCCGGCCGCGGCGCCCTCGCTGTGCCTGACCCTGGACGGCGCGAAGGAGCCGCTGCGGCTGAGGGCGTGTGGGGGGTCGGCGGGGCAGCGGTTCGCCTGAGGGGCGGAAGTACGCGGACGGTACGCGGAGGGGCAAGCCCGGGGCCGGGGATGCCGGGCCAGACGTCCCCGGCCAGGCGTGCCACGCGTATGCCGAGGGCCCGCTACGGAGCTTCGTAGCGGGCCCTCGGGGTGCGGCCTCGCGCGCGGGAGGCCATAGGGACGGCCGGACAGGCGTTGGGCTACAGCGTGCCGAGCTTCACCAGGCCCAGCAGGGCGACCAGCTGGATGGCGGAGGCGCCGAGCGCCTTGGGCCACGGCAGGTCGTGCGACTTGCTGACCATCGAGGTGAGCAGGAAACCGGTCGCGAGCCAGGTCAGCCAGCCCAGGACCTGGACGAAGGGGCTGTCGCCGCCGAGGAACATCGCGAACAGCAGGCGGGGCGCATCCGGGATCGTCATGACCAGCATCGACAGACCTATGGTCGGCGCCCAGGCGCCGTCGCCGCCGAGCTGCCGGGCCATGGTGTGGGTCACCGCACCCAGGATCAGGCTGCCGACGATGAACATCGCGGCGGTGATCAGGACCCAGGGGATGCTGTTGGCGAGTGTGGCGTTGAGCACATCCGCGCGGGCCTTGTCGAAGCCGAAGACGGCGAGCAGACCGTAGAGGAAGGCGACGGTCAGCGCCGGTCCCCAGACCGTGTGGTCGCGCATCTGCCAGAAGGTGGGCGTCGGGCGCAGCACGATGCCGGACAGCAGCTGCTTCCAGTGCAGCCGGGGGCCGGCCGGCGGCGCGGTGGCCTGGCCGGCGCGGTAGGTGCCGCCGTCGCCGTACTGGTCGTCGGGGCCTGCGCCGTCGTCGTACGAGCCCTGGTACTGGCCGTAGGCGTCCGGGGCCTCGCCGATGCTGAACTGGCGGGTGCCGCCGGGGTTGTTGTCCTGGGAGTACGGTGCGTGGGCCGCCTGCCGGGGGTCGTAGCCGCCGTCGCCGAAGTACTCCGGCTCGCCCTGCCCGCCCTGCTGCGCCGCCCCGTACTGCTGTGACGCCTGCCACTGCCCGTGCGGGGGCGCGGCGGGGCGGCCGTACGGTCCTTGCTGTCCGTACGGAGCCTGTTGCCCCTGGTGCGCCTGCTGTCCGTCCTGCGCGGTGCGGGGATCTCGTCCTCGACCCATCCTGAATCCAGCCACGCCTTCGAAAGTACCTGGTCCGTGACGATTCGGTGGCCGGGCCAGAAGAGTGGGCGGGGTTTGCTGCTGAGCTGTGACATCCCTTAGGGGAAGGGGTCGGGGGAAACCCTGAGGGAGGGCGGGGGCGGGGGGTGGGGATCCCCTAGGGGGAGGTCGAACGGATCCCCTAGGGGATGGAAGGGCCCCCTGCGGGGCCACAACGTGGCGGGGGTGAAGTGGTATTCCCATGGGGGGGAGGGGCTCTGGCTGGTCGGCGTCGCGTCGGCGTGCCGTCGGCGGGGTCGCGTCCATCGGGTGCGTGGCGTCCGTCGGCGGGGTCGCGTCCATCGGGTGCGTGGCGTCCGTCGGCAGGGTCCCGTCCATCGGGTCCGTGGCGTCCGTCGGCGGGAGAGCGCCCGTCGTCGGGGTCGCTTACGTCAGCGCCGTCGTGTCCGTCGGATCGGCCGCCTCCGCCGGCTCAGTTACCTTCCTCACCCTCCTCACCTCCCTTAACTTCCTTGCCTTCGTTGCCTCCGTCCGGCGTCCAGCGCAGCGTGAGGTCCGGGAGGTTCTCCATGTTGTCGCTGCCGTCGCCGGTGGCGATGAGCGTGAAGCCGTGGTGGGCGTAGAACGCGCGGGCGTCGGTGTTGAGTTGGAAGACGTGCAGGGTCAGGCCGGCGGGGCTCAGCCGCTGTGCCTCGGCGAGGAGGCGGCTGCCGATGCCGGTACGGCGGCAGTCCGGGCGGAGGTAGAGGTGGTCCAGGAGGTCGCCCCGTACGGACGCGTAGCCGAGGAGCTCCGGGCCGCGGGTCGCCACCACGGTGTGGGACTGCGGCAGCACGATCTCGCGGATCCAGTGGGCGATCTCGTCGTGGGTGCGCTTCTGGGGCGGGAGATAGGGCATGGTGGCGCGCCGGGATTCCGTGTGGACGGCGGCTATCGCGGAGGCGTCGGCGGGCCCGGCGGGGCGGATGCGGAGGGGCGGGGGCGGGGCGGTGTGGGGGGTGTCCGTGTCCATACGGTCATGGTTGGGGCGGCGGGAGTCGGGGGCAACCGGATTGCGCTGGGGCGAAGGGGGCCGATACCGCTGTCGGATGCCGGTGGGGCGGCCGGGGGCGGGTTGACGGCCGCCGGGCCTACCTCGCCGTACGGCGCGGCAGCAGCAGGGCCGTTGTCACCGTCGTCGTCAGCATCATGCCGCCGCAGATGAGGAAACTGGTCGTCATCCCGCCCTGGAAGGCGGACCGGTCCGCGATCAGCGCACCGAAGGTTGCCACCGCGAGGCAACTGCCCACCTGGCGGCTGGTGTTGAGGACGGCGGCCGCCGTGCCGGCGCGTTCGGCGGGGACGCTCTCCAGGAGGGCGGCGGTCAGTGACGGTACGGCGAGCCCGCCGCCCAGGCCGATCGGGATGAGCAGCAGCACCGGGACCAGGAGGGACGTACCGGCGTTCACCGTGAGCATCAGCAGGGCGCCGGCGCCCATGATCAGCTGACCCAGTGCCATCGGGAGCCGGGCGCCGGTGCGGGCCGCGAGCCTGACCCCCGCCATGTTGACCACGGAGATCAGCGCGCACATCGGAATGAACATCGCGCCCGCGCCGACCGCGGAGACGCCGCGGGCCTGCTGGAAGTACATGCCGAGCATGAAGATCGCGCCGTAGAAGACCGCGTTGAGGGCGAATCCCGCGGACAGGCAGACCAGCACCGTACGGGAGGTGAACAGGCTCAGCGGCACCATCGGCGCGCTGCGGCGGGACTGGGTGACGAGGAAGACCGTCATGGACGCTGCCGCGACCGCGAGGGTGATCAGCACGCCCGGGGCGGCGAATCCGTCGCGGCCGCCCTCGATGACGGCGTAGGTGAGTGCGGTCAGCGCGATGACGACGGAGAGCTGACCGAGGAGGTCGAGGGGCACCTGGCGGCGCGGGGAGCGGGGGATACGGCTGAGCAGGGCGAGGCCGACGGTGCCGATGGGGAGGTTCACGAAGAAGATGGCGCGCCAGCTCAGCCCACTGGTGAGCAGCCCGCCGACCACCGGGCCGACGGCCACGGCGACCGAACCGGCCGCCGTCCAGACGGCTATCGCGCGGGCCCGTTTGCCGGGGTCGGAGTACGTCTGCCGGATCAGCGCCAGAGAGGCGGGGACCATCAGCGCGGCGGCGCCGCCCTGCACCATGCGGGAGACGATCAGGGTGCCGAGCTCGGGCGCGAGGCCGCAGGCCGCGGAGGCGAGGGTGAAACCCGCCAGGCCGAGGGCGTAGGCGCGGCCGGCGCCGATCCGGTCCGAGAGGGTGCCGGCCGAGAGCATCAGGGCCGCGAACATCAGGGTGTACCCGTCCACGATCCACTGCAGATCGGCCATCCCGCCGCGCAGGCTGTGCGAGATGGCCGGCAGGGCGACGTTGACCACGGACCCGTCGAGCGAGATCACGAAGAAGCTCAACAGGGCGGCGACCAGGACCAGATGGGGCGAGCGGGGCGGGGCGGGGGCTTGCGGGGGAGCGGCGGCGGGGGCGGTCTTCGGGGCGCGGGTGAGCAGGGCCATGGGGGCTCCTTCGGGGGCGTCGCGGCAGCGGTCGAGGCTGCGTCAAGTCACCCTGAGAGAGGGTGAGTTGGGGTTTCGCGACGAGATGAGGGTGGCCGGGATCAGCCTGATGGGACGACGGTAGCGGGAACCGGACCCTCATGCAACCATCTAGTTGGTTTTTCGTGGACCCCTGCGACCTCTGCGTCCCTGTGGCCCCTGTATCCCTGTGGCGCGCACCCGCGCCGTCAACCGGCCCCGCCCACCGCGCTGTCGATGATGGCCTCGCCATGCGCCACGACGCTGGCGCGCAGCAGCGCCCAGCCCGCTTCGC
Source organism: Streptomyces gilvosporeus (assembly GCF_002082195.1). Taxonomy (GTDB): domain Bacteria; phylum Actinomycetota; class Actinomycetes; order Streptomycetales; family Streptomycetaceae; genus Streptomyces; species Streptomyces gilvosporeus. The sequence continues at coordinate 4,583,114 of NZ_CP020569.1, read as the reverse complement.
TGTCGGCCTCCGGGCCGAGCGTCAGTCGGCGCTGCTGCGGCACGATGAACGGCCATGACGCCAGCCCGATGAGGGAGATCAGGACGCGGGCCGCCGCGGCGGGGTCGTCGATGCCGAGGGCGGTGCTGAGCGCGGCGGCCTTGCCCGCGTAATAGGTCTCGCGGTCCTTCTCGTCGGGGATCGGGCGGTCGCGGTAGTGCAGGCCCTCCCAGGCCAGCAGTCGCACCAGGTCCCCGGAGGTGCGGTGGTAGTCGAAAACCTCGCCGATGTAGGCGCGCAGGCCGTCCTCCGTGGTGGGCAGCGGGACGCGCTCGGCGAGATGGGCGTAGGCGCGGGCCAGTACGGCCGAGAACAGCGCCTCCTTGTTGCCGAAGTAGGCGTAGATCCGCTGCTTGTTCACTCCGGAGCGTTCGGCGATCCGGTCCACGCGGGCACCGGCCAGGCCGAGCTCGGAGAACTCCGCGTGCGCGGCTTCCAGGAGTTTGTTGCGTGTCTCTTGGGCTTTGGGGGTGGCGGCCATGGGCCGAGCCTAGCCGAGGAGAAACCAACTGGATAGTTTGGAACCTGGGCGGGCTACTTGGCGTCCGCTGCCCCCGCCGTGTCCGCCGCGCCCCGGCACGCCGGATGCCCCCAGCCGTCGGCGTTCTTGGCGATGGGCTCGCCCGCCGCGTACGAGCGGCCGCACCGGCAGCGTCCCGGGAACTTGGCCTTCAGGGTCCGTGCGGACGTCCGCGAGGCGCTCCGTCCGGCCGCGGGAGACGCGGACCCGGCGCGCGAGGCACCGGTGCGGCGGCCGGCGCCGGCGGGCCTGGGGACGGTGGGCGAGGCCGGCGGCTCCGGGGAACCCAGGTCGCTGCCGGCCGGCTCCTGGACGGTGGCGGCCTGGCTCGCGGCGCGGTCGGCGAAGTCGTTGAGCGGGTCGCCGTCCACCTGGTGCGCGGGTACGTACCGGAATTCCACCGAGCGTCCCGCGAGCAGCTCGTCGATACGCATCACCAGGTCCTGGTTGGCGACCGGCTTGCCCGCCGCGGTCTTCCAGCCCTTGCGCTTCCAGCCGGGCAGCCAGGTGGTGACCGCCTTCATCGCGTACTGCGAGTCCATCCGGATCTCCATCGGAACGGCCGGATCGGTGGCCGCCAGCAGCCGCTCCAGCGCGGTGAGCTCCGCGACGTTGTTGGTCGCGGTCCCCAGGGGACCGGCTTCCCAGCGGGCCGCCGTGCCCGCGTCGTCGCCGATGACCCAGGCCCAGCCCGCGGGGCCGGGGTTTCCCTTCGAGGCGCCGTCACATGCGGCGGTCATGCGTTCAGCCATGCGGGGATGATGTCAGGTGGCGGGTGGGCGGGCGAAACCGTGCCGGGTGCGCGGGTCGGCAGGTACGCGGCAGGGCGGCGCAACCGCCCGCGCCGGGGCCGCAATTCGTCTGGCGCCGGGGGTGCGCCGCGGCGAGGATGCCGATCATGAACTTCACGTTTGCGCCCGTCATACCTGCGGGCAGCCTCTGCGCCGCCGTTCAGCCCTCGTTGCCTTCCACGGACGGTGAGTTGGTGTTGCGGCCGTGGGCGGAGGACGACGCCGCGGTGGTGCTGAGCGCCTACGAGGACCCTGTGATACGGCGCTGGCACACGCGGCATCTGGCCACGCTGGAGGAGGCGCGGGAGCGGATCGCGGCGCATGGACGGGGCTGGCGGGAGGAGCGGGTGGCCGAGTGGGCGGTGACGGGGGCCGTCGGGGGCGAGGTCCTGGGGCGGGTGGCGTTGCGGTGGATGGATCTTCAGCGGGGGCTCGCCGAGTGCGCGTACTGGGTGCTGCCGCACGCCCGGGGGAAGGGCGTCGCCCCGCGCGCCCTGGCCACGGTGGCCGACTGGGCGCTGGACGAGGTCGGGTTCCACCGGCTGGAGCTGGTGCACTCGGACCGGAACGAGGCGTCCTGCCGGGTGGCCACCAAGGCGGGTTTCGCCGGTGAGGGCGTGCGGCGGAGCGCGCATCTGCATGAGGACGGGTGGCACGACATGCATCTGCACGGACGGGTGCAGGGCGACGGCTGAGCCGCGCCCGGCGCCGCTCACGCCCGTACCGGGGTGCCGCCCCGCCCCCGTACCGCCCGCTCGTACAGGGTCCGCGCCCGGTGGTCGAAGAGCACCGCCACCGACTCGTGGTCGGTGTTGCCGCCGCTCAGGACGCCGATGAGACGGCCAGGGCGGGAGGCGTCGCGGTGGTCCGCGAGCCAGGGGCCGCCGCTGGTGCCGGGCCAGAAGCCGGGGCATTCCATCCGGATCATGTACGGCTCGTCGGGGTCGCGGCGGGTGCGGGTGGTGCAGGAGGTGGGGCGGTTGCGGGGGTTGTGCTCCTCGTTGGGGTAGCCGACGACGGTGACGCGGCGGCGCGGGGACGAGGACCAGTCGGCGGCCGCGGCGCCCACAACGTCCTGGATGCGGCGTCCGTGCTTGTCAGGGGCGACGGTCAGGAAGGCGTAGTCGCCTTGGTCGTCGTTGTCGTCCGTCCACAGGGTGTCGACGTGGAGGGCGGTGACTTTCCAGGTGCCGTAGGGGTAACGGGCGGAGCGGGAGCCCTCCCCGGCCCCTGGGCCCTTCCCGGCGCCCGAGCCCTCCCCGGCCCCCGAGCCGGATCCGGAGAACCCGGGGGCGAAGCGGAGGTCGCCCTTGAACGGGCCCGGCTCGTAGCCGTCCGCCTTGTCCTCCTTCTGGAAGTAGATGCAGTGGGCGGCGGTGGCGAGGAGGTTGCGGCCGGGGCTGTCGACGACGCTCGCCGTGCACCAGTGGTCGTCGTCGCTGGTGAGGACGCCGACGAAGGGGAGCAGGCCATCGGCCGCGGCCTTCGGCGGGGAGGCGGGCGCGGCGTCGGCGCATCCGGAGAGGAGCGCGGCCAGGAGGGAGAAGGCCGTGGCCAGGACGGCGCGGGAGCGGTGGGGCGTGTGGTGCGTAAGCATGACGCCCGGCTAGAGGGCAGGGGAGCCGTACGGGTTCCGTGGCCCGGGAACGCCGACGGCCGGCCCCGTAGCGAACGGGACCGGCCGTAGGTCAGGAAGCGGGAGCGGACGGGAGCGGCGTTACTTCACCGGCTCCGGCTCGGGAGCGTCCTCCGCCGCCGCGTCGTCCGTCGGGTCGAGCGGGGTCTTGACGGAGTCCAGCAGGAGCTGGGCCACGTCGACGACCTGGATGGACTCCTTGGCCTTGCCGTCGTTCTTCTTGCCGTTGACCGAATCGGTGAGCATGACCAGGCAGAACGGGCAGGCCGTCGAGACGATGTCGGGGTTGAGGGACAGGGCCTCGTCGACGCGCTCGTTGTTGATCCGCTTGCCGATGCGCTCTTCCATCCACATCCGGGCGCCGCCGGCGCCGCAGCAGAAGCCGCGCTCCTTGTGGCGGTGCATCTCCTCGTTCCGCAGGCCCGGCACCTTGGCGATGATCTCGCGCGGGGGCGTGTAGACCTTGTTGTGGCGGCCGAGGTAGCAGGGGTCGTGGTAGGTGATCAGACCCTCGACCGGGGTGACGGGGACGAGCTTGCCCTCGTCCACCAGGTGCTGGAGCAGCTGGGTGTGGTGGATGACCTCGTACTCGCCGCCGAGCTGCGGGTACTCGTTCGCGATGGTGTTGAAGCAGTGCGGGCAGGTGGCGACGATCTTCTTTGACGACTTCGGCTTCTTGGTCGACTCGTCCTCGTCGTCCTCGCCGAAGGCCGCGTTCAGCGTCGCGACGTTCTCGGCGCCGAGCTGCTGGAAGAGGAACTCGTTGCCCAGGCGGCGCGGCGAGTCGCCGGTGCACTTCTCGTCGCCGCCCATGATCGCGAACTTCACGCCCGCGATGTGCAGCAGCTCCGCGAAGGCCTTGGTGGTCTTCTTTGCGCGGTCCTCCAGGGCGCCGGCGCAGCCGACCCAGTAGAGGTACTCGACCTCGGTCAGGTCCTCGACGTCCTGGCCGACGACCGGAACTTCGAAGTCCACTTCCTTGGTCCAGGCGAGGCGCTGCTTCTTGGCCAGGCCCCACGGGTTGCCCTTCTTCTCCAGGTTCTTGAGCATCGTGCCCGCCTCGGACGGGAACGAGGACTCGATCATGACCTGGTAGCGGCGCATGTCGACGATGTGGTCGACGTGCTCGATGTCGACCGGGCACTGCTCGACACAGGCGCCGCAGGTGGTGCAGGACCACAGGACGTCCGGGTCGATGACGCCGCCCGCGGCGAAGCCGCTATCGGATGCAGCTTCCAGGGTGCCGATCAGCGGGCGCTCGGCCTCGGCGAGGGCGGACGCCGGGACGTCCTTCAACTGCTCCTCGGTGGCCGTCTCATTGCCCTCGGCGTCCTTGCCGCCGCCCGCCAGCAGGTACGGGGCCTTGGCGTGCGCGTGGTCGCGCAGCGCCATGATCAGCAGCTTGGGGGAGAGCGGCTTGCCGGTGTTCCAGGCGGGGCACTGCGACTGGCAGCGGCCGCACTCGGTGCAGGTGGAGAAGTCGAGCAGGCCCTTCCAGGAGAAGTGCTCGATCTGGGAGACGCCGAACTGGTCGTCCTCGCCCGGGTCCTCGAAGTCGATCGGCTTGCCCTGGCTGGTCATCGGCTGGAGCGCGCCCAGTGCCGTACCGCCGTCCGCCTCGCGCTTGAACCAGATGTTCGGGAACGCCAGGAAGCGGTGCCAGGCCACACCCATGTCCGTCTTCAGCGCGACCGTGATCATCCAGATGAAGGACGTCGCGATCTTGATCCCCGCGAAGAGGTAGGTGAGGTTCTGGAGGGTGGCGACGCTCATGCCCTTGAAGGCGGCGACGAGCGGGTACGTGGCGAAGTAGGCGGCCTCGTAGTGGTCGACGCCGTGCTGGGCGCCTTCCAGGGCGTGCAGCGTGACGATGCAGATGCCGACGATGAGGATGACGCCCTCGACGAAGTACGCCTGGCCGGTGTTGGAGCCCGCGAAGCGGGACTTGAGGCCCGCCTTGCCCGGACGGCTCATCTGGCGGATGACGATCAGGACGACGATGCCCACGGTCGTGAGGGTGCCCATGCCCTCGACCCACATCTCCCACGGCAGCCAGTTGCCGATGAGCGGGATCAGCCAGTCGGCCTTGAAGAGCTGGCCGATGGCGTTGACGATCGTCAGCAGCAGGGAGAGGAAGCCCACCGCCACGAACCAGTGCGCGACGCCGACGACGCCCCAGCGGTTCATCCGGGTGTGGCCGACGAATTCCTTGGCCACCGTGACGGTGCGCCGGGCGGGGTCGTCGGTCCGGGTGCCGGCGGGTACGGACTGGCCGAGCCGCATGAAGCGGTAGATCTGGAAGAGGGCGCGGCCGAACAGCGCGACGCCTACCGCGATGAGGACCAGCGACACGATGATCGCGGCGAGTTGCATTGGGGGCTCCTCGGACCTGCGCGAGCGGAAGAGTGGGGAGAACGGAACGGGACTGCCGAGCGGGACGCCCAGCGGAACTACTAAGCAGTAACTTTTTTGGTCTGCGGCTGAGGTTACCCATTCTCCCGGGCCTCATGAAGCCGCGCGGCCGGTGATCTGTATCGCGCAGGCATGCCTCAGATGCCCCCTGTGAGGGGCCGGGCAACCGTTCCCGCCGCCCCGTCGTCCTTAGGAACGCCCTGGTGAGGATAAGGCTCGTATAAAAGTTGAGTGGACTCGACTCAGCTCTGTTGACAGGATTTCCTGGGTGTTGCACTCTTGAGCCTGTTCCACTCAAGTCAGCTGGAGGAATTGACATGGCACGTGCGGTCGGCATCGACCTGGGCACGACGAACTCCGTCGTCAGTGTTCTCGAAGGCGGTGAGCCCACCGTCATCACCAACGCCGAGGGCGCCAGGACCACGCCGTCCGTCGTCGCCTTCGCCAAGAACGGCGAGGTGCTGGTCGGCGAGGTCGCCAAGCGCCAGGCGGTGACCAACGTCGACAGGACCATCCGGTCGGTCAAGCGCCACATGGGCACCGACTGGAAGATGGACATCGACGGCAAGGGCTTCAACCCGCAGCAGATGAGCGCCTTCATCCTGCAGAAGCTCAAGCGCGACGCCGAGGCATACCTGGGCGAGAAGGTCACGGACGCGGTCATCACCGTTCCTGCCTACTTCAACGACTCCGAGCGCCAGGCGACGAAGGAGGCCGGCGAGATCGCGGGCCTGAACGTCCTGCGCATCGTCAACGAGCCGACCGCCGCCGCCCTGGCCTACGGCCTGGAGAAGGAAGACCAGACCATTCTGGTCTTCGACCTCGGCGGCGGCACCTTCGACGTCTCGCTGCTGGAGATCGGCGACGGCGTCGTCGAGGTGAAGGCCACCAACGGTGACAACCACCTCGGTGGTGACGACTGGGACCAGCGCATCGTCGAGTACCTGGTCAAGCAGTTCGCCAACGGCCACGGCGTGGACCTGTCCAAGGACAAGATGGCCCTCCAGCGCCTGCGTGAGGCCGCGGAGAAGGCGAAGATCGAGCTGTCCTCGTCCACCGAGACGACGATCAACCTGCCCTACATCACGGCCTCCGCCGAGGGTCCGCTGCACCTGGACGAGAAGCTCACCCGGGCGCAGTTCCAGCAGCTGACCGCGGACCTCCTGGACCGCTGCAAGACGCCGTTCCACAACGTCATCAAGGACGCGGGTATCAACCTGTCCGAGATCGACCACGTGGTCCTGGTCGGCGGTTCGACCCGTATGCCGGCCGTCGCCGAGCTCGTCAAGGAGCTGACCGGCGGCAAGGAGGCCAACAAGGGCGTCAACCCGGACGAGGTCGTGGCCATGGGCGCCACCCTCCAGGCCGGTGTCCTCAAGGGCGACGTCAAGGACGTCCTCCTGCTGGACGTCACCCCGCTGTCCCTCGGTATCGAGACCAAGGGCGGCATCATGACCAAGCTGATCGAGCGGAACACGACGATCCCGACCAAGCGGTCCGAGATCTTCACCACCGCCGAGGACAACCAGCCGTCCGTCCAGATCCAGGTCTACCAGGGCGAGCGCGAGATCGCGGCGTACAACAAGAAGCTCGGGATGTTCGAGCTGACCGGTCTGCCGCCGGCCCCGCGCGGGGTCCCGCAGATCGAGGTCTCCTTCGACATCGACGCCAACGGCATCATGCACGTGACCGCGAAGGACCTGGGCACGGGCAAGGAGCAGAAGATGACCGTCACCGGCGGCTCCTCGCTGCCGAAGGACGAGGTCGACCGCATGCGTGAGGAGGCCGAGCGCTACGCGGACGAGGACCACAAGCGCCGCGAGGCCGCCGAGGCCCGCAACCAGGGCGAGCAGCTGGTCTACCAGACCGAGAAGTTCCTCAAGGACAACGAGGACAAGGTCCCCGGCGAGATCAAGACCGAGGTCGAGTCCGCCGTCGGCGAGCTGAAGGAGAAGCTCAAGGGCGAGGACACGGCCGAGATCCGCACCGCCACGGAGAAGGTCGCGGCCGTCTCGCAGAAGCTCGGCCAGGCCATGTACGCCGACGCCCAGGCCGCGCAGGCCGCCGGCGGTGCCGAGGGCGCCGCTGCCGGTGAGCAGGCCAAGGCCGAGGACGACGTCGTCGACGCCGAGATCGTCGACGAGGACAAGCCGAAGAAGGATGGTGCCGCGTGACGGAGGAGACCCCGGGCTTCGACGAGAAGCCTGACGTCCCCTCTGACGCCGCTCCCGAAGACGCGGCGCAGGCCGAGTCCGCCGACAAGGCGGGCTCGGCCCCGGCCGGGGACGTCAGCGACAACAACAAGAACGTGTCCCTCGCGGCGCAGCTGGACCAGGCCCGTGCGGCGCTCAACGAGCGCACCGCGGACCTCCAGCGGCTCCAGGCGGAGTACCAGAACTACCGCCGCCGAGTGGAACGGGACCGGGTCACGGTCAAGGAGATCGCCGCGGCGAACATCCTGTCCGAGCTCCTTCCCACCCTCGACGACATCGGGCGCGCCCGTGAGCACGGCGAACTGGTCGGCGGCTTCAAGTCGGTGGCCGAATCGCTGGAGACCGTGATCGCCAAGCTCGGTCTGCAGCAGTTCGGCAAGGAGGGCGAGCCCTTCGACCCGACGATCCACGAAGCGCTGATGCATTCGTACGCACCGGACGTCACGGAGACCACGTGCGTGGCGATCCTGCAGCCCGGGTATCGCATCGGTGAGCGAACGATCCGCCCCGCGCGGGTCGCCGTCGCCGAGCCGCAGCCGGGCGCGCAGAACGCCAAGTCCGCCGCCGAAGAGGACACCAAGGCTTCGGACGAGGAGAGCGGTGGCCCGGACGAGGGCTGACGTGACGACGCAGCAGATACCCGCGCGGAAGGAGGGACGTCGGGGATGAGCACCAAGGACTTCGTCGAGAAGGACTACTACAAGGTCCTCGGCGTCCCGAAGGACGCGACCGAGGCGGAGATCAAGAAGGCGTACCGCAAGCTCGCCCGGGAGAACCACCCGGACGCCAACAAGGGCGACGACAAGGCCGAGGAGCGCTTCAAGGAGATCTCCGAGGCCAACGACGTCCTGGGCGATCCCAAGCGCCGCAAGGAGTACGACGAGGCGCGGGCGCTGTTCGGCAACGGCGGGTTCCGGCCCGGTCCCGGCGCCGGCGGCGGCAGCTTCAACTTCGACCTGGGCGACCTCTTCGGGGGCACCCAGGGCGGCGGCCAGGGAGGCGGCGGCTTCGGCGGCGGCCTCGGGGACGTCTTCGGCGGTCTGTTCAACCGCGGCGGCGCGGGCACCCGTACGCAGCCGCGGCGGGGCCAGGACATCGAGTCCGAGGTGACGCTCAGCTTCACCGAGGCGGTCGACGGGGCCACGGTCCCGCTGCGGATGTCCAGCAGGGAGCCCTGCAAGGCGTGCTCGGGCACCGGCGACAAAAACGGTACGCCGCGGGTGTGCCCGACCTGTGTCGGCACCGGCCAGGTCAGCCGGGGCGCGGGCGGCGGCTTCTCGCTCACCGACCCGTGCGCCGACTGCAAGGGCCGGGGCCTGATCGCCCAGGACCCGTGCGACGTCTGCAAGGGCAGCGGCCGCGCGACGAGCGCCCGCACCATGCAGGTCCGCATCCCGGCGGGCGTCTCGGACGGGCAGCGCATCCGGCTGCGCGGCAAGGGCGGCCCGGGCGAGCAGGGCGGCCCCGCGGGCGATCTGTATGTCGTCGTCCACGTCAAGCCCCACCCGGTCTTCGGCCGCAAGGGCGACAACCTCACCGTCACGGTGCCGGTCACCTTCCCGGAGGCCGCGCTGGGCGGCGAGATCAAGGTGCCGACGCTCGGCGGCCCGCCGGTCACGCTCAAGCTGCCGGCCGGCACCCCCAACGGACGCACCATGCGGGCCCGTGGCAAGGGCGCGGCCCGTAAGGACGGCACCCGTGGTGATCTGCTGGTCACCATAGAGGTGGCCGTTCCCAAGGACCTCGGCGACAAGGCGAAGGAAGCGCTGGAGTCCTATCGCGAGGCGACCGCGGGACCGGATCCGCGGGCAGAGCTGTTCCAGGCCGCGAAGGGAGCTTGAGATGGACAGCCGGGGCGGGCAGCGTCGTAACCCCTATGAACTGACCGAAGAATCGCCGGTGTACGTCATCTCCGTCGCGGCCCAGCTCTCCGGCCTGCATCCGCAGACCCTGCGGCAGTACGACCGCCTGGGCCTGGTCTCCCCCGACCGTACGGCCGGCCGGGGCCGCCGCTACTCCGCCCGCGACATCGAACTGCTGCGCACCGTCCAGCAGTTGTCGCAGGAGGAGGGCATCAACCTCGCCGGCATCAAGCGCATCATCGAGCTGGAGAACCAGGTCGCCGCCCTCCAGCAGCGGGTCGCCGAGCTCCAGGGCGCCGTGGAGGGCGCGGCCAGCGCCATGCAGCAGCGGGAGGCGGCGGTGCACGCCTCCTACCGCCGTGATCTGGTGCCGTACCAGGACGTCCAGCAGACCAGCGCGCTGGTGGTGTGGCGGCCCAAGCGGTCGGAGTAGTGCGGCGCAGCGCCGTGGGCGGTGCGCCGAGGCGGTACGGCGGAGGGGCCGGGGATGCCAACCCCGGCCCCTCCGCCGTTCCCGTGTGCGGGGCTCAGCAGCCGTTGTAGCCCGCCGTCGGCATCGACAGCCGCCGGTGCACCTGGGACTTCATCGCCAGGGTGTAGACCGGCTCGTCGAGGTCGGCGGTCTCCAGCCGTACGCCCGCCGCCGCGCACCGCGCGACGAACTCCTCGGCCCCGGCGATGGCGTTCTCCAGCGCCCGCCGGTTGGGCGCCACGAACACATCGACCAGGCCCTCTTCGACATCGCTCCACAGCGCGTTGTGGTCGGCGCGCAGCTGGTGCAGGCTCAGCCGGCAGGTCAGGTGGTAATCACGGGCTGCCGCCCACTGTCTGCACATGTCGTGCTGGCTGCGGTCGTCGACCAGAAACGGATCCTCGTCCAGCTCGGACAGCGGCATCAGGCAGGCGATCGCCGTCACTCGGACCGAGTTCATCGTGCCCTCCGGGGCGTGGCGATTGTGGGGGCGACGATACCCCGCGGCCGCCCCTGGGTGGAGGGGTGGCGCCGGGTGGCGAGGCATAGCCGCAGGCGTGGCAGATCTTCCAGCCGTCCTGGTTGATGGCGAGCTGTCCGCCGCACCGCGGGCAGGACTCCGCACGCGGGTACGGGCGGGTGGGCCGCCGACGGCGTGGAACGGTCGTCGAGGTGCGCAGCGCCTGCGCCATACGGGCCTCCATCTGCCGTCATATGCGCGAAGGAGGGCCGAGAAGGTCCGCTTGGATGCCACGTGGATATCACTTGGGTGCGGAACTGTTCGGTGCCTGCCGCTTCTTGTCGCTCTGCCTGTCGTTCTGTGTCCGCTTCCTGGGTACCAGGTGTCCGCGCGACGACGGCCGCGGAGAGCCCGCTTTCGGCCAAGTCCGGACCGGGCCGAAGCGGGGGATTCCGTAACGAGAGGTGCGTACCGGGGAATTGCGTACGGCGCTCAGGCCCGCCCCATCGCCCGGTTCACCGCGATCTCGATCATGACGCGGTCGGGGTTGGGCTCCGGCGTCCGCCCGTACCGCTCGGCGTACCGGTTCACCGCATCGGCCACCGTCTCGGCGTCCGTGCGCACCCGGGCGATGCCCTCCAGCGTCGCCCAGCGGCCGCGGTCCACCTGGCACACGGCGACGGTGGCTCCGTCGGCCCCGGCGGCGAGGATGTTCTTGACCTTGGTGCTGTCCTTGCGCGTGATGATCCGCGCGATCCGCTGCCCGGCGTCGTAGGTGACGCCCACCGGGACGACATGCGGGGTCCCGTTCGCACGCAGCGTGGTGAGGGTCGGCATCAGGTACTCGCCCCAGAAGGCGAGGTACTCGGGGCTGAGGGCGTTCAGGTCGTGGGCCATGGGGGCCAGCGTAGAGGGGCCCGCCGGTGGACCATGGCCGGAGGGCGTCAGAGGAAGTCGGTGGTCTCCAGGTCGAAGGAGAAGGGGGAGGGGAGGGGGACGGGTTTGCCGAACGCGGCGGTGTGGTGGACCAGATAGTCGCCGTCGCCGGGCTCGCGGAAGAGGGTGGTGGCGGCCCTCTCGCGGTCGATCAGCAGATAGAGCGGGATGCGCGCGAGGGCGTAGCTGCGGCGTTTGGCGGTGCGGTCGAGCTCCGGTCGGTCGCCCGTCGCCTCGACGACCATCTTGAGCTCCCCGTAGGGCCGCCACCACGGCGGAGCGCCCCGGAATTCCCGGCGGCCCACGATCGTCAGATCGGGGATCACGTGGTTGTCGGGATGCGGGCCGTAGGACGGCAGGACCAGGCCCTTGTGCGCGGAGATGCTGAACTCGTGGCGCCGTACCACCTGCTCGGTGAAGCGGCTGAGGCAGTGCTCATGGCTGCCCGCCTGGGCCGTGGTCACCACCATCTCGCCCTCGATGAGCTGGGCTCTGACGCATTCGGGCGATCCGGCGTCCAGTTCCAGGAAGATCTCCAGCAGGATGGCGGACTGGGTAGCGGCTTCGTCGGACATGCGCGTGGTGGGCATGGCCACGAGCGTGCCGCGCGGCCGCCGGGCTGGCGGCGAAATCGGCCGGGTTGACCCTCAGGGGAACGCAGCGCGCAGCACCTTGAGTGGAATAGACTCAACTTATCGCACGTTGATACGTGCAGGAAGCCGCACCCGTCACCGCACGCACAAGGAGGACACCGGGCCGTGGACGCCGAGCTGACCAACAAGAGCCGGGAAGCGCTGGCCGCCGCCAACGAGCGGGCGGTCACCGCCGGGCACGCGGACATGACGTCCGCGCATCTGCTGCTCGCGCTGCTGGCCGGGCAGGACAACGAGAACATCATGGATCTGCTGGCGAGCGTCGAGGCCGACGCCGCCGCGCTGCGCAACGGCGCCGAGCGCCAGCTCGCGGGGCTGCCCAGCATCCAGGGCTCGACCGTCGCGCCGCCGCAGCCCGACCGCGAGCTGCTCGCCGCCATCGCCGACGCCACCCGGCGGGCCCGGGAGCTCGGCGACGCCTATGTCTCCACCGAGCATCTGCTGATCGGTATCGCGGCGAAGGGCGGGCGCACCGGCGAGCTCCTGGAGCAGCAGGGCGCGAGCGCAAAGAAGCTGGCGGCCGCGTTCGAGGCGAGCCGGGGCGGGCAGCGGGTGACCAACGCCGACCCGGAGGGCACGTACAAGGCGCTGGAGAAGTTCGGTACGGACTTCACCGCGGCCGCGCGCGAGGGCAAGCTCGACCCGGTGATCGGCCGGGACCACGAGATCCGGCGCGTGGTGCAGGTGCTGTCCCGCCGTACGAAGAACAACCCGGTGCTGATCGGCGAGCCGGGCGTCGGCAAGACCGCCGTCGTCGAGGGGCTGGCGCAGCGGATCGTCAAGGGCGATGTGCCCGAGTCGCTGCGCGACAAGCGGCTGGTCGCGCTCGATCTGGGTGCGATGGTGGCGGGCGCCAAGTACCGCGGCGAATTCGAGGAGCGGCTCAAGACCGTCCTCGCGGAGATCAAGTCCAGCGAGGGCCAGATCATCACTTTCATCGACGAGCTGCACACCGTCGTGGGCGCGGGCGCCGGCGGCGACTCGTCCATGGACGCCGGCAATATGCTCAAGCCGATGCTGGCCCGCGGCGAGCTGCGGATGGTCGGCGCGACGACCCTGGACGAGTACCGCGAGCGGATCGAGAAGGACCCGGCGCTGGAGCGGCGCTTCCAGCAGGTGCTGGTCGCCGAGCCGACCGTCGAGGACACCGTCGCGATCCTGCGCGGGCTCAAGGGCCGCTACGAGGCCCACCACAAGGTGCAGATCGCCGACTCCGCGCTGGTCGCCGCCGCCACCCTCTCCGACCGCTACATCACCTCCCGCTTCCTGCCCGACAAGGCCATCGACCTCGTCGACGAGGCCGCGTCCCGGCTCCGTATGGAGATCGACTCCTCGCCCGTGGAGATCGACGAGCTCCAGCGCGCCGTCGACCGCCTCAAGATGGAGGAGCTGGCGCTGAGGAACGAGACCGACGCCGGTTCCGTCCAGCGCCTGGAGAAGCTGCGCAAGGACCTCGCCGACAAGGAGGAGGAGCTGCGGGGCCTGACCGCCCGCTGGGAGAAGGAGAAGCAGGGCCTCAACCGTGTCGGCGAGCTGAAGGAGAAGCTGGACGAGCTGCGCGGGCAGGCCGAGCGCGCCCAGCGCGACGGCGATTTCGACACCGCCTCCAAGCTGCTCTACGGGGAGATCCCGGGTGTGGAGCGGGAGCTGGAGGAGGCCGCGGCCGCCGAGGCCGAGCAGGAGGCGGCCAAGGAGTCGATGGTCAAGGAGGAGGTCGGCCCGGACGACATCGCCGATGTGGTCGGCGCCTGGACCGGCATTCCGGCCGGCCGGCTGCTGGAGGGCGAGACCCAGAAGCTGCTGCGGATGGAGGAGGAGATCGGCAAGCGGCTGATCGGCCAGACCGAGGCCGTACGGTCGGTGTCGGACGCGGTGCGGCGCACCCGCGCCGGGATCGCCGACCCGGACCGCCCCACCGGTTCCTTCCTCTTCCTCGGCCCGACCGGCGTCGGCAAGACCGAGCTGGCCAAGGCGCTCGCGGACTTCCTCTTCGACGACGAGCGGGCGATGGTCCGTATCGACATGTCGGAGTACGGGGAGAAGCACTCCGTCGCCCGTCTGGTCGGCGCGCCCCCCGGCTACGTCGGCTACGAGGAGGGCGGCCAGCTGACCGAGGCCGTCCGCCGCCGCCCGTACAGCGTCATCCTCCTGGACGAGGTGGAGAAGGCGCATACGGAGGTCTTCGACGTGCTCCTCCAGGTGCTGGACGACGGGCGTCTGACGGACGGCCAGGGCCGCACGGTCGACTTCCGCAACACCATCCTCATCCTGACCTCCAACCTCGGCTCGAACTTCCTGATGGATCCGCTGCTGAAGGAGGAGCAGAAGAAGGAGAGGGTGCTGGAGACGGTCCGGGCGGCCTTCCGCCCCGAGTTCCTCAACCGCCTCGACGACGTGGTGGTCTTCCACCCCCTGGGCACCGACCAGCTCCAGCGGATCGCCCGCATCCAGATCGACCACCTCCAGCGCCGCCTGGCCGACCGCCGGCTCACCCTGGACGTCACCGACCGCGCCCTGACCTGGCTCGCCTGGCTCGGCCAGGAGCCGGTCGTCGACGCCCCGGCCCCGGACCTGTCCTACGGCGCCCGCCCGCTGCGCCGCCTGGTCCAGACGGCCATCGGCGACCAGCTCGCCCGCGCCATCCTTGCGGGCGAGGTGCTGGACGGCGACACCGTCCGGGTCGACGTGGACGGCGAGGGCCTGTCCGTGGCCGCCGAACGGGCCGCGGCCCGGTCCTGACCGCCGGGCCGTGGCCCGCCAGCCCACAGCGCCCGGTCGCGCCCCGTCCTCGGGCACTTGCCAGGACGGGGCGGATGTGGGGGAGGATGGCAGGGACCATACGAAGGGAATTCCACGGTGAGCATCGACCCGTCCTCGATTCCGAATTTCGGGGGCCAGCCCGAACCCCAGCCGTCGGGGCCTGATGGTCCCGTCGTGCCCGACCAGGACCTGGTCAAGCAGCTCCTCGATCAGATGGAGCTGAAGTACGTCGTCGACGAGGAGGGTGACCTCGCCGCGCCGTGGGAGCAGTTCCGCACGTACTTCATGTTCCGGGGCGAGGAGGAGCAGCAGATCTTCTCCGTCCGTACGTTCTACGACCGCGTCCACGGCATCGACGAGAAGTCGAAGCTCCTGGAAGCGATCGACGACTGGAACCGCAGGACGCTGTGGCCCAAGGCCTACACGCACACCCACGACGACGGCACGGTCCGTCTGATCGGTGAGGCATCGATGCTGATCGGCACCGGTGTCTCGCTCGAACACTTCGTGTCGAGCACGGTCAGCTGGGTGCGCGCCTCGATCGAATTCGACAAGTGGCTCGTCGAGCAGCTCGGCCTCGAAGCCGAGATCGAAGGCAAGGACGAGAAGCCGGGCGACGACGAGGCCTGAGCCTCGGCACACCCCACCCGGCTGCGCGGGCCCCGGAGCTTTTGGCTCCGGGGCCCGCGTCCGCTGTGCGCGGGCGGCCGGCGCGCCGGTCCCTCAGGGCTACGAGCGTTTCCGCGGCGATCGTGACAAGGAGCCGCTCGCACTCGCCTCCTGAGGCAGAGGTCGGTAACCGTTGCTCCCGATCACGCTTGATCGTTTTCGGGCATATGTGGAACTGTTCTCCCACATCACACGTCCGTAGGCACGATGCTGCGCGGACGCGGAGCTGAGGGGGAGGCCGGCGGTGTCGATCGAGCTGCCTGGTGAAGTCGTCTGGATCATGGATCTGATGGGCCTCGAATGGCCCGACATCGACGAGGACGAACTGCGTGCCTGGGCCGGACATGTGCGGGAATTCGGCCAGAACCTCGCGGAGGGGCACAGCGGGCTGGACTCCGTGCTGAAAGGGCTCGCGGACGTCTACGAAGGCGCGTCCTACGACGCACTCCTCAGCCGCTGGAACCAGGTGTCCAGCGAACACCACACGGTCCTGACCAATTGCTGCGAAGTCCTGGCCACGGCGCTGGAGGTCGCCGCCGCCGGCGTGGTCGTGGCCAAGGGTGTGGTCATCGCTCAACTGGTCATCACCGCTGTCGAGATGGCGGCGGCAGCGGCCGCGACGGTCGCGACGCTCGGTATCGCCGCCGCTGCCGAGGCGGCGGCCATCGAAGTCGGCAAACGCATCATCAGGGCCGTCATCCAGGAAATCGAGGACGTCCTCATCGCCGAACTCGTCTCCATGGCGATCGAGCCCTTCCAGGCCGAGATCGAAAAAGCCGTGTCCGGCCTCGTTTTCAAGGGCGTTGACGCTGCACTGGGCGCGGCGGCGGGTGCCGCATGAGCAAGGGGTTCAAGGCACACACCGACCACTTGGCGCAGGCGGCCAAGGAAGCCCACGGACATGCGGAGCAGGTGGAGCACCACAGCAGCAATCTGGACGCCAAAACACGCGGCCGGCTGCTCGGCAAGGGCAAGTTCGGGATGATCGTGCAGAAGGCGGTCCGTCCGATCATCGATTCCATGATTACGGACATGTCCAAGTCCATGGCCAGGGGGCACCGGTCGATCGGGCATGGTCTGGACATCACCCGGAAGAACATCGATGACGCCGAGGAAGCGATACGCAAGAACCTACGACGGCATCAGGACGACCGTGATGCCATCAAATTGAAGGTCGGCCAGCGTGCGCTTGACGAGGATGCCCTTCGCGACAAGTACAAGCAGCGTGTCGGACAGCACGTGGACGACCTCCGCCGTCAGGGCCACGGGCCGCAGCGGCATCTGGATCCCACCGATGACATGCTGAAAGAGCGGCTGGGCCAGCCGAGTCCGGTGCGTGACGGCAACGGCAATCACCTCACGGACAACGACGGCAACCCGCGCTATCACATGCAGGACGGGTATATACAGACCACCGACAAGATCGACCCGGCGCACGGCCCCAATGCCAAGGAGCGGCTGGGGGAGAATGCGTACATGGATGCCGAAGACGCGAGCAAGAAGCACAAGTGTGACTCCTTCTCCACGTCCTTCGGATCAGGCCAGCACGAGGCGTTCACGTACGCCGATCAGCACGGCAGAAGCCGACTGGACCCCAGCGAGCAGGGCCGGCAGGTCGTCAGCTTCTCCCCGGAGGAAGCCTGGGGGCCTGGAAGCCACCACGAGAGGTTCCGGGGTTTCTATATCGACCCGAGTAATCCGATGGACCATAAGACCGGAAATATCAACTACAAACCGGTAGACTTTGCGGGCGCCAAAATAAAGGCAATCTACGACCCGGACGGTAACGGTGGCCATCGACTTGTGACGATGTTCCCGGAGCCCGTGAGGGGCAGAAACAGATGAGATACCAGGGCTCGGATATTCCGCACTTCGAGACGGATGACAAAATCCGTGGCTTCTTCGAGACCTTTCTCGGTGTGGAATTTATCGACGACATCGACAAGGTCCGCCCCAGTGTGGTCCGCAGGGACAAGAGAAAGGGCGAGGTGGCCCGGGATACGCCGTTCGCCCGGAACCTGCGTGAGGCGCTGGAGTATTTGCTCGGTCGGCGTCCGGTCACCGCAGAGCAATGGGGCCAGCTGACGCACGTCTTCTTCTACGAAGAAGACGCTCTGTACGCTTACCTGCAGGATCTCTACGACTACTTCTACGGCGACCGCAAGGAGCCCCCGGTGGCTCCGGACCCGGAGGCGCCGCCGCCGGAGAAGTACTGGTCGTGACGTTTCGGCGTATGCCGGACCCCGGAAGGCGAATTCCCCGCCGTCCCCTCAGCCCGCCACCTCGCTCGCCCTCAAGGACGGAGTCCCCACCCCATGTCGATCCGCGACGAACTGCCACCGCGCACCGGCCCGTGGGCGACCCGTTTCGATACCGAGGAGGCCCTGGTCGAGGCGGACGACGCGCTGCGTCGGGCGGCGCTGAAGAACCACGACCTCGCGCCGATCCTGCCGTTCGAGGCTGTTTACGGAGAAGGGGAGAGCTGCCTGGGAAAGGCCACCGCTATCACCATCGACCCGCGTCGGCCATACGGCCCCGATGGCGACGTGAACTACGTCTATGCGGACTTCTCCACGCGCGGCCTGCTCTACGGCGTCTACCGCCCTGCCCGGGAATTGGAGAGCGAGGACGGGCCCGAGAGCGACGCCGACCTGCGGAACACCACGCTGTACCCGTACCCGGGAGGCTACGAGGAAATCGACCCGGTCACCGTCCCGCTGGCCGAACTGGGTCTGGAAGTGCCCGGCGTCGACCGTCGACTGGTGAATTTCTGCGCCGGAATTCTCGGCGTCGAGGCGGTCGACGATCTCGGCATGTTGCGCGAGACGTTCGGCCTTTCCTGGCCCGACTATCAGGAGACGATTCGCGCGGGGTTGGTCGAACTGGTGACGAATGAGCCGATCACGGTGGACCAGTGGTTCGCCCTGACCTATGTGCGGTTTCCGGGCCAGCGGGAACTGCGGGCCTACCTCGCGCAGGTCTACGCCTACCTCTTCGAAGACTTCGACGCCATGCCAGTCGCTCCGCGATAAGGCGCCCGGGCGCAGGAGGTTCCGGCCGCCTCTGCGCCTGCTTTCAGCACCTCGACGACTGTCTCTCCGGCGGCCGGGAAGAGCCGCCGGTGGTGCCGGATCCGGAAGCCCCCCGCCGAGGAGCTGCTGGATGGAGCAGTACAACGCGGCGGGTGGACGTCATGCCCCGACGGTCTCCCGGCCCCGGCCTCCGGGCCCCGGTCTCCCGGCCCGAGAAGACCTCAGAGCTTCTGAAGCCGCGCGGCCGCCTCCCGCAGCACCTCCTCCTGCTTGCAGAAGGCGAAGCGGACGTACGGTGCGCCCCGGTCCTTGTGGTCGTAGAAGACGGCGTTGGGGATGGCGACGACGCCGGCGCGTTCGGGGAGGGCGCGGCAGAAGGCGAAGCCGTCGCCCTCGTGGGACCGCGCGGCGCCGAGGGGGCGGATATCGGTGGTGATGAAGTACGTGCCGGAGGGCCGGAAGACCTGGAGACCGGCGCCGGTGAGGCCGGCCGCCAGGATGTCGCGTTTGGCGCGCAGATCGTCGCGCAGGGCGGTGTAGTACGTGTCGGGGAGGGCGAGGGCCTCGGCGACGGCGTACTGCAAGGGGCCCGCGGAGACGTAGGTGAGGAACTGCTTCGCCGAGCGGACGGCGCCGATCAGGTCCGGGGTGGCGGTCACCCACCCGACCTTCCAGCCGGTGAAGGAGAAGGTCTTGCCGGCGGAGGAGATGGTGACCGTGCGGTCGCGCATTCCGGGGAAGGAGGCGAGCGGAAGGTGCTCGCCTTCGAAGACGAGGTGTTCGTAGACCTCGTCGGTGATGACGAGGAGGTTCCGTTCGACGGCCAGTTCGGCGATGGCGGCGAGCTCGTCGCGGGTGAGCACGGTGCCGGTGGGGTTGTGCGGGGTGTTGAGCAGGATGAGGCGGGTGTCGTCGGTGACGGCGTCGCGCAGTTCGTCGAGGTCGAGGCCGTAGGAGCCGGTCGCGGCGTCCGGGCGCAGGGTGACCGGGATGCGGCGGGCGCCGGCCATCGCGATGCAGGCGGCGTAGGAGTCGTAGTACGGCTCCAGCGCGATGACCTCGTCGCCGGGTTCCAGCAGGGCCAGCAGGGACGCCGCGAGGGCCTCGGTGGCGCCCGCGGTGATCAGGACCTCGGTGTCGGGGTCGTAGGACAGGCCGCGGTGACCGTAGAAGCGCTCCTGGTGGGTGGCGACGGCGGTGCGCAGTTCGGGGACGCCGGGGCCGGGCGGGTACTGGTTGCCTCGGCCGTCGCGCAGGGCGCGGACCGCCGCCTCTCTGACCTCTTCCGGGCCGTCGGCGTCGGGGAAGCCCTGGCCCAGGTTGATGGAGCCGGTCCGTACGGCGAGTGCGGACATCTCGGCGAAGATCGTGGTGCCGAATTCGGCGAGGCGACGATTGAGCAGCGGTCGGTCCATGAGCGCCATCCTCGTCCGAACCTCTGGACTTCCTCAACTGTGCTTTGAGCCCGACGGACCCCGGGCATGCGCCCCGCACAACAGACACGGACGGCCGCCGACGAGGGCGGCCAGCGGCGCACGCGGCGCCGGACGGAGCGCGTTCCCCCACCGCTTGAAGGGCGTGGGCGGGGCCCCACGCTTCGGGGGATGGAAAGGAGTGTGAGGCAGATGGTGGGTGCCGTGATTTTCATGGTGATTGTTGTGCTGGTGGTGGGCATGGTGTCCTGGGCCGCCCGGAGCGACGGGGGCGGCCGCAAGCGCAGCCTCTCGAAGTCGAGCGGCGGCAGCTGGTGGGCCGCCGGGGGCGGCGCCAGCAGCTGTGGATCGATCGGCGGCGGTCACCACCACGGCGGCGGTGGCCATCACGGTGGTGGCGGTCACCACGGCGGCTGCGGGGGCGGCTCCTCGTGCGGCGGTGGAGGCTGCGGTGGCGGGGGAGGCTGTGGAGGCGGAGGCTCCTGAACCCTCCCGGTGGCCGTGTCGTATGGCCGTCCCTGCCCTACCGAGCTGCACGGATGCCGTACACATGCACACGGCTCATGCTTGACCGCATATGCGCCCGGCGGACCGCGGCCCCGAGGGTCAACGGCCGCTGGGCGCTTGGCCGTTGAACAACTGAACTGAGGAGCCCTCTAGGGGATGGAAACCCAACGAAGATGGGTAAAGCGACTGTGGACGGCCTGCCATCCATGATTCCCTCTCCCTAGAGAATCCCCCAGTTCTCGCATCCCACGTGGGCACGAGCCGGCAGGCGGTTGTACATTCCTGATCCTTCTCGGGCGGGCCGGCCCACCATCCACTGCGTGTTTGCGGAGCCGACCCATGCTCACCACTCTGAAGACGGCGTACACCGATACCCGTGCCTGTGACCTCGCCTGGGCCCTGGGCAGGGAACCCCTGCCGGCGCTGGCGGTGCTGGACCTCCAACTCGACGACGCCCAGGTGCAGTTGAGGCTGCTGGGCGCCTCTCATCAGGTGCTTCTCGAAGAGGAGCACGGTACGTGTTCCGAGACCGTCGCCTGTATGCCGGGCAGCAGCACACCGCTGCCGCTCGGCGTGGCCAAGCGGCTGGGCGACTGGGAGTACGAATTCGCCGCCCATGTGGAGACGCTCTCGCGCGGCTCCTTCGCGGGGCGGGCGCAGGAACTGCTGGCGCTGGTCGCCGAACATCCGCACGGCCTGGCGGGAACCTTCCCCGGTTCGCCGTACGCCTTCACCGCGATGCTGGCGCAGCGTCAGCACGGGCAGGTGAACTGGCGGACCTGGCACGCGTATCCGCAGGAGGGCCGGTTGGTGGCCACCCGCACGCGGGTAGGCGTACGGGCGGCGGTCGCGGCCGTCTAGACGCGCATCCGACAGGGGGCGTGCCGCCTTTCGTCGTCCCTCGCGGCCCGGGGCGCGCTGTCCTGGGGTTCCGCGCAGGACGCGTACATATGCCCCCTGCATGGCGACATTCGGGGACGTGCCCCCGTGCGCCGTGCCGATGACCCCAACTCCCGTGTGTAGAACGGAGACTGCACTCGTGTGGGTGACAAATCCGTACGGAACCGTCACGTAGCGTTCATTTCATGATCGACCCGTCAGAGCCCGCTGTTCCCGGCGCCCTCGGGCCGCCGGAGACCCTGGAAACGGTGCGGCTGCCCGTGCCGTCCGGGCTCGGCCGTCTGCTGGTCCTCGCCGTCGTCTTCGTCTGCGCCGCCTGCGGTCTGGTCTACGAACTCGAACTGGTCGCGCTGGCCTCGTACTTGGTCGGCGACTCCGTCGCCCAGACGTCGGTGGTGCTGTCCGTCATGGTCTTCGCCATGGGTATCGGCGCCCTGCTCGCCAAGCGGATGCGCTGCCGGGCGGCGGTCGGCTTCGGCGCGGTCGAGGCGCTGCTCGCGCTGGTGGGCGGCAGCTCCGCGATGGCGCTCTACGCCTGCTTCGCCTGGTTCGGCCAGTCGCGCTCCGCGCTCGTCGGCTTCTCCCTGGTCATTGGGGTGCTGATCGGCGCGGAGGTGCCGCTGCTGATGACGTTGATCCAGCGGATCCGGCGGCAGGACGCGGGCGGCGCGGTCGCCGACCTCTTCGCCGCGGACTACGTCGGCGCGCTCGTCGGCGGGCTGGCTTTCCCCTTCCTGCTGCTGCCCCGGCTGGGCCAGCTGACCGGTGCGCTGGTCACCGGCGCGGTCAATGCGGTGGCCGGCGGTGCGCTGGTGCTGTGGCTGTTCCGCCGCGATCTGACTCCGCGCACGCGCTGGCTGCTGCTCCTGGTCAATGTGCTGGTGCTCGCCCTGCTCGCCACGGGGACGCTGCTGGCCTCGTCCTTCGAGCGGGCCGCCCGGCGCGCGGTGTACGGCCCGGGGGTGCGGGTCGCGGTGCAGACCGGCGTCCAGGAGGTGGTGATGACCGGCGGCACGGGCGGCGGAGCCGGTGCGGGACGGGGGAGGAAAGGTTCCGGCGGGCCGCTGGAGCTGTATCTGGACGGCCGACTGCGGGTCAGCGAGATCAACGAATACCGCTACCACGAGGCGTTGGTGCATCCGGTGATGGCGGGCGGGCCGCAGGCCCGGGTGCTGGTCCTCGGCGGCGGCGACGGCCTGGCGGTGCGCGAGATCCTGCGCTATCGCGCGGTCCGCTCGGTCACCGTCGTCGAACTGGACCCCGGCGTCCTGCGCCTGGCCCGTACGGACCCCGGCCTCTCCCGCCTCAACCACCACGCGCTGCGCGATCCCCGGGTCCATACGGTGACGGCGGACGCCTTCGACTGGCTGCGGCAGCGGCGCGCCGCGGACTCCGGCGGCCGGTCGCCGGGGCCCTCCCGACGCGGGCGGCCCGGCGGGCGGGCGAGCGCACCGTACGACGTGATCATCTCCGACCTCCCCGACCCCGGGATCACGGTCAGCACCAAGCTCTATTCGCAGGAGTTCTACGGGCTCGCCGCCCGGCTGCTGGCCCCCGGCGGCCGGCTGGTGGTGCACGCCGGGGCGCCGACGCAGCGGCCGCGGTCGTACTGGACGGTGGAGGCGACGATGCGGTCGGTGGGCCTGGTGACCGTCCCCTACCGCGTCCCGGGACGGCCCGCCGACTTCTCCGGCGCCCCGGACCGCGCAACCGGCCCGGAGGGTTCCCCCGCGACCCTCCCGCCGGGGAGCTGCTCCGCCGTGGCGGCCCGCGGCGGCAACATGTTCTGGGGCTTCGTCCTGGCCGCGCGGCGCCCGCCCCGGCTGGACCTTGCGCCGGACGCCCCGCCGCTGGTCTCCGTCACCCGCGCCGGACTCCGCGCCGACGAACGCGGCGCGGCCGCCGACCGCATCCCGTTGCTGCGGCCGTCGACCCTGATGCATCCGCGCTACCAGGGCTGAGGCGCGGCGGTTTCGACGCGGAGACCACGGACTCCCGAAAGGGGGTGCCCGCAGCGCCGGGAAACGAATTAGGCTCCCATGCCATGGAGCATGAGGTGTACGTTCCGTTTCCCGCCGGGACCGTGCGGCAGGCGCTCACCGAACCGGAGCGCGTGGCGCGCTGTGTGCCCGGTGTCCAGCTCGACGCCGACGCGGCCCCGCACATTCCCGAGGGCCGCCTCCGGCTGCGTATCGGCAGCTCCACCATCACCTACCGCGGCACGCTGACGATCGCCGGCGGCGCCTCCTCGCAGGAGGACGCCGACCTGGTCTTCGAGGCGAAGGGGACGGAGTCGCGCGGCGACGGCGAGGTCGCCCTGACGCTGGCGGTCCGTCTGGTGACGGCCACCGAGCCCGCCCCCGGTACGACGCTGGCCTGCACCGGCGCGCTGCGCGGGGACGGCCGGCTGGCCGAGGCCACCGACCAGGCCGCCGAGGCCGCGGGCCGCCGCCTCCTCGACCGTTTCGCGGAGAACCTCGCGGCGGATCTGGAGCGGCATCCGGTTAAGGCCCCGCCCCAGAAGCCGTCCGGGACCGCATTCGAGGCGCCGTCCGGGGAGCCCGCCGGGCGGGGGATCTTCGAGACCGAGGTGCCGCCGCCGTCGCTCGACCCCGGCAGCGAGATGGACGCGGGGGATCTCGAGGAGGCGGACGACCAGGAGCTCGACGAGGTGGATGCCGCGCTCGACGGCGACCTGGTGCGCGAGGCGGACCTTGACGACGACGAGGACGAGCTCGGCGAGGTGCCGGCCGAGGCCGCGCATGCGCGCCGGACGATGATCGGGCGCAGCGCCGAGGAGGTCGACCACGCGCCGCCGCGCGGGCGGTATGCCCCGGTGCCGCCGCCGGAGGTGAACACCGCCTCGGCGACGCTGCGCTGGGCGGCGCCCGCGGCGGCGGTGGTGCTGGCCTCCGCCGTGGTCGTCGGCCGGGTGCTGCGCCGTCGGCGCTGAGCGGGGCGGGCCGTGGCGGGACGGCCGTGGCGGTGGCAGCCGTGGCGGTCGGCGGTGGCGCCGTCGTCGTCCGCGGGCCCACCGTTAGGGTCGTGGCGTGAGCACCGACAACACCACGCAGAGCGCGGCGCCGATGCGGGCGGACGGCGTACGACTGGCCGCCGGGGACGCCGAAGTGACCGTCCGTCCGGACCTCGGCTGCCGTCTGAGCAGCCTGCGCGTCGGCGGCCTGGAGCTGCTCCGGCAGGGCGACGCCTACGGCAGCTTCCCGATGGTTCCGTGGTGCGGCCGGATCGACCACGGCCGCTTCCGCAACGGCGGTGCGCTGCACCAGATGCCGGTCAACGCCGCACCGCACGCCATCCACGGCACCGGCCGCGATCTGCGCTGGCGCACCGCGCGGGCGGGTGCGAGGGAGGCCGTCTTCACCTACCGCCTCACCGATCCGGCCGCCCCCTGGCCGTATCCGGGCACGGTGACCCAGCAGGTCGAGCTGGCCGAGGACGGCGGCTCGCTCACCTTGACCCTGGGCGTCGAGACGATCGGCGACTCCTTCCCGGCGCAGGTCGGCTGGCACCCGTGGTTCCGGCGGAATCTGGGCGACGGCGGAGCGGATGTCACCGTCGACTTCGCGGCGGAGTGGCAGGAGGAGCGCGGCGCGGACCATCTCCCGACCGGCCGCCGGATCCCGCCGAAGCCGGGGCCCTGGGACGACTGCTTCGGGATGCCGCAGGGGGTGCATGTCACGCTCACCTGGCCGGGACGGCTCCAGCTGACGGTGAGCAGCCGCGCGGAGTGGGTCGTGGTCTACGACGAGCAGGCGGAGGCCGTCTGCGTCGAGCCGCAGTCGGGCCCGCCCAACGGGCTCAACACGCTGCCGCACCTGGTCACGCCCATCGATCCGCTGGAGGTCTCCACGACCTGGAGCTGGCGGACGCTGTCCTGAGCGCCCGGCCGGGGGCCCTGGGGCAGGCTCTAAGCTCATGGCCATGAGTGACGACGTGCGCGGCGAGCTGCTGCAGCAGATCAAGGACAAGGCCGTGGTGCACGGCAAGGTGACGCTTTCCTCCGGCAAGGAAGCCGACTACTACATCGACCTGCGCCGGATCACCTTGGACGGCGAGGCCGCGCCGCTGGTCGGCCGGCTGATGCTGGACATCACCGCCGACCTGGACTACGACGCGGTGGGCGGGCTGACGCTGGGCGCCGACCCGGTCGCGACCTCGATGTTGCATGCGTCCGCCGCCCGCGGCCGTCGGCTGGACTCCTTCGTCGTCCGCAAGGCGCAGAAGGCGCACGGTATGCAGCGCCGTATCGAGGGCCCGGACATCAAGGGCCGCCGGGTGCTGGTCGTCGAGGACACCTCCACCACCGGCGGCTCGCCGCTGACCGCCGTCGAGGCGGCGCGCGAGGCGGGCGCCGAGGTCGTCGCGGTCGCGACGATCGTGGACCGGGGCGCGGCCTCGGCCATCGCCGAGGCGGGCCTTCCGTACATCACCGGATACCAGCTCGGCGACCTCGGCCTGGCCTGAACGATCTTGCCTGACGGCTGCATCGGCTCTGACCTGCGGTTTTCACAAGGGGCGGTGGGTTTCACGTGAAACCCACCGCCCTTTTGCATGAAGGCCGGATGGGCGATGTGGAGCGAACAACCGAGTCTGGGAGGATGGCCCCGGCGAAAGTCCTCGCCCCCTGGTCAGGGAAGAACGCCCACCCGCCTACACAAGGAGCGGACAGATGCCCATCGCAACTCCCGAGGTCTACAACGAGATGCTCGACCGGGCGAAGGCAGGCAAGTTCGCCTACCCGGCCATCAACGTCACCTCGACCCAGACCCTGCACGCCGCACTGCGTGGTTTCGCAGAGGCCGAGAGCGACGGCATCATCCAGATCTCCACCGGCGGTGCGGAGTTCCTGGGTGGCCAGTACAACAAGGACATGGTCACCGGCGCGGTGGCGCTCGCCGAGTTCGCGCATGTCGTGGCCGCCAAGTACGACATCACCGTCGCGCTGCACACCGACCACTGCC
Source organism: Streptomyces gilvosporeus (assembly GCF_002082195.1). Lineage (GTDB taxonomy): Bacteria > Actinomycetota > Actinomycetes > Streptomycetales > Streptomycetaceae > Streptomyces > Streptomyces gilvosporeus. The sequence continues at coordinate 4,556,837 of NZ_CP020569.1, read as the reverse complement.
CCAAGGACAAGCTCGACGGGTATGTCCGTCCGCTCCTGGACGTCTCCGCGGAGCGCGTCGCCAAGGGCCTGAACCCGCTCTTCCAGTCCCACATGTGGGACGGCTCGGCCGAGAACCTCGCCGACAACCTGTCCATCGGCCAGGAGCTGCTCGCCAAGGCCGCCGCCGCCAAGATCATCCTTGAGGTCGAGATCACCCCGACCGGCGGCGAGGAGGACGGCGTCACCCACGAGATCAACGACGAGCTGTACACGACGGTCGATGACGCGCTGCGCACGGCCGAGGCGCTCGGTCTCGGCGAGAAGGGCCGCTACCTGCTGGCCGCCTCCTTCGGCAACGTCCACGGCGTCTACAAGCCGGGCAACGTCGTGCTCCGCCCCGAGCTGCTCAAGGACCTCCAGGAGGGCGTCGGCGCCAAGTACGGCAAGGCCGCCCCGTTCGACTTCGTCTTCCACGGCGGCTCCGGCTCCACCGAGCAGGAGATCGCCACCGCGCTGGAGAACGGCGTGGTCAAGATGAACCTCGACACCGACACCCAGTACGCCTTCACGCGCCCGGTCGCGGACCACATGTTCCGCAACTACGACGGTGTGCTGAAGGTCGACGGCGAGGTCGGCAACAAGAAGACCTACGACCCGCGCAGCTGGGGCAAGCTGGCCGAGGCCGGTATGGCCAAGCGCGTGACCGAGGCCTGCGCCAACCTGCGCTCCACGGGCACCAAGATCAAGTAAGTCCGTACGGGCTCCGAAGGGCCCCGCATCCGTCCGGGATGCGGGGCCCTTCCGCATCGCCGGGCGGGCATGCGCCAAGGCGGGCATGCTCACCGTATGAGCGAAGCGAGCGCGGCGCGCTCTCCCGTCGGGATCCGGCTGGCGTCGGGGCAAGGGCGCTGGGTGCTGATGACGGCCGTGCTGGGGTCGGGTATGGCGATGCTCGACAGCACGGTCGTCAATGTCGCGCTGCCCACCATCGGCCGGGACCTCCAGGCCGGTCTGGGCGTGCTCCAGTGGACCGTCTCCGCGTACATGCTCACCCTCGCCTCGCTGATCCTGCTCGGTGGCTCGCTCGGCGACCTCTACGGGCGGCGGCGGGTCTTCGTCATCGGCGTGGTGTGGTTCGCCGCGGCCTCGCTGCTGTGCGGGCTGGCGCCGAACGCCGGGGTGCTGATCGCGGCCCGTGCGCTGCAAGGGGTGGGCGGGGCGCTGCTCACGCCGGGGTCGCTGGCGCTGATGCAGGCGGTGTTCCGTCCGGACGACCGGGCGCGGGCGGTCGGCGCGTGGTCGGGGCTCGGCGGGGTGGCCGCGGCGGTCGGGCCGTTCCTCGGCGGCTGGCTGGTGGACGGGCCCGGTTGGCGCTGGGTGTTCTTCGTGAACGTGCCGCTGGCGGCGGTGTGTGTGCCGGTGGCGCTGCGGCATGTGCCCGAGACCCGCGAGCGGGGTGCCCGCGAGCGCCGCGGGTTCGATCTACCGGGCGCGGTGCTGGGGGCGCTGGCGCTGGCCGGGGTGACATATGCGCTGATCGCGGCGCCGGACCGGGGCGCCTCGCCCGCGGTGATCGTCCCGGCGGTGATCGGGCTGCTGCTCGGGGCGGCGTTCGTCCAGGTCGAGCGGCGGCGCCCCGACCCGATGCTGCCACCGGAGATCTTCGCCATCCGCCAGTTCACCGCCGTCAACGCGGTGACGGTCTGTGTGTACGCGGCCTTCGGCGGCTTCTTCTTCCTCTCCGTGCTCCAGCTCCAGGTCGTGGCGGGCTACTCGGCGCTGGAGGCCGGTACCGCGCTGCTGCCCACGACCGTGCTCATGCTGCTGCTGTCCGCCCGCTCCGGCGAACTCGGCCAGCGCATCGGGCCGCGGATCCCGCTCACCGTGGGGCCCGTCCTCTGCGCCGCCGGGATGCTGCTGATGACGCGGGTCGGGGCGCATGCGTCGTATCCGACCGAGGTGCTGCCCGCGCTGGTGGTGCTGGGCATCGGCATGGTGACGCTGGTCGCGCCGCTGACCTCGACGGTGCTGGCGGCCGTGGACGTCGACCGGGCGGGTCTGGCCAGCGGTATCAACAACGCCGCGGCGCGCGCCGCGAGCCTGGTCGCCGTCGCCGCGCTGCCCCTGCTCGCGGGAATGGGCCCGGAGGCCTACCGTTCCCCGGACGTCTTCGCGGCCGCCTTCCGCCGGGCCATGCCCCTGTGCGCCGGAATCCTGCTGGTCGGCGCGCTGATCGCCTGGCTGACCGTCCGCAGCGACGCCCTACGCGCCGAACCCGAGCCATGCCACCCGGAGTGCCAGTACCACTGTGGGGTGAGCGCTCCACCACTGGACCCCGGCGAGACCCGGGACCCGAGCGCCGGGAGGCCAGACGAAGGGCGACCAGCAGGCGGACAGGACACTCACGCCCGCCCCCACCGACCTCCTCCTCACCCATTCACGGGAGGGGGCGAACCGTAGGACGAAGTCCGTAGGGTCGCCCCCGCTCCCGACAAACCCGCGCCCGCCGCTGGGGGTACCTCCCAGCGTTAGCTGGGGGAGGCGCGGCGAACAACCCCTACGGCGGGAAAGCCGACGACGTGGGGAGGAAGCCCGGCGCAGCTCTTGGCAGACTGAACCCATGCCCATTCACGAGAACCTCCTCGGGGGACCGCCCCCGACCCACCTGCCCGACGAGCCCGAGCCCCGCGAGCTGCTCGCCTCGGGCACGGCTCCGGCCGATGTCGCCGCCAAGTACCCCACGTCCTCGCTGGCCTGGGCGCAGCTCGCGGACGATGCGTTCCAGGGCGGCCGGACCGTCGAGTCGTACGCCTACGCCCGCACCGGCTACCACCGGGGTCTGGACTCGCTGCGCCGGGCCGGCTGGAAGGGCCACGGCCCGGTGCCCTGGGAGCACGAGCCCAACCGCGGTTTCCTGCGTGCGCTGCACGCCCTCGCCCGCGCCGCGCAGGCGATCGGCGAGCAGGAGGAGTACGAGCGCTGCTCGACATTCCTGCGTGACTCCTCGCCGACCGCGGCCGACATGCTGTCCTGACGGCTGCGATCTTCAGGGCCGGCCGCATGATCGCGGTCGGCCCTTGCGCGGCCGGAGCACAGCACCGATGATTTCAGGTGGGCCGGGTCAGACCCGCGCCTGAGGGGACCGGGGCTCCCGAGCCGACAAGGAAGGAGCGGACCGCTACCCGGTAGTTCGCACCTGAGGAGTCCCTCATGTCGCAGCCATTTCCTCTTTCCCCCGCCGTGGCCGAAGATTCCGGCGGCAATGTTTCACGTGAAACACCGGCCGCCGGCGTGGCCGTAGCGGCCCCCGATCTGCGCATCGGCAGCACCACCACGACCCCGTACGAGGACTACGTCCAGGCGAGCGTCCTCACCCACCTCCAGCACCCGCTCTCCGACGATCCCGGCGAGATGGTCTTTCTGGTGACCACTCAGGTGATGGAGCTGTGGTTCACGGCCATCGTGCACGAGTGGTGCACGGCCGCCGAGGCGCTGCGCAGCGACGATCTGACGGTGGCCATGGACGCCCTGCGCCGCTCCACCTACGAGCTGGAGGCGCTGAACGCCGCCTGGAAGCCGCTCGCCCGGCTCACCCCGGAGCAGTTCAACGCCTACCGCAGCGCGCTCGGCGAGGGCTCCGGATTCCAGTCCGCGATGTACCGGCGGCTGGAGTTCCTGCTGGGCGAGAAGTCCGCGGCGATGCTGGTGCCGCACCGTGGCGCGCCGCGCGAGTACGCCGAGCTGGAGCAGGCGCTCCAGGAGCCGAGCCTGTGGGACGAGGTGCTGCGGCTGCTCGCGCGCCGCGGCTATGCGGTCCCCGAGGCGATACTCCGGCGGGACCTGGCGCTGCGCTATGAGTCGGACCCGGACGTCGAGGCCGTATGGGCCGAGATCTACGCGGGCCCGCAGGAGTCCGAACTGGTCCGTCTCGGCGAGGCGTTGACCGATGTCGGCGAGCTGGTGTGGCGATGGCGCAACGACCATCTGGTCGCGACCCGGCGGGCGATGGGCTCGAAAATGGGCACCGGCGGCTCCGCGGGGGTGGCCTGGCTGGAGAAGCGGGCCCGTAAGAATGTCTTCCCCGAGCTGTGGACGGCGCGCAGCCATGTCTGAGAACCGCGAGAACAAGACCCCGCAGCAGGCCGCCGAGAACGCTCCCGGCGCCCGCGACCACGCCGCGCAGGCCGAGCAGCTGGATGCCGCCGACCCGCTCGGCTCGGCCGTCCGCGACCGCTTCGTCCTGGACGACACCGTCTACCTCGACGGCAATTCGCTCGGTGCGCTGCCCCGCGCGGTGCCCGGCCGGATGGCCGAGGTCATCTCCCGCGAGTGGGGCGAGCTGCGCATCCGCTCCTGGGACGAGTCCGGCTGGTGGACCGCGCCCGAGCGGGTCGGCGACAAGATCGCGCCGCTGATCGGCGCGTCTCCGGGCCGGGTGGTGGTCGGCGATTCGACCAGCATCAATGTGTTCAAGGCCGTGGTCGGCGGCATCCGGATGGCCGGGAAGGGCTGTACGGAGATCCTCGTCGATGCCACGACGTTCCCGACCGACGGCTATATCGCCAGGTCGGCGGCCCGGATGACGGGCCTTGCGGTGCGCCCGGTCGAGCCCACGCGGATCGCCGACGAGGTCACCGAGCGGACCGCGCTGGCGCTGGTCAACCACGTCGACTACCGCACCGGCGAACTCAACGACCTGCCCGGCATCACCAACGCGCTGCACTCCGCCGGCGCGCTGGCCGTCTGGGACCTGTGCCACAGCGCCGGTGCGCTGCCGGTCGGGGTGGAGCGGTACAACGTCGATCTGGCCGTCGGCTGCACCTACAAGTACCTCAACGGCGGGCCGGGATCGCCCGCGTATCTCTATGTGCGCGAAAGCCTCCAGGAGCGGTTCGACTCACCGCTGCCCGGCTGGAACTCGCATGCCGATCCGTTCGGGATGACCTCCGACTACGCCGCCGCCGAGGGCATCGTCCGCGGCCGGGTCGGCACCCCCGACATCCTGTCGCTGCTCGCGCTGGAGGCGGCGCTGGACGCCTGGGACGGCGTCGCCGTCGAGGACGTCCGCACCAAGAGCCTCGCCCTGACGGACCTCTTCCTCGACTGTGTGGCCGCCTATGCGCCGCCCGGCCGGGTCCGCTCGATCACGCCGTACGACCACGGCCGCCGCGGCAGCCAGGTGTCGCTGGAGTGCTCGGGTGCGGCCGAGGTGATGGCCGAGCTGATCCGGCGCGGGGTGATCGGCGACTTCCGGCAGCCCGACGTGCTGCGCTTCGGCTTCACCCCGCTCTACACCTCCTTCGCGGACGCGGAGCGGGCGGCGCGGGTGCTGGGCGAGGTGCTGCGGGCGCTGCCCGAGGAGGACGCGGCGCCCGGGGCCGGCGGATGAGCGCACCGGACGAGGAGTCGGCGCTGCTGGGGCTCGCCCCGGCGGCGCCGGTCCGGACGGTGGCGTACGGGGCGCATCCGGACCAGGTCGTCGACCTGTACGGGCCCTGGGGCGCGGGCGCCGGCCCGCCGGTGGTCCTGCTGCACGGCGGCTTCTGGCGCGCCGCATACGACCGCCGGCATCTCTCCCCGCTCGCCGCCGAGCTGGCCGCGCGGGGGCTGCCGGTCGCGCTGGCGGAGTACCGCAGGGTGGGCGCCGGCGGGGGCGCGCCGCGCACGTTCGAGGATGTGGCGGCGGCGGTCGAGGCGGTGGCGTACGAGGCGGGAGCACCGGGGACGGGCGCGGACGCGGAGGGCCCGCGGGCCGCGGCGGGCCGGGGCCCCGTCCTCGTCGGGCACTCCGCGGGCGGCCATCTCGCCCTGCTCGCCGCGGCCCGCCCCGGCACGCCGGTCACCCGCGTCCTGGCCGTCTCGCCGGTCGCCGATCTCGCCCGCGCCCATGAGCTGGGCCTGAGCGACGGCGCGGTGGCGGAGCTGCTCGGCGACGGTGACGGGCCCGCCTTCGCGGAGCGGCTGGCCGCGGCCGATCCGCTGCGGCGGCCGCCGCTCCCCGGCATCCCCGTCACGATCCTGCACGGCACCGACGACCCGGATGTCCCCCCGGACCTCTCCCGCCGCTACGCCGCCGCCCACCCCGCCGCCACGGACCTGCGCGAACTGCCCGGCGTCGGCCACTACGCGCCCGTCACGCCCGGCACCGCGGCCTGCCGTACCCTCGTCGGCCTCCTCGCGCCGGTCCGCCCGCGCTCCCGGGGCTGACCAGGCGTAGTACCTGCGGGGGACGCGGAAGATACACGCCGCAGCGGACGCCCGACCGGCCGGTCTTGCTTACCGTGGTCTACGTGAACCAGACGAGCCACACGACCCAGACGCAGAGCACCCTGCGCTCGGAGGCACGAATAGTCCGTGGCGCGCTGCACCGGCTGCGCCAGGACCTGTTCGTCGATGCCTTCGCCTTCCGCCCGATGCCGCCACTGGACGACGCCAAGGTGGCCCGCTGGGTGCCCTGGATGCCGGAGCGGGTGCGGCATCTGCTGTGCTGGCTGCCGCACTCCGTCGTCGGCTTCTTCTCCGTGTGCGTGTTCCTGGCCTCCTTCACCACGGAATCCTCCGCGGGCCCGCTGCGCGGCCTCGTGGTCGCCGCCCTGTGCCTGCTGGTCGCCGTTCCGCCGATGCTCACCCTCTTCCGTCCGGTGGGCGCCTTCTGGCTGTCGCTGACCGCGTTCGTCGTGACGCTGGGCGGCAATCTCCTCTTCGCCTCGTACGGGAGCAGCCTCTTCAACGGCATCGCGTACCCCACCCACCTCGCCGTGATGACCCTGGTCGTGCTGCGCACCCGTCCCCGCCTGGCCCTGGAGATGTGGCTGGTCACCTTCGCCGTCGCGGCGGTGCCGTCCGTACTCATCGGCTACGGCACGGGCGATCTGGCGCCGGTGGCGTTCTTCTCCGGGCTGATGCTGGTCGCCGCGGCCGCTGTCCGCGCCTGGCGCCAGGAGCGTCAGCAGGTCGTCGAGACGCAGACGGCCACCGCCGAGGAGCGCTCCCGGCGCACGCTCCTGGAGGAGCGCGCCACGATCGCCCGCGAACTGCACGATGTCGTCGCGCACCATATGTCGGTCATCGCCATCCAGGCCGAGGCCGCCCCGTACCGCGTCAAGGACACCCCGCCGGAGCTGGCCACCTCCTTCGCGACGATCCGCGAGAACGCCGTGGCCGCGCTGACCGAGCTGCGCCGCATCCTGGGCGTGGTCCGCTCCGAGGACCCGGACGCCTTCGCCGAGGCCGACCCGGAGGCCCCACAGCCCACCCTCGCCAGCCTCGACGGCCTGCTGACCAGTGTCCGCGGCGCCGGGCTGACCGTCGAGGCGGTGATCACCGGATCGCCCAGGCCGCTGCCCCAGGGCGTGGAGCTGTCCGCCTACCGGATCGTGCAGGAGGCGCTGAGCAACACCCTGCGGCATGCCCCCGGCGCCGAGGCCCGGGTGGAGATCTCGTACGTCCTGGGCGGGATCGGCCTGCGGATCGTCAACGGCGCCGCGAGCCGTCTGGCCAAGCCGTCTCCGGGCGCCGGGCACGGCGTCCTGGGCATGCGCGAGCGCGTGCAGATGCTGGGCGGTGAGATGACGGCGGACCACACCGAGGAGGGCGGCTTCGAGGTCGCCGCCTTCATACCCGTGGCGCACGCCCCGGCTCAGCCGGCGGCGCATCCGGCCGGTACGCGTGCGGCCAGGGAGCAGGCGGCCGGGAAGAATGCGCCCCGGAAGAATGCGGCGGGGGAGGAGACGGCATGATCCGCGTACTGATCGTCGACGACCAGGTGATGGTCCGCGAGGGCTTCTCCGTGCTGCTCAACGCGATGCCGGACATCGAGGTCGTCGGCGAGGCCGTCGACGGCCGCCAGGCGGTGGCCAAGGTCGCGGAGCTGAAGCCGGATGTCGTGCTCATGGACATCCGCATGCCGGAGATGAACGGCCTGGAGGCGACCCGCGAGATCGTGGCCGCCGATGCCGAGGCCAAGGTCCTGGTGCTGACCACCTTCGACCTGGACGAATACGTCTACCAGGCGCTGCGGGCCGGAGCCAGCGGCTTTCTGCTCAAGGACGCCTCGGCCGGCCAGCTCGCCGAGGGCGTCCGCATCGTCGCCTCGGGCGAGGCGCTGCTCGCGCCCACCGTCACCAAGCGCCTGATCTCCGAGTTCTCCCGCCTCGGCACCCCGCGCGCCCCCGCCCAGGAGCGGATCGGCGATCTGACGGAACGGGAGACGGAGGTGCTGGTCCTGGTCGCCCAGGGGCTGTCGAACGGCGAGATAGCCGAGCATCTGGTCGTCGCCGAATCCACGGTGAAGACCCATGTCAGCCGGATTCTCGTCAAGCTGGGGCTGCGCGACCGGACCCAGGCGGCGGTGTTCGCGTACGAGGCCCGGCTGGTCACACCGGGAGGCTGACCCCGCCCGACGCGCGCCCACCCGACGGCCCGCGTGGTTGTCCACAGCCTGTGGAGAAAGTGGAGTGCGCCGCCGGAGTCCGCTACAGCTCCGGCGGCGCGCGTACCAGGGGGCGGCCGTCCCCCCGAGGGACGACCGCCCGGGGTCAGCCGATATCGCGTCGGCGGAAGCCGACGAGACCGGCCGTGGCGAGCAGGACCGCGAGGCCGAGCAGCCAGAGGAACGGGGCGGCCGTGGCCTCGCCGCCCGGCAGCTTGGGCAGATGGCTGTACGGGGAGAGGTCCATCGCCCACTGCGGGAACTTCAGGGCCGGGCCGATCCAGCCGATGGCGAGGCAGCCGCCCACCACGGCCCACACGGCGGTGGTGGCCTTGGGCACCAGTCCGTAGACGCAGACGGCCAGGCCCGTGAGCACCCAGACGGCGGGGACCTGGGCGAGCGCGGCGCCGAGCACCGGGCCGAGCCGGCCGGTGACGTCATGGGCGGAGACGCCGTAGCCGAGGCCCAGGGCCAGGCCGCCGAAGGCCAGGATCACGGCCGTGCCGACGTAGGCGATGGCCAGATGGCCGCAGGCCCAGCGCAGACGGCCGACGGCGCAGGCCAGCACCGGTTCGGCGCGGTCGCCGGTTTCCTCGCCGCGCAGCCGGAGCACCGCCCCGGCCGCGTAGATCGCCGCGACCATGCCCAGCATCCCGGTCATCGTGGCCAGGAAGGCGTCGGTCAGCGCCTGCTGTCCGCCCATCCGCCGGAAGATCTCCAGGGCCTGCCGGTTGGTGCCGACCAGGTCGGAGGCGCCCTTGGCGATACCGCCGAAGATCCCGCCGGCGCAGAGGAAGCCGAGCGTCCAGCCCAGCAGAGTGGTGCGCTGGAGGCGCCAGGCCAGGCCGAACGGGCCGCTCAGCGACCGGGGCGCGCGGGCCGGGCCGGGGCGGGCCGGCAGGAAGCTCATCCCGATGTCGCGACGAGCCGTCAGGACATAGGCGGCGGCGAGGGCGAGGGCCGTACCGGCGGCGAGGAGAAGCAGCACCCACCAGCGGTCGCCGGCGTAGGCGCGGACGTGCTCGGCCCAGCCGATCGGCGAGATCCAGGTGAGCGGCGACGAGGCGTCCGCCGTCGCGGCGTCCCCCGCGGCGCGCAGGGCGAAGACGAGCCCGAGGACCGCGCCGGTGAGCCCCTTGGCGAGCCGGGCGCTCTCGGTGAGCTGTGCGGCGATGGCGGCCAGCGCGGCGAACAGCAGGCCGGTGCCACCGATGGCGAGCCCCAGGGCGAACGAACCGGCCGTCGGCTGGCCCGATGCGGCCAGCCCGCCCCCGATCAGCGCGGCCAGCGCGATATCGGCGATCAGGGCCGCGAGCAGCGCGGCGGTCAGCGGCGCACGACGCCCGACCATGCCTGCGGAGAGCAGCTCCTGACGCCCCGTCTCCTCCTCCTCGCGGGTGTGCCGCACGACGATCAGCAGGCTCATCACGGCGGCGAGGACCGCGCCGAAACCGGCCATCCGCCAGGTGACCAGGCCGCCGATGGTGTCGCCGAAGACCGGTCCGTACAGCGCGCGCAGCGAGGCGTTGGCGTTCATCGACGCGGCCAGCTCGGCCCGCTTGGCGGCGGTGTCGTACAGCGCCTGGAAGGACGAGCCCATCGCGGCGACGAGCAGCCCGAGGGCCAGCACCCAGGCCGGGATCATCACCCGGTCGCGGCGCAGCGCGAGCCTCAACAGCACGCCGGTGCCCGCCAGATGACGGGACCCGCGGGCCGGCGCAAGGGTGGCCGCGGCCGATACGGCGGTCATCGCGCGCTCGCCTCCTTGCCGCGGGCGGTTGCCCCGGTCGCCCGGTCGGCGCCGGTCTCGTCCTGGTAGTGCCGCAGGAAGAGCTCTTCGAGGGTGGGCGGGGTGCTGGTCAGGTTGCGGACGCCGGATGCGCACAGCGCGCGCAGGACGGCATCGAGCCGGTCGGTGTCGGCCTGGAGGGTGACCCGCACGCCCTGGCCGCCCTCGGCCGCCTGACTGGTGAGGTCGTGCACGCCGGGAAGCTGCGCCAGTCCGTTGGGCGGGCCTGCCAGTTCGGCGATGACGGAGGTGCGGGTGAGATGCCGCAGCTGCCCGAGCGAGCCGGACTCGACGGTCCGCCCCTGGCGGATGATGCTGACCCGGTCGCACAGCGCCTCGACCTCGGACAGCACATGGCTGGAGAGCAGGACCGTACGGCCGCGGTCGCGCTCCTCGGCGACGCAGCTCTGGAAGACCTCCTCCATCAGCGGGTCCAGTCCGGAGGTCGGCTCGTCCAGGATCAGCAGATCGACGTCGGAGGCGAACGCGGCGACCAGGGCGACCTTTTGACGGTTGCCCTTGGAGTACGTCCGCCCCTTCTTGGTCGGGTCCAGTTCGAACCGCTCCAGCAGTTCGTCGCGCCGGGCGCCGTCCAGACCGCCGCGCAGCCGGCCGTAGAGATCGATGACCTCTCCGCCGGAGAGATTGCGCCAGAGGGTGACGTCCCCGGGGACGTAGGCCACGTGGCGGTGGAGCGCGACCGCATCACGCCAGGGGTCCTTGCCCAGCACCTGGGCGGTGCCGCCGTCGGCGCGCAGCAGGCCCAGCAGGACGCGGATCGTGGTGGACTTCCCGGCGCCGTTGGGCCCGAGGAAGCCGTGCACCTCACCGGCCTCGACGTCGAGGTCGAGGCCGTCCAGCGCGTGGGTGCGGCCGAACGACTTGTGCAGGCCGGCCACGCGGATCGCGACAGAGGGAGAGATTGCCGTCGTCATGCTTGTGAAGATACGCTAGATTCACAAATTTGTGAAGTTAAGGAATCGTAATACGTTGGGGTCGCGTTTCTGATCAGGGGAGATGATGCGGACATGGCCGACGAGCACCACAGCGCACATGAGCAGCGCGGGCGACAGGAGCAGGAGCGCCCCGCGGAGCGGCGCGGCGCCGGGGAGCGGCGCGGCACCGAGGCCGTAGGGGAGTTCGTCGAGCGGTTCGCCGCACAGCTCGTCGACGCCGGGATGCCGCGGATGCCCTCGCGCGTTTTCGCCTGCCTGCTGGCCTCCGAGACCGGTGTCCTGACCTCGGCGGAGCTCGGCGAACGCCTCCAGATCAGCCCTGCCGCCGTCTCCGGCGCCGTGCGCTACCTCTCCCAGGTCAACATGCTCAGCCGCGAACGCGAGCCCGGCTCCCGGCGCGACCGCTACCGCGTCCACAGCGACCAGTGGTACGAGGCCCTGGCCCGCCGCGACAACGTCCTCAGCCGCTGGGAGGCCACCTTGCGCGAGGGCCTCGCAAGCCTCGGCGACACCTCCCCCGCCGCCCACCGCATCGGCGAGACCCTCGCCTTCTTCGAGTTCATGCAGGGTGAGCTCGGCGGCATGATGGAGCGCTGGCGCCACCACCGCGACCAGCTGCGGGAGGGCGGCGCCGACGACTGAGGGGTGACGGCTCAACTCCGCCCGGCCGTACGGCGATCGGCCCGTATCCCGGCCGCCCGGCGCGCAGCCCGCCGTAGTGCAGCCTGCTGTAGTGCCCCCGCCCGGCCCCGTACCGCAGACTGATCCGCGGCCGGGGCGATCACGGCGCATCCCGTGATCGCGGTGCAACGACTCAGGGGGACGGGGATCATGACGACAGTGGGGCGGGGCGCGGGATATCTGCTGGTCGGGCTGGTGTCGGGGCTGGTGTCGCTGCTGATGCTGCCCCTGCTGGTCGTGGGGGTGCTGAGTACGGCGGTGGGCGGGCTGGGCCTGGTGGCGTTCCCGCGGATGGTGGTGGGGCTGCGGTGGTGGGCCGAGTGGCACCGGGGGCGCGCCGCCGGACTGCTGGAGGTCTCGGTCGCCGCACGGTCAACGGGGCTGCCCAAGGGGATCGGCGCCCAGTGGCGGCAGGCCGTCCGCGGTCCCGGGGCGCGGCAGGACCTGCGCTGGCTGTGCCGCCAGGCGCTGACCGGGATTCCGGCCGGGCTGATCGCGCTCGCCGGCGTCGGCGGGGCGCTGGGCACCGTGGCCGTGACCGCCGTGTGGTGGCTGTTCCCGGAAGGCGAGCCGCTGCGGCTGCTGGGGACCGTCCCGGTGACGGGGTGGGGCGCCGCGCTCGCCCTGGGGGCCGTGCAGACCGTCGTCGCCGGGGCGGTGGCCTGGTGGGCGGTGCCGCGGCTGGCGCGCCGGCATGCACGGAGCTGCCTGACGGCGCTGGCCCCATCCATGGAGGTCCAACTGGCCGAGCGTGTAGGGGAGTTGACCGAAAGCCGGGCCGGGGTGCTGGATGCGCACGGTGCGGAGCTGCGCCGTATCGAGCGCGATCTGCACGACGGGACGCAGGCCCGGCTCGTGGCGATCGCGATGCGGCTGGGCGTGGCCAGGGAAACGCTGCCCGAGGAGTCGGGAGCACTGGCGAAGCTGCTCCAGGAGGCCCACGAAGGCGCCGAGGAGGCGATGGCGGAGCTGCGCGAGGTGATCCGCACGATGTACCCGCCGATCCTCACCGACCGGGGGCTGGAGGGCGCGCTCACCGCCGTGGCCGCGGGCGCCGGCATCCCCGCCGAGGTGGAGCTCGGCGAACTGGGCAGGCTGCCCGCCGCCGTGGAGGCCGCCGCCTACTTCGTCGTCACGGAGTCGCTCACCAATGCCGCCAAGCACAGCGGCGCCGCCCGGGTCGTGGTCCGGCTGACCCGCGATGAGGCCGGGCTGCTGATCGAGATCACCGACGACGGGAGAGGCGGCGCCGACGAGACCCGGGGCACCGGCATCGTCGGCATCCGCCGCCGCGCGGCCGCGCTGGACGGCACCGTCCGGGTCACCAGCCCCGCCGGCGGGCCGACCGCCGTCGTCGTGGAGCTGCCGTGCGCGTCGTGATCGCCGAGGACAATGTGCTCCTCTCGGCGGGCCTGGAACTGATCCTGGGGACCAAGGACATCGAGGTGGCCGCCGTCGTCACGGACGCCCCCGGCCTGCTGGACGCCGCGGCCCGACACCGCCCGGACGCCCTGATCGTCGACGTACGGCTGCCCCCGTCGTTCCGCGACGAGGGCATCCGGGCCGCGCTCGCCGTCCGGCGCGCGCATCCCGGGCTGCCGGTCCTGGTGCTGTCGCAGTACGTGGAGCGGGTCTACGCCCATGAGCTGCTCGCCGACGGCTCCGGGGGCGTCGGCTATCTGCTCAAGGACCGGGTGAGCCGGGTCGGCGAGTTCGTCGACGCCCTGCGCCGGGTGGCCCGGGGCGGCACCGTCATGGACGCGGAGGTGGTCGATCAGCTCATGACCGGGACCGGCCGCAATGCCGCCGTCGACGCGCTCACCCCGCGCGAGCGCGAGGTGCTCACCCTGATGGCGCGCGGTCTGGGCAACCGGGAGATCGGCGAGCGGCTGGTCATCACGGACAACGCCGTGCACAAGCACATCGGCAACATCTTCGCCAAGCTCGGGCTCCCGGTGGACGACCGGGGGCACCGGCGGGTGCTGGCGGTGCTCACCTATCTGGACAGCAGGGGCTGACGGGGAGGCCGGGGCCGCCGGGTGCGGCGCCCCCTCAGCGCGGCACCGTCAACCGCCACGCCCCCGCCTGCACCGTCCACGTACGCGTCCGCACCGGTCCGCCCACCACCGCGTCCGCCCGGTAGTGGAAGTCGGCCCCGGACACCGTCACCGCCCGCGCCTGCGCCCGGACGGGCCGCGCCCCGTCCGGCCAGCGCACCTCGATCTCGGCCAGACCGCCGCCGCCACGGCCGTCGGGCCCGCCACGGGCGTCGGGCCGGGCGCCGCCGTCGTGCCGGGAGCCGCCATCGCGCCCGCCACCGCCGTCGTGCCCGGCACCCGCGTCCCAACCGTCACCCTCGCGTCGGCCCTCGCCTCCGCCGTCCCGTCCGAAGCCGCCGCCCGCGCCCCGCCGTCCCCCGTCCGCCCCGGCGGCCCCGCGGTCCTCCTCGGGATCGGGCCCCGTCGTCACCGAGACCCCCCGTACCGGGCGGTCCAGATCGGCCAGGAGCACCCCGTCCGCCTCGATCCGCAGCCGGTGTTCCGGGGCCCGCCCGTGCCGCCCGCCGGGGCCGAGCCCGAGGCTCCGTCCCGCCCCCGGGGCCAGCAGGGCCAGCGCCGTACGGGCCGTCCGCGCGGCCGGCTCCCACCAGGACCGGTGGTCCGCCACCGGCCCCGCGCGCTCGACCAGGGGCGCGAGCCCCGCCACCGGGGCGCCGTCCGCGCACGGGATCCGCAGCCCGCCCAGCACGATCCCGTCGCTGTCGTCCGTGAGCAGATCCATGGCCCGCTCCCCGCCGTCCAGGACGGTCCGCGCCGCCGCCACCGTGTCCGTGGGCACCCCCAGCAACCGGCTCAGCGCGAGCGCGGCGGGCGCCCCCACCGGGACCACCGACACCGGCACCCGCGCCAGCTCCCGCTCCTTGTGCAGCAGCCCCACGGCCCGCAGCAGCGCCCGGTCGTCCCCGATCACCACCGGGCGCCGCTGCCCGCGCCGTGCCAGCGCCCGGGCGAACTCCTCCGGCCCCTCCGGCAGGCAGATCTTCGCTCCGGCTCCCGCCGCTCCCGCACACAGGACATCCCGCGCAATCCGTACGGATTCCCCGTCCGTACGGCGCGCGACCGGGTCGATGACCACGAGCAGGGGGTACCCCCGAACGGAGTCCGCGGGAGTGTGCCCAGAAGGCTGCGCCGACACCTCGGTCCTTCCTCAGGTAGCATCTCGGTGCAAGAGCCCCTTGCGCTATTGCGCCAGGGGCTTCGTCTATTCCGGGGCACCGGTCCGACGGATCTGGCGATGACGGACGTGTGAACACGCACGCCGACACCAGCCACGCACGTTGGACATGCCCCGCCCGGAAGGGGTGTACGCCTGTGCCCGCACTTGTGCTGCTCGGTGCTCAGTGGGGTGATGAGGGCAAGGGAAAGGCCACCGATCTGCTCGGTGGATCCGTTGATTACGTAGTGCGCTACCAGGGCGGCAACAACGCCGGCCACACGGTCGTCGTCGGCGACCAGAAGTACGCGCTGCACCTTCTCCCTTCCGGAATCCTCTCCCCGGGGTGCACCCCGGTCATCGGTAACGGAGTCGTCGTCGACCCAGCGGTCCTGCTCTCCGAGCTGAGCGGACTCAACGAGCGCGGTGTCGACACGTCCAAGCTGCTGATCAGCGGTAACGCGCATCTGATCACGCCGTACAACATCACCGTCGACAAGGTGACCGAGCGCTTCCTCGGAAAGCGCAAGATCGGCACGACCGGCCGCGGCATCGGCCCGACCTACGCCGACAAGATCAACCGCGTCGGCATCCGGGTCCAGGACCTCTACGACGAGTCGATCCTGCACCAGAAGGTCGAGGCGGCCCTCGACGTCAAGAACCAGCTGCTCACCAAGCTCTACAACCGCCGCGCCATCGAGGCCGGCCAGGTCGTCGAGGAGCTGCTGGGCTACGCCGAGCAGATCAAGGGCTATGTCGCCGACACCACCCTGATCCTCAACAACGCCCTCGACGACGACAAGGTCGTGCTCTTCGAAGGCGGCCAGGGCACCCTGCTGGACATCGACCACGGCACCTACCCCTTCGTCACGTCCTCGAACCCGACGGCCGGCGGTGCCTGCACCGGTGCCGGCGTCGGCCCGACGAAGATCAGCCGGGTCATCGGCATCCTGAAGGCGTACACCACCCGCGTCGGCGCCGGCCCGTTCCCCACCGAGCTGTTCGACAAGGACGGCGAGGCGCTGCGCACCATCGGCGGCGAGCGGGGCGTGACCACCGGCCGCGACCGCCGCTGCGGCTGGTTCGACGCGGTCATCGCGCGCTACGCGACCCGGGTGAACGGCCTGACCGACTTCTTCCTCACCAAGCTGGACGTCCTCACCGGCTGGGAGCAGATCCCGGTCTGCGTCGCCTACGAGATCGACGGCAAGCGCGTCGAGGAACTGCCGTACTCGCAGACCGACTTCCACCACGCGAAGCCGGTGTACGAGATGCTGCCGGGCTGGTCCGAGGACATCACCAAGGCGAAGTCCTTCTCCGACCTGCCGAAGAACGCGCAGGCGTACGTCAAGGCGCTGGAGGAGATGTCCGGCGCCCCGATCTCGGCCATCGGCGTCGGCCCCGGGCGCGACGAGACGATCGAGATCAACTCGTTCCTGTCGTAGTCCTGTTGCAGGTCCGCTGTACATCTCCCGGAAGCCGGGACGGCAGGGCCCGCGCACCGTTCTCATGGACGGGCGCGGGCCCTGTCGCGTACCAGCGCGCGCTGCGCCGCGCCGCGCGCCGACGCCGCCCGGGTCAGCCGGTCCTGCGGTACATCAGCGGCGCCTTGCCGTCCGCCATGGAGCGCTCCAGCCGTCCGCCCACCAGCTTCAGGATGCTGGGCGAGCCGGGGCTGCAACTGGGGGTCTGGCCGCCGTCGACCTGGGAGGGGCCGAGGCGGACCGGCGGCCCGGCCTTCTTCAGGGCGGCCGAGAACCTGCAGCGATAGGTTTCCCCGGTCACCGTCATCCTCATGACGGTGTCGCCGGCCGCGCCCTGCTTGAGCGTGATGTGGTGGACCGCGCCGTCGAGGCCCGTGGCCTCCCAGGTGCCCAGATAGCCCGCTGGGATGCGTCCGTCCTCGTGCGCTGCCGAGCCCCGGCCGTCCTTGCCCTGTGCGCCCTCCGCCCGTACGCCGTCGCTGTCGTCGCTCAGCACGAGATACCCGGTGACCGCAGCGGCCGCGCAGGCGACCAGCGCGATGACGGCCGCCAGGGTCGATCCGACGCGCCGCTGACGGCGGCGGGACGCCCGCGGCGCCATCGGGGCGGGCGGCTGTGGCGCGGCTGCCGGTGCCTGGGCCGGCGGCGGGTACCCGTACCCCCCTTGGGGCGCGTATGGGGCCGGGCCCTGGGGGACAGGCGACGGCGGCGGGACGGGCGGCGCGTAGTGCCCGGGCGGTGTGTGCTGACCGGGCGGTGTGTGGTGCGGGGGAGGCGTGTGCGGGGCGGCCGGGGGCGTGGCGACGGTGGGCATGGCGTGCACCCCCGTGTCGCTCGGATTCTCCGCCTCCAGCAGCTCGATGGCATGCCGTCCCAGCCGCGCGACCAGGGCCCCCGGCAGCCAGGGCTCGTCCTCGTCCGCGACGCCCGCCAGGGGGTCCTCCGCCATCGCCACCAGCTGCGCCGGTGTGGGGCGTTGGGTCGGGTCCTTGGTCAGGCAGGCGGCGACCAGGGGGTGCAGACCCGCCGGCAGGGTGGCGAGGTCGGGCTCCTCCTGGGCGATGCGGTACATCAGCGCATGCACCCCGCTCTCGGCCGTCCCGAACGGCTGCCGCCCGGTGGCCGCGTACATCAGGACCGATCCGAGGCAGAAGACATCACAGGCCGGGCCGATCGGCTCACCGCGCACCTGCTCGGGCGCCATGAACCCGGGGGAGCCGAGCGTCGCACCGGTGCGGGTCATGCCGTCGGCCACCGCTTCCAGGGCGCGGGCGATGCCGAAGTCGATGACGCGGGGGCCGTCGATGGTGATCAGAACGTTGGAGGGCTTGAGGTCGCGGTGCACGATGCCGGCGGCGTGGATCGCCTGGAGCGCGCGGGCCAGCCCGGCCGCCAGGATCCGTACCGTCCGCTCGGGCAGCGGGGTGCCGCCGGCGACCACCTGCGCCAGGGAGGGGCCGGCGATATAGCCGGTGGCGACCCAGGGCGTCTCGGCCTCGGTGTCCGCGTCCAGTACGGGCGCGGTCCACTCCCCGCCGACCTGCTGTGCGGCCCGCACCTCGCGTCGGAAGCGGGCGCGGAACTCCTCCTGGCCGGCCAGTTCGCCGCGCACGAGCTTGACGGCGAGGGTACGGCCGCGGTCCGAGCGGGCCAGGAACACCTTGCCCATCCCGCCCTCGCCGAGCCGCCCGATCAGGCGGTAGTCCCCGATGCGCGGCGGGTCCCCGGCGTTGAGCGGCGTCAGCCCGCCCGCTCGCCCCGTCCGCCCCTGTTGCTGCCCAGCATGTCCCGGCTGTTCCACGATTCCGTCGCCCTTTCCCCCGAATCCGCCCTGCCCGCGTCCCCGTGTCCGCGGTGAGGATATCCAGGGGGCCGCGGGCAGGGGCAGTCGGAGCGCCCCTGAACGGCCATGGGCTCTGCCCTGTCCGGTTCGTGCGGTCGGTTCAACGGCCGGACGGTGTCCGGAACCTGATGGTGGTGGATGTCTGGTTCCGCGTCCCGGAACTTTCCCGGGGTACGGAACGTAGAACGCGTGCCGCTACGTATCCCGTACCGCCACGCATCGCACAGCGGCGCATCCGGCACGGCGCACCGCACCACGCACAACCTGCGGCTCCCGCAGAGCTCCAGCGCACCTCACCGCACCGACGCGCCCCACACCCGGCGCACTGCACCGCACCGCACCGTAAGCACCGCCCGGTCCCGCACGATCCCCCGTCCTCACTTCCTTGCCAAGGAGACCGTGTGATTCCCGCCGTACGAGCCCTCGCCCGCGCCGCCATGGCCGCGCGCCCGGTACCGCTCGCCGACGTCCAGGCACGGGCCGAACTCCTCGCCCGCTTCGACAACACCTATCTCGTCCCGGTCGAGGTCTTCGCCGCCTTCGCGGCCGAACTCACCGACCGCCGGCGCCCCGGCGGCCCGTTCGCCGTGCTGTGCATCAACGGCCGCCGCTGGTTCCGCTATCACTCCGTCTACTACGACACCCCCGACCTGCGTTCCTTCCACGACGACCGGCAGCGCCGCCGGCTGCGCTACAAGATCCGCGAGCGGCTGTACGCGGACACGGGGGAGCGGCAGTTCGAGATCAAGCTCAAGGGGAGCCGCGGCGAGACGGTCAAGCACCGGCAGCCGCTGTTGCCGGGCGATGCGGCCCTCGGCGCGGCCCCGCGCGGCTTCCTGGCGTCCGTACTCGACCGTTCGTACGGGATCGCGGCCCCCACCGAGCTGGGCCGCTCCATCGAGACGGACTACACCCGGGCCACCTTCGTCGCCAACGGCCGGCGCATCACCTGCGATGCGGCCCTGCTCTGCCGCGATCTGGAGACCGGCCACACGGTACGGGCCGACGGCGGGCTGATCCTCGTCGAGACCAAGACCACCGGCCACCTGACCGAGGCCGACCGACTGCTGCACGGCTACGGCATCCACGCCGCCGAATTCACCAAATACTGCGGCGGGTTGTCGGCCCTGCGCCCGGACCTCACCGCCCACGACTGGCAGCGGGCGGTGCGTACGGCATTTCCCACCGCGGCGTGAGGGGGCGCCGGGGAGGAGCCGATGGAGGAGCCGATGTTTCACGTGAAACCGACACCATCGCCGACGTTTCACGTGAAACACTCCCCGGCCGCCCCTCCCCGGCGCTTCCTCGAAGGTTCCTCGGAGCTTCCTCCAACCCCCGCAGACATTCCGCCCGTCCCGTAGACATTCTGTCCGAGCGCGTGGTGAGCGCCATACACACTGTCGGTACCCGCCGGAGGACGGTGATCCTTACGCTGAGAGGTGTTCGCCGGGCCTGTCCACCGGCGGCCCGAGCGACCCGATCCGAGGTACTGACCGTGACTACGACCCCCTCCGCTTCCGCCGCCGACCCCGCCGCCGGGGCCGCAGTCAAGGCCGCCGACCGCGCCCATGTCTTTCACTCCTGGTCCGCGCAGGGCCTGATCGACCCGCTGGCGGTCGCCGGGGCCGAGGGCTCGTACTTCTGGGACTACGACGGCAACCGCTACCTCGACTTCTCCTCCCAGCTGGTCAACACCAACATCGGCCACCAGCACCCCAAGGTCGTCGCGGCCATCCAGGAGCAGGCCGCCAAGCTGTGCACCCTCGCGCCCGGCTTCGCCGTCGACGTCCGCTCCGAGGCCGCCCGGCTGATCGCCGAGCGCACCCCCGGCGACCTCGACAAGATCTTCTTCACCAACGGCGGCGCGGAGGCGGTGGAGAACGCGGTCCGCATGGCCCGCCTGCACACCGGCCGCAGCAAGGTGCTGTCCACCTACCGCTCGTACCACGGCGCCACCGCCGCCGCGATCAACCTGACCGGCGACCCGCGCCGCTGGCCCTCCGACACCGCCTCGGCGGGTGTCGTCCACTTCTGGGGCCCGTTCCTCTACCGCTCGCCCTTCCACGCCGAGAACGAGCAGCAGGAGTGCGAGCGCGCCCTGGCGCATCTTGAGCAGACCATCGCCTTCGAGGGCCCGCAGTCGATCGCCGCGATCATCCTGGAGTCCGTGCCCGGCACCGCGGGGATCATGGTCCCGCCGCCCGGCTACCTCGCCGGCGTCCGCGAGATCTGCGACCGCTACGGCATCGTCTTCATCCTCGACGAGGTCATGGCGGGCTTCGGCCGCACCGGCAAGTGGTTCGCCGCCGACCACTTCGGCGTCACCCCCGACCTGCTGACCTTCGCCAAGGGCGTCAACTCCGGCTATGTCCCGCTGGGCGGCGTCGCGATCAGCGCCGAGATCGCCGCCACCTTCGACCAGCGGCCCTTCCCGGGCGGCCTGACCTACTCCGGCCACCCGCTGGCCTGCGCCTCCGCCGTTGCGACGATCAACGCGATGGCCGAGGAGCGGATCGTGGAGAACGCCGCGGAGATCGGCGAGAAGGTCATCGGCCCCGCCCTGCGGGAGATCGCCGAGCGGCACCCGTCCGTCGGCGAGGTCCGCGGTCTGGGCGTCTTCTGGGCGCTCGATCTGGTCAAGAACAAGGAGACCCGCGAGCCCCTGGTGCCGTACAACGCCTCCGGCGCCGCCAACGCCCCGATGGGCGCATTCGCCGCGGCCTGCAAGCGCGGTGGTCTGTGGCCGTTCGTGAACATGAACCGCACCCATGTGGTCCCCGCCTGCACGATCACCGAGGCGGAGGCCAAGGAGGGCCTGGCCGCCCTCGACGAGGCCCTGACCGCGGCGGACGCGCACACGGACGCCGCCTGAGGCCGACCGGCGGCCGCGTACGGGGCGCGTAGCGAATCCGTACGGCGGCGGCCGGGCGCCCAGCCCGGGGCGTATCGTCCCAGGTACGGTGCGTGGCCGTCGCCGCCCTCGCCTATCGTTGGCCAGGGCCGCTTCCCTTCTGCGCGGTCAGGAAAGTCGAGTCGTCGAAGGAGACGGACACGATGCCCGCCGGCGGAGACAGCTCATTCATACGGCGCAGCACGCTGCGCCAGCAGATCGCCGATGCGCTGCGCGACGAGGTCCTGGCCGGCCGGCTGCCCTCCGGCCATCCCTTCACGGTCAAGGAGATCGCCGAGCAGTACGGCGTCTCCGCCACCCCGGTCCGCGAGGCGCTGCTCGATCTGTGCGCCCAGGGCCTGCTCGACGTCGAACAGCACCGCGGCTTCAAGGTGCACGCCTTCAGCGCCGACGACTTCGTCGCCATGGTCGAGGCCCGCACCCTGATCATCGAGGGCATCTTCCGCAGCGGCGCCGAACACGCCCTGCGCGCCACCCCCGCCGAGGTGCTGATCTCCATCCGCCGCCGCGCCGACGAGGCCGAGCGCGCCGCCCGCGCCGGCGACCTCGATGTGCTGATCGGCTACGACCTGCGCTTCTGGCGCGAGCTGGGCAGCATCGTCGGCAACCCGTACATCAGCGACTTCCTCGACCGGGTCCGCGTCCAGACCTGGATGTTCGCGGTGCCGCTGCTGCGCGGCACGGACGACCTCGGCGCCCGTCTCTGGCACGGCCACAGCCAGCTGGCCAAGGCCCTCGTCCAGTACGACGTCGCCGAGGCGCAGCGCCTCATCGCCGAGTACAACGAGCACTCCCTGGCCCTGGTGGGCAAACGCGGCGAGCACTCCGGCTAGTACTACTGGTAAAGCGCGACGGGCACTACGCTGTCCCGACTCGGCCCTGTGAGCCGTACCGCATCCGTATCCGTACCGTCCCCGTGCCCGTGCCGTCCCTGGTACGTGCGCGTCGGCGTCCCGTCCCCGACCGGAAGCGAGCCCTCACCCGTGGCATGTGACCTGTGGCTGGTGCCCCTCGTAGACGTGCTGTGCCACAGCCCCGACAACCCGTTCTCCGAAGAGATCGCCGCCTACGACAAGGCCCTGACGGACGCGGGCCTGCCGCCGATCCCGGTCTTCAGCTATATGCCGGGCCTGACCGGCGATGTCGCACCGGTCGCCGGGTTCGACTACGACGCGCTGCACTTCCTGCGCCGCGCCTATCTCCTGCGCCTGTGCGGCCTGGAGGTGACCCCGGTGGACGAACTGGGCGGCGACTACGAGCAGTTGCTGGAGATGTTCGAGTCGACGGCGCAGCAGTCGCATCTGGTCTGGCACTACGACCACGCGGGCGCCTACGTCCCGGTCGACTTCCCCCATCCGCTCGCCGACGACGAACTGCTGGAGGGCGGCGGCCCGCTGGGCTCCTCGCACGGGCTGCTGCGCGAACTCGAAGTCGTCGCGCCGTCCCTGGGTATCGATCCGGCCAACCCGCCGGCCGCGCCGGACCCCCCGGCCGGACCGACCTCCCTGGAGGAACGGGCGGCCGTCCCCCTGGACGACGGCCCCTTCGCCAGGGAGCGGCACGTATGGCTGGGCCTGCATGCGGCCGCCACCAGGAGCCTGGGCCAGGGCTCGATGATCGTCTTCAGCTAGGGCCCGCCCCCGGGGCCCCGGCCCTCAGCGCCCCGGCTCCGGCGGCCGCTGCCGCGGCATGTTCGGCCGGGTCCCCGGGGGCAGCATGAACCGCGCCGGCGGCTCCACGCTCTCCTGCCGCGGCGGCGACCACGGGCCCGGCACCTGCGCCGCCGACGGCGCGGGCCCGGCCCGGAACTCCCCCATCCAGTCCGCCGTTTCGGCCCGTACGAGCTCCCCGAGGTCCTCGTTGAACCGCCGCAGCACCCCCAGGCACCGCTCGGCCGCCTCGCTCGCCGTGCCGTCGGTCGGGCCCAGGACCTCGCGGACGCTCTCCGACGCCCAGTCGAACTGCAACGCCTCCAGCCGCCGGTGGATCGCCTGGGCGGTCGCCAGATCCCGCATCCATCCGGCCGTCACCCCGAAATACCGGTCGCAGCCCACGCACACCGCCGCCACCAGCAGCGACAGATAGCCCCACGGGGCCCCGCCCTTCCAGGCCCCTGTGAAGTCCAGCAGTGGCAGCAGCCCGCCCACCGACACCCCGGCCGCGGCGCCGAGCCGCAGCGCCCGTGCCCCGCGGCGTTTGGCCTGCCGGTCGCGCAGGTACCAGTCGGCGGCGCGCAGCGCGCCCTCCTCCGTCCACAGGTAGAGCGCGTCCAGGCGGTCGGCCGGCTCCCCCCAGTCGCCCAGCGGGAACAGCCGCCCGGAAAGGTCCTCGCGGCCCCGGACCGGGCCGCCGTACTCCCCTCCGCAGCCGTCGTACGGGCCCCGCTCGCGGCCGGGCCCCCGGTCCCGGAAACGACTGCGCTCCCGGTCGCGGTACCGGTCCCAGCGCCATTCGCGGCCGTTCCCCCGCCGCTGCCCACCCTCCTTCCGGGGAAGCCCCTCGGGCTGCATCTCCGGCTGACTCACCCGTGCTCCCTCGATACGGATCCGTGCGGTGCGCGCGATGGGGGTCCCTCCCAGGCCCTTGGGGCTGTGGGGGAGTACGAGACGGCCGTTGCACGCAGCCCCCATTCCTACCGCCGAACGGTTGGCGTCCCTCGCAAGATCGCCTGATTTCCGCCCAGAAGTGGTGGTGGATCCGGTATAAGGCGACCGGGCGTCTCACCCGAAAGAGTTGCCGCCGAGGGCCTTCGAGGGCCGTTCCCGCAGTGACGGACGGTTTCCGGCCGCCGCGCGGACCTTGTGTGATCAGGAGACGGCCGACGTCCGGCCGTCTGGTGCGTTCGTCTAGGCTGCCCCCGTGAAGGTCCTCGTCATCGGCGGCGGCGCCCGCGAACACGCCCTGTGCCGCTCTCTGTCCCTCGATCCCGACGTCACCGCGCTGCACTGCGCTCCCGGCAACGCCGGTATCGCCGAGGTGGCCGAATTGCACGGGGTCAATGCCCTCGACGGCCAGGCCGTCGCCGAGCTCGCCGCCCGTCTGGAGGCCGACCTGGTGGTCGTCGGCCCCGAGGCGCCCCTGGTGGCGGGCGTCGCGGACGCCGTGCGCGAACGCGGCATCCCGGTCTTCGGCCCCTCGGCCCGCGCCGCCGAGCTGGAGGGCTCCAAGGCCTTCGCCAAGGACGTGATGGCGGCCGCGGCGGTCCCCACCGCCCGCAGCTATGTCTGCACCACCCCGGAAGAGATCGACGAGGCCCTGGACGCCTTCGGGGCGCCGTACGTCGTCAAGGACGACGGTCTGGCCGCGGGCAAGGGCGTCGTCGTCACCGAGGACGTCAAGGCCGCCCGCGCGCACGCGCTGGCCTGCGACCGCGTGGTGATCGAGGAGTTCCTCGACGGTCCGGAGGTCTCCCTCTTCGCGATCACCGACGGTGAGAGCGTCGTCCCGCTCCAGCCCGCCCAGGACTTCAAGCGCGCCTACGACGGCGACCAGGGCCCCAACACCGGTGGCATGGGTGCGTACAGCCCGCTGCCCTGGGCCGACCCCAAGCTGGTCGACGAGGTCATGGCCACCGTGCTCCAGCCCACGGTCGACGAGCTGCGCCGCCGCGGCACCCCGTTCTCCGGGCTGCTCTACGCGGGTCTGGCGATCACCTCGCGCGGGGTGCGGGTGATCGAGTTCAACGCCCGCTTCGGCGACCCGGAGACCCAGGTCGTCCTCGCCCGCCTCAGGACCCCGCTCGGCGGTCTGCTGCTGGCCGCCGCCACCGGCAACCTCGCCGCCCTGCCCCCGCTGCGCTGGAGCGACGACGCCGCCGTCACGGTCGTCATCGCCTCGCACAACTACCCGGACACCCCGCGCACCGGCGACCCCATCGAGGGCCTGGCCGAGGTCGCGGCCACGGACGCCCCGGACGCCTATGTGCTGCACGCCGGTACCAAGCGTGACGAGACGGGCGCGGTGCTCAGCGCGGGCGGCCGGGTGCTGTCCGTCACCGCCACCGGCGCCGACCTGACCATCGCCCGGCAGCGTGCCTACCGTGCGGTCGGCCGGATCGGCCTGGACGGCTCCCAGCACCGTACGGACATCGCCGCCAAGGTGGCGGGAGAGGCCGCCGGGGAGCCCGTGGGGGACGTCGCTCCCTAGGCGGCTCCGTACGCAGGGAGGTCCCGTTTCCCCGCTTGGTTCCCGGCTTTGCCCAAAGCCATTCCATCGAGTGACGACGCCAGGTATCCGCTGACGGAGCCCACACCCCCAACTAGGGTGCCGCGCAAGCGTCCTGCGGTGGCCGCGCCGGAATCCGGCACGGCTACCGTGGCGGCGTCCGGCAAGTGGCTCACCGGCATTGCGATGTCAGTGGCGGGTGCCACAGTGGTGGTGAAGTGAGCTCGCCCCGCGTGAGCCCGAGCGAGCCCGCTTGCCCCGCGCACTGCGCGGTTCACCGTCCGTCCCGTGTTCTCTCCGTCCGGCTCGATCAGGACAGCAGGGGGTGTACAGGCTCGTGGC
The DNA here is from genome assembly GCF_002082195.1 of Streptomyces gilvosporeus. Classification (GTDB taxonomy): domain Bacteria; phylum Actinomycetota; class Actinomycetes; order Streptomycetales; family Streptomycetaceae; genus Streptomyces; species Streptomyces gilvosporeus. The sequence goes on along the minus strand of NZ_CP020569.1, from coordinate 4,531,042 downwards.
AAGTCCGGAAACAGGCGTCCTGGCGGCGCGCGCCCGCGCCCTCGCCGTGCTGCGGATCCGCAGCACGGCGATGGCCGTGGCGCTGCTGCCCGCGGCGGTGGCCGTGGTGCTGTACACCGGCCGCGCGACCGGCCATCTCGGCGCGGGCGGCGGCTGGGACACCGCCCGCTGGGCGGCCGTCGGCCTCGCGGTGCCGGCGCTGCTGCTGGCGGCGCTGGTCGCGACCGTCATCGCCCGCGCCAGACCCGCACTCAGCCCGTCCGTGCCGGTCTCCGAGGAGTCGGCCCCCGATCTCTACCGCCTGGTACGCGATCTCGCCGAGCGCCTGGGGGTCCCCGCGCCGTCGGCCATAGCGCTCACCCCCGACTGCGACAGCTGGCTGGAGGACCGTACGCACCGCGCCACCGGCCCGCCCCGTCGCACCGACGGCCGCCGCGAGCCCCAGGCGCCGGTCCTGGTCATCGGCTCGCCGTTCCTGTGGTGGATGCGGGTCGCCGAGCTGCGCGCCCTGCTCGCCCCGGTAGTGGCCGGTACGGGCCCCTCCGCGCACCCCGACATAGCCGCCGCCCGCCGCTTCATCCGGGGCCTGGACGCCGCCGTCGCGGTCTCGTCCCACGCCAAGGGGCCGCTGCGCCGGCTGCCGCTGCGGTTCGTCGGCAAGGTGGCGCGCCTGCTGCTGCGCTCCTGCCGCGATCACGCCATGATCATGGAACGCGGGGTCGCCGCGGCCGCCTCCGAGCGCGCCCAGGGTGTCGACTACGGCCTGCGGATCGTCGCCCAGGAGCAGGTCGGTCTGGCGTACGCGGGCTGGGACCGGCTGCTGACCCGGGTGGCGCTGCCCGCCTGGCGGATGGGCCGCTGGCCCTCGCGGCTGGACGCCGGGGTGGTCTCCGCGCTCACCGAGCTGTCCCGCCGCGACCGCCTCGCCGAGGGCTTCGCCTCCCGGCTCGGGGAGCGCCCCGCCTGCGACCTGCTGGAAGAGCCCGGCGCCATCGACCGCGCCGCCTCCCTGCTGGCCGCCCGGCTCTTCCACGGCGGCCCGGCCGAGCCCGGCCCCGACTGGTCCCCGGTGGGCTGGCAGCAGTACCCGGAGGAGGTCGTGGACCGCAAATGGCGCCTGGAGGCCGCCCGTCTGCACCGCGTCCTGGATGCGCTCCCGGCCGCGGACCTCCCGGCCGCAGACCTCCCGACCGCGGACCAGGCGACGGGCCCAGCGCCCGGTACGGCCGCGGCGACGGCTGCCGGTGCGGCCACGGCCCCCGGCATGGCCTCGGGCACCGCCGCCGCGACCGCCACCGGTACAGCCGCTGTGGCGGGCACGGCCCGCTCCTACGTCCGCACTCCGGCCCGTACGGCCGCCTCCCCCGGCCCCGGGGCCCGCCGGACCGCCGATGCCGCGCTGACCGACGCCACGCCGCCTGCCGCGGGCGCCCCGCCCACCCCCGGCGATCTCGCGGCGGTCGCATCCGGCCCCACCCTCGCCTGGGTCATCGACCGGCTGGCCCGCGACAACCGTGCGGGTGATCTTGTCGCCGCCCGCCTCGGCGCGGAGGTCGCCCGCGAGGAGCGCGAGGAAGCGGCCCGTCAGGCGGCCCGCGGCACCGTCGCGCAGGACGCCGCCGCGGGCGTGGCCTGGGGCGACGGCCTGGCCGAGAGCGGTCTGCCACTCTTCCCGCTGCAACCTCCCCGTACGGGCCGTGAGTTGCTCGCCGACCACCTCACCGCCATGGTGTGCTGTGCGGCCGTCGACACCGCGGGCGCCGCCCCGGGCCTCGACTGGCTGGACGGCCCGGCCCTGCTGGTCGACGGCGCCCGCCGCGCCGACCTGGGCGTTCCGGTGCTCAGCCTGGTGGACGACGGCGACGCCGAACCCCTCCGGGGCTGGCTGACGACGGTCGGCGTACGCCCGGAAAAGCCGGTCCGGCTGGCGTGAGCCGGGGCCTCCCGCCCCCGGCCGCCCCGGCTGAATGTTCCCCATCAGTTCGTGTTTCGGGCCAAGGGCCTCTAAATTCACGACGAAGGGTGACGGAGTGGGTGCGTAATGTGATGTGCTGGGCGTGGGGCCGTCTGCGCACGGCGGGACATAACGCAACCCGCCGGAACGAAACGGCCGTTGTCGTCCGCGGCCATTGGGGGACGCGGGAGGGGAGCGGAAGGTGGGCACGGAACAGATCAGGCGCTGGGAGTCGGGCGCGCTCGCCCACGCGGTCACGGACCCGTTCGGGCAAGGCCCGCTGCCCTGGCTGCGCGGCAGTGAGAACTACTTCGATTCGGGCCGGGTGGTGCCCTGGTACGTCGATCCCGCCGTCGCCCAGGGCGATCTGCGGGTCCCCGCACCGCGCAAGCACAACGGTCCGCGCACCGCCGATGATGTCCGCCGGCAGATCAAGGGCTTCGCCAGTACGGGCGCGGTGGCTCCCGGCGAGGCCATCGACTTCCGCGTCTCGGTCGATCCGCCGCAGCCGTTCAGCATCGACGTCTACCGCATCGGTCATTACTCCGGTGCCGGCGCCTCCAAGATCACCACGAGCCCGCGCCTGGCCGGCATCGTCCAACCCGCCCCGCTCACCGTCGACCGCACCATCTCCTGCCACCACTGGTGGCTCTCCTGGCGCCTCCAGGTCCCCACCTACTGGCAGCTCGGCGCCTATGTCGCCGTGCTGACCACCGCCGACGGCTATCGCTCCCACATCCCGTTCACGGTCCGCGACGACCATCCCGCCGACCTCCTGCTGCTCCTGCCGGACATCACCTGGCAGGCGTACAACCTCTACCCGGAGGACGGCCACACGGGCGCCAGCCTCTACCACGCCTGGGACGAGAAGGGCGCGCTCCTGGGCGAACAGGACGCCGCCACCACCGTCTCCTTCGACCGCCCCTACGCGGGCGCCGGACTGCCCCTGCACGTCGGCCACGCCTACGACTTCATCCGCTGGGCAGAGCGCTACGGCTATGACCTCGCCTACGCCGATGCCCGCGATCTGCACGCCGGCCGCGTCGACCCGTCCCGTTACCGCGGCCTGGTCTTCCCCGGCCACGACGAGTACTGGTCGGTGCCCATGCGCCGCACCGCCGAGCACGCCCGCGACACCGGCACGTCCCTGGTCTTCCTCTCCGCCAACACCATGTACTGGCAGGTCGAGTTGACGCCCTCGCCCTCCGGCCCGGACTCCCTCCTCAACTGCCGCAAGCGCCAGGGCCCCGGCCGGCCCTCCCTCTGGCGCGAGCTGGGCGACCCCGAGCAGCGGCTGATGGGCATTCAGTACGCGGGCCGGGTACCCGAACCGGCGTCGCTCATCGTGCGCAACGCCGACCACTGGCTGTGGGAGGCCACCGGAGCCCACGAAGGCGATGAGCTCCCCGGCCTGGTCGCGGGCGAGGCCGACCGCTACTTCCCGCGCACCGCCCTCCCCGACCACACCCGTCGCATCCTGCTCGCCCACTCCCCGTACCGCGACGGCGAGGGCGCCGTCCGTCATCAGGAGACCTCCCTCTACCGCGCCCCCAGTGGCGCCCTGGTCTTCGCCTCCGGCACCTTCGCCTGGTCCCCGGCCCTCGACCGCCCGGGCCACATCGACCCCCGCGTCCAGCGCGCCACCGCCAACCTCCTGGACCGCATCTGCAAACGGGACTGACGGGCACGGGCCGGGCCGAGGGGCGCCCCGGCCGCCCCGCCCGCCGACCCTGAGGCGAAGATCCGCTGTCGCATACGCGAGAATCGAGGCGACTCCTGGATCAACCTACGCGGAGGCAGCGTGTCCGGTTTCGTAGAAAAGCCCGAGCCCGTGCAGGTCCCGGGTCTCACCCACCTGCACACCGGCAAGGTGCGCGACCTCTACCAGAACGCCGACGGCAACCTGATCATGGTTGCCAGCGACCGCCAGTCCGCGTACGACTGGGTGCTGCCCAGCGACATCCCGGACAAGGGCCGCGTGCTGACCCAGCTGTCCCTGTGGTGGTTCGAGCAGCTCGCCGACCTGGCCCCCAACCACGTCATCTCCACCGACGTCCCGGCCGGCGCCCCGGCCGACTGGGCCGGGCGCACCCTGGTCTGCACCTCCCTGGCCATGGTCCCGGTCGAATGCGTGGCCCGCGGCTACCTCACCGGCTCCGGCCTCGCCGAATACCGGCAGTCCCGTACGGTCTGCGACCTGGCGCTTCCCGAGGGCCTGGTCGACGGCTCCGAGCTGCCCGAGCCGATCTTCACCCCGGCCACCAAGGCCGCCGTCGGCGACCACGACGAGAACGTCTCCTACGAGGAGGTCGCCGACCAGGTCGGCGCCGATGTCGCCGCCGAGCTCCGTCGGACCACCCTCGACATCTACGCCCGGGCCCGCGACATCGCCCGCGAGCGCGGCATCATCCTCGCCGACACCAAGTTCGAGTTCGGCTTCGACGAGCGCCCCGGGGGCGAGAAGGTACTGACCCTGGCCGACGAGGTCCTCACCCCCGACTCGTCCCGCTTCTGGCCGGCCGACCAGTGGCAGCCGGGCCGCGCCCAGCCGTCCTTCGACAAGCAGTTCGTCCGCGACTGGCTGACCTCCCCGGCCGCCGCCTGGGACCGTACGGGCGAGCTGCCGCCGCCCGAGCTCCCGCAGGAGATCATCGACCGCACCCGCGCCAAGTACATCGAGGCATACGAGCGGCTCACCGGCCTGACCTGGTCGTAAGCCGGTCCACCCGCCCCCGGGCCGCCGGGGGCGGGCACCCACGGGCACGCCGAAAGGCCCCGGTCGGTATCACTACCGTCCGGGGCCTTTCGGTGCTTCTCTGAGCGGACGACGAGGCTCGAACTCGCGACCTCAACCTTGGCAAGGTTGCGCTCTACCAACTGAGCTACGTCCGCCTGCCCGCCGCCGAAGCGTGCGGTGCGGGGTCCACTATAGCCAACCCCGCTCGCGTGCGATGCGTGCCGCCGCATGACGATTCTCCGCGGCCAGTTTCGCGGTGGCCGACGAGAGGTAGTTGCGCACCGTCCCCGGCGACAGCGCGGCCCGCTCCGCGATCTCCGCGACCGACGCCCCGGCCTCGGCGAACTCCAGCACCTCCGCCTCCCGCACCGTCAGCGGCGAATCCCCGGCGCTTATCGCATCCGCCGCCAACTCCGGGTCGACATAGCGGTTACCGCCGTGCACGGTACGAATGATCTCCGCCAGCCGCTGCGCCGAGACCGTCTTCGGGACGAACCCCCGCACCCCGGCCTCCAGCGCCCGCTTCAGATGGCCCGGCCGCCCATGGCTCGTCACGATCATGGCCTGGCACCCCGGGACCTCGTCCCGCAACGATGTGGCCACCGCCACACCGTCCGCCCCCGGCATCTGAAGATCCAGCACCGCCACATCCGGCCGGTGCGCCCGCCCCATCGCCCGGGCCTCCGGCCCCGACGCGGCCTCCGCCACCACCAGCAGATCGTCCTCCAGCGACAACAGCGCCGCCATCGCGCCCCGGATCAGATGCTCGTCATCCGCCAGCAGCACCCGAATAACCCGCTCGCTCATCCGTCACTCACCCCGCCTATCGCCCCGTCACCCGCTCCGAGGCCGACACCTGCGCCTACGCCCACACCCGCACCTACGCCGACATCCGCATGGACGCCGACACCCGAGCCCGTGTCGACCAGGCCACCGCCACGGCCCAGGTCGCGGTCCCTCGTCTCGTCGGGCACCGGCAGCTCGACGGTCAGCCGGTACCGGCCACCGTCCCGCGGCTCCGCCGCCAACGTCCCGCCCAGGGGCTCCAGCCTCTCCCGCAGCCCCTTGAGGCCGCTTGCCGGCGAGGTGGGCAGCGCGGCCGACGAGGGCGCTGCGACACCGTCGTTCTCCATGGTCATCACCAGGACGGACCGCTGCGCGTCGACATGTGTCCGGAAGGTGCAGCGACGCACTTCGGCGGCATGCCGCAGCACATTCGTGGTGCCCTCGCGGACGACCCAGCCGAGCGCCGACTCCCTCTCCGGCCCCAGCCGCAGGCCCTCCTCGCCCTCTATCCGGCAGTCCACCCCGGCCGCCCGCAGGATCGAACGCGCACCGGCCAACTCCGCCCCCAGATCGGCCTTCCGGTATCCGCGCACGACCTCGCGCACCTCCCGCTGGGACTCCTGCGCGATCCGCTGCACCTCCACCATCTGATCCACCGCCTCCGGCCGCCCCCGCCGCGCCAGCTGGACCGCCAGCTCGCTCTTCAGGGCGATCACCGCGAGATTCCGGCCCATCACGTCATGCAGATCCCGGCCGAACCTCAGCCGTTCCTCGGCGACCGCGAGCCGCGCCTGGGTACTGCGCGCCGCGTCCAGTTCCCAGAACACCTTGAGCGTCCACCCCGAGGGCCGCCCTATGGCAAAGCTCCACAGACCGGTGCCGACCGCATAGGCGGCGAAGGCCAGCGACCATCCCCACATCTGCGTCAGCAGGCCGCCCAGCGCTGTCAGTACGACGCCCGCGATCCCCAGCGTCGCCATGAACCGCTGCTTGGACACGATCAGGCTGTAGCCCAGGAAGAACGGTGTCACCGCGGCCATCGCCGCAAGCGCCATCATGGGCAGAGCGCCGTTCCTGCCGTGCAGCACCGTGAGCATCATCAGCGCGCACAGCGCGACATCGACGACCACGGTCAGCGCGGCCGAGACCGTCAGCAGCCGACGCGGTGCCGGACCCTTGCCGACGTAGTGCCGCAGCGCATGCCTCAGCACCTTGATCATCACGCATCCCTGCGCCACGCTCCCCGCCAGAGCGACCAGGGCCAGGGCGAGCGACGACGGCCGGTCCTCGGCGGCATCGGCGACCGGCTGGAGACAGCCGAACACCGGCAGCCAGGGAATGGCGTTCAGGGTCCAGCGGAAATACGCATCCACCTGCTGCACCCTGGTGCGTTTCCGCCAGTTCGTCAGAAACCGTCCGATCATGCGCCGCTGCCCCCGTTCACATCCCCGTCGGCGTACGCTCCGCTCGTCGCCGTACGCCGCTAGCGCCGCGGCTCCCAGCGGAACCACCGCTGCACAGCAAACACCGCTATTCCTGCCCACACCAAGCCGACGGCCAGGTGCTTGAGGATCTCTCCGGCACCCGCCCCGCCGGTCCAGCCGGCGCGTATCAGCGCCATCACCGGTGACAGCGGCAGCAGTTCGAGCAGCGAGCCGAGCAGATCCGGCAGAGCGTCCAGCGGAACGACCATCCCGGACCCGCCCAGCGACAGCATCATCAGCGGCAGCACGACCAGCTGGGCGGCCTCGGTCGTCCGGGCCAATGCGGACGACACCGCGGCGAACGCCACGACCACGACCGTCCCGATCAGCACCCCGGCGATCAGCAGATGCGGGGCCTCGGGCAGACCGTCCTTCAGCACCACTCCGCCCAGCAGGACCAGCAGCACACACTGTGCCAGCCCCAGCACCACCGCGGGCAGTGCGGTCCCCGCGAGTATCTCCAGATCCCGCAGCTCGCCGGTGCGCAGTCGCTTGAGGACCAGTTCCTCACGGCGTGCGACATAGGCGCCGGTCATGTTCGAGTAGATGCCGAAGAGCAGCACATAACCGAGCGTCGCGGGCAACAGCGTCGCAGCCACGGAGAGGCCCCTACCCGGCAGGTTCATTCCTCCCAGGGTCTGCCTCATCGCGATCGCCAGCATGACGGGGATCACCAGCATCATGTACAGCGCGGTCTTGTTGCGGCCGAGAAGCGTCAACTCCGCCCGCCCGAGGGCGAGCAGCCGCGCTCCCGCACCGGTTTCCGCACGCACTTCCCCACGTCCTTCCTCGCGCTCGACGGCATCCGCGTCCCATACAGCCGTACTCATGCCGCCGCCCCTTCCGTCTCCCCCGCGCCCGCCAACTCGCCCTGCTCCGCCGCTTCTTTTGCTATGTGCAGAAATGCCTCTTCGAGGGAGGCGGACCGGACATCCAGGCCTTGCAGCGCTATCCCGTTCTCCTGCGCCCACACCAGCACCCCGGTGGCGGCCCGCTGGAGTTGGTCCGTACGCAACCGGACCCTGCGCCCCGCCTTCTCGTGGCCGACGACGCCCAGCTCTCCGAGCGGCGGAAGATCACCGAGTTGGAATCCCTCGGGCAGCTCGAAGGAAATGTGCGAGGGCTGGGCGGCCACTACGTCCGCGACCCGCCCCGCCGCCGCTATCCGGCCGTGATGCAGGATCGCGAGGCGGTCCGCCAGCTCCTCGGCTTCCTCCAGATAGTGCGTGGTCAGCACGATCGTCGTCCCGCCGTCGCGCAGCTCGCGCACCAACTCCCAGGTCTCGTGCCGCGCTTCGGTGTCCAGCCCCGTCGTCGGCTCGTCGAGGAACAGCACCTCGGGCCGCCCCAGCAGCGCCAGCGCAAGATCCAGCCGTCGGCGCTCGCCCCCGGAGAGCTGTTTGACCCGGACGTCCGCCCGCCGCGCCAGCCCCACCGACGCGAGGGCATCGGCGACCGGCCGCGCCCCGCTGGTGCACCCCGCCCACATCCGCAGCGTCTCCGCGGGTGTGAGCTCGGACGGAAAGCCGCCCTCCTGAAGCATCATGCCGATCCGCGGCCGCACCCTGTGCCGCTCGGTGAACGGATCGTGGCCGAGCACCCGCACCCGGCCCGCGGTCGGCGCGGCCAGGCCCTCCAGAAGCTCGACCGTGGAGGTCTTGCCCGCGCCGTTCGTCCCCAGCAGCGCGAACAGCTCCCCGCGCGCCACGGAGAAGTCGACCCCGCGCACCGCCTCAAAGCCATCCCGAGCCCTCGCGCGCCGACCGCGGCCCGCATATCGCCTGCGCAGTCCCGTGACATCGATCACGTTGTCGCCCGCGGCGGGGGTGCCGGCACCCCCGTGGTCGGCACCTCCGCCGCGCTCGCTGTTTTTCTCCCCGTCGTTCATGGCTCCAGCGTTCCGCCGCTTCCGCGCCTTCGGCAGTGCGTCCTGTCATCGCAGCTGATGACAAATGTCAGTTGCGCAAGGCCGGAAGCCGGGAAGGGGATGCCTGGTGAGGAGATGCGTGAGGAGATAGGTGCCAGGAGATAAGGGGTTAGGGGCCACACGGTGACGAGGCACGTGGACGGGGCGCGCGGTAAGAACACGCCGGTAAGCGGCCGGGCCCCGGAAACGGTTCGGGCGGTAAGCGGAGAGCCACCGGAAAACAAAGAAGACCCCGAACCACAAGGGCCGGGGTCTTCTTTCTCTGAGCGGACGACGAGGCTCGAACTCGCGACCTCAACCTTGGCAAGGTTGCGCTCTACCAACTGAGCTACGTCCGCAGGCCTCCACTCGGCTTTCACCGGGTGGCGCGACAGCTACTCTACCTGATCCTTTGGCTTCTTATGACCAGAGACCGACAGAGCAGTCAGAGCGGGTGACAGGGATTGCACACTGCGCCTCCCCCTTGGAAAGGGGGCGCTCTACTACTGAGCTACACCCGCGCGACTCCGTGAGGTCCGGCCTTTCGGCCTCGCCCCTCGGCGTGCTCCAGACTTTAGCTGATCAGTAGGGGTGTTGTGCAAGTCGGCTGCGTGCGGTCGCGGAGTGCCGGCAAGTCGGTCAGTGGTTGGCGGCGTTGAACGCCTCGTAGACCTTCTTGGGGATCCGGCCGCGCGGGGGGACGTCCATCTGGTGGGAACGCGCCCACGCCCGGACCGCCGCGGGGTCGGGGGTCACCGCCGTGCGGTGGTAGGCCTTGCCGGACTTCGCCCGCTTGCGGCCCGCGTCGACGAACGGAGCCAGGGCGGCGCGCAGTTTCTTCGCATTGGCGGGATTGAGGTCGATCTCGTACGACTTCCCGTCCAATCCGAAGGCGACCGTCTCTGCGGCTTCTCCGCCGTCGATGTCATCGGAGAGCGTTACTACCACGCGCTGCGCCACGGATATCGGTCCTTTCGTGCAGCAACCCGCCTTGACATGGGGTGATGCTGCAGATCCGGCTGATTGGGATCAATGCTTTTTCATTTGTACAGCGATGGGCATTGCATTGTGAAGCCCAGTTAATTTTCTCAGCGTGTCCTGTGCAATCCGGACCCTAGATCTTTTCGAGGATTTTTCTCGCGGCGTACTGCGGCCGATACCTGACCGTGATGGGCGGTTCGTATATCTATGCGCGTAGATTTTCGAACACGGTACTGTGAGGACACCGCCTTACGCACCACACCACCGGGAGTGCCAGTGGCACGCGTCGTAGTCGACGTCATGCTCAAGCCGGAGATCCTCGACCCGCAGGGGCAGGCGGTGCAGCGCGCACTGCCACGCCTGGGATTCGAGGGGATCGCCGACGTCCGTCAGGGCAAGCGTTTCGAACTCGAGGTGGAGGGTCCGGTCGACGATGCCGCCCTCGCTCGCATCCACGAGATGGCCGAGACGTTCCTCGCAAACACCGTTATCGAAGACTTCACCGTTCGCGTCGATGAACCCGCCGAGGCCGGATCATGACCGCTCGTATTGGAGTCATTACCTTCCCGGGCACGCTCGATGACCGCGACACCCAGCGCGCGGTCCGGGTAGCCGGGGCCGAAGCGGTGCCGCTGTGGCACCGCGACAAGGACCTCAAGCAGGTCGATGCCGTGGTTCTGCCCGGCGGCTTTTCCTACGGCGACTACCTGCGGGCGGGGGCCATCTCCCGTTTCTCGCCGGTCATGGAGACCGTTATCGAGCAGGCCAGGGCCGGTATGCCGGTCCTCGGTATCTGCAACGGCTTCCAGGTGCTCACCGAGACCCACCTGCTGCCCGGCGCCATGCTGCGCAACAACCATCTGCACTTCATCTGCCGCGACCAGAAGCTGCGGGTGGAGAACGCGAACACCGCCTGGACCACCGACTACGAAGCCGGCCAGGAGATCTCCGTACCGCTGAAGAACATCGACGGCCGGTACGTCGCCGACGAGCGCACGCTCGACATGCTGGAGGCCGAGGGCCGCGTCGCCTTCCGCTACCTGGACGGCAACCCCAACGGCTCTCTCCGGGACATCGCCGGCATCACCAATGAGGCGGGCAACGTCGTCGGTCTCATGCCGCACCCCGAGCACGCCGTCGAGCCGCTGATCGGTACGGGCCGTACCGACGGCCTCGGATTCTTCACCTCGATCCTGAAGAGGCTGGTCAACGCATGACGCTCGATACGGTCAAGCACGCCGCGCAGACCCCGGACGCCGAGCAGCCCTGGGCCGAACTGGGCCTCAAGCAGGACGAGTACGAGCGGATCAGGGAGATCCTGGGCCGCCGCCCCACCGGGGCCGAGCTGGCCATGTACTCGGTGATGTGGTCGGAGCACTGCTCGTACAAGAGCAGCAAGGTCCACCTGAAGCAGTTCGGCGAGAAGGCCCCGGAGAACGATGCCCTCCTCGTCGGCATCGGCGAGAACGCCGGTGTCGTCGACGTCGGCCAGGGCTACGCGGTCACCTTCAAGGTCGAATCGCACAACCACCCCTCGTACATCGAGCCCTACCAGGGCGCGGCCACCGGAGTCGGCGGCATCGTCCGCGACATCCTGGCCATGGGCGCCCGGCCGGTCGCCGTGATGGACCCGTTGCGCTTCGGCGCGGCCGACCACCCCGACACCAAGCGAGTGCTCCCCGGTGTCGTCGCGGGCATCGGCGGCTACGGCAACTGCCTGGGCCTGCCCAATATCGGCGGCGAGGTTGTCTTCGACCCCTGCTACCAGGGAAACCCGCTGGTCAACGCCCTGTGTGTGGGTGTGATGAAGCATGAGGACATCCACCTGGCGAAGGCGTCCGGCACCGGCAACAAGGTCATCCTCTACGGTGCCCGCACCGGCGGCGACGGCATCGGTGGCGTCTCGGTCCTCGCGTCCGAGACCTTCGACGACAGCAAGCCCGCCAAGCGCCCCGCCGTCCAGGTAGGCGACCCCTTCCAGGAGAAGCTGCTCATCGAGTGCACCCTGGAGATCTTCCGCGAGGACCTGGTCACCGGCATCCAGGACCTCGGCGGCGCCGGCCTGTCCTGTGCCACCTCCGAGCTGGCCTCGGCCGGCTCCGGCGGGATGCGCGTCGAGCTGGACACCGTGCCGCTGCGCGACTCCTCCCTCTCGCCCGAGGAAATCCTCATGAGCGAGTCGCAGGAACGGATGTGCGCGATCGTCGAGCCCGGCAAGGTCGACCGCTTCCTGGAGATCTGCGAGAAGTGGGACGTCATCGCCACCGTCATCGGTGAGGTGACGGACGGCTCCCAGCTGGAGATCTTCTGGCACGGCGAGCAGATCGTGGACGTACCGCCGCGGACCGTGGCCCACGAGGGCCCGGTGTACCACCGGCCGTACGAGCGCCCGTCCTGGCAGGACGCCCTCCAGGCGGACGACGCGAACAAGCTGGCGCGGCCGGCGAACGCCGAGGAGCTGCGCGCGCAGGTCCTGAAGCTGGTGGCCTCGCCCAACCAGGCCTCCAAGGCCTGGATCACCGACCAGTACGACCGTTTCGTGCAGGGCAACACCGTGCTCGCGCAGCCGGAGGACTCCGGCATGGTGCGGATCGACGAGGACTCCGACCTCGGCGTGGCGGTGGCCACCGACGGCAACGGCCGTTACGCCAAGCTCGACCCCTACACAGGGGCGCAGCTGGCCCTGGCGGAGGCGTACCGCAATGTCGCCGCCTCCGGTGCGAAGCCGCTGGCCGTCTCGGACTGCCTGAACTTCGGCTCGCCCGAGGACCCGGCCGTGATGTGGCAGTTCGCCGAAGCCACCCGTGGACTGGCCGATGCCTGCCAGACCCTGGGCACGCCGGTGACCGGCGGCAATGTCTCGCTCTACAACCAGACGGGCGAGGTGGCGATCCACCCGACCCCGGTGGTCGCGGTGCTCGGCGTCATCGACGACGTCAACCGCCGGACGCCGATCGCGTTCGCCGACGAGGGTCATCTGATCTACGTCCTCGGCGACACCCGCGAGGAGCTGGGCGGCTCGGCCTGGTCGCAGGTCGTGCACGACCACCTCGGCGGTCTGCCGCCGAAGGTCGATCTGGCCCGGGAACAGCTGCTCGCCGAGATCCTGATCTCGGCCTCCCGCGACGGCATGGTCGACGCGGCGCACGACCTCTCCGACGGTGGCCTGATCCAGGCCCTGGTGGAGTCGTGCCTGCGCGGCGGCAAGGGCGCCCGGCTGGTCGTTCCCGACGGCCTGGACCCCTTCGTGTTCCTCTTCTCCGAGTCGGCGGGCCGCGCCATCGTGGCCGTACCGCGCAGCGAGGAGCTCCGCTTCACGGACATGTGCGGTGCGCGGGGGCTGCCGGCCACCCGGATCGGCGTGATCGACGGCGCGGAGATCGACGTCCAGGGGCAGTTCAGCATCTCGCTGAGCGAGCTGCGGGAGTCGCATGAGGGGACGATTCCCGGGTTGATCGCCTGAGGACGGACCGGCCGGCCCGGTCGGGTGTTGCCTGAGGGCCTCGCTCGTGGGCCTCGTCTCAGGGCGCTGCCCGTTCGCGGTGCCGCTTCCTCCCCCCACCCCCGAACCCCACCCCCGCCCCCTCCCCCAAAGGGGGAGAGGGGGAGGGGGCGGGGGGCACGCCTGAGCCTCCGCGGCAGCGGAGCGGGAGGGGCCGGTGGAGCGGTCGGGAAGTGCGGCGGGCCGGAAGCGAACTTCGGGCTGTGGATAACTCCGTGGGTGTCGTACGGCCGCAGTAGCCTCGGCACATGGCTCCCACCCACAGCAAGTCCCGTACCCGCACGTACGACTCCGCCAAGACCCGTGCCGCCGTGGTCGCGCAGCTCGGCCATGTGCGCGCGGCCGTAAGCGATCTGACGCCTGATCAGCTCGCGCTGCCCACCAGGCTGGGTGGGTGGACGGTGCGTGAGTTGGCGGCGCATCTGTCCATGGGGATCGGCAGCGTGGCGCGCATTCTCAAGGAGCCCGAGCCGCCGAAGGTGGAGGTCACTCTGCCGGAATGGCCGCTCGGCACCGCTCCGTACGCCGCCGGGGTCGACGAGTACACCCGCGCGCTGGCCGCCGACAACGACCCCGCCGAGCTGCTGGACCGCACGGCCGAGGACTTCCTGCGGCTCCTCCCGGAGCAGCCCGGCGAGCGGCTGGTGGCCGCCCGGTCCGGTGCGATGCGGCTGGACGACTATCTGGTCACCCGCTGCATCGAGCTGATCGTGCACACCGACGACCTGGTGGCCGCGACCGGCGTCGAGGTCCCGTACGACCGGCAGGCCCTGGCCACAGCCACGCGGTTGCTGGCCGATGCGCTGGCCGTCAAGGCGCCCGGTGGTTCGGTCGAGGTACGGGTGCCGCCGTTCGCGGTGGTGCAGTGCGTCGAGGGCCCCCGGCACACCCGCGGCACCCCGCCGAATGTCGTCGAGACCGACCCGCTGACCTGGCTGCGCCTCGCCACCGGCCGTACGACATGGGGCGAGGCGCTGGAGGCGGCCGCCGTCAGCGCCAGCGGCGAGCGCGCCGACATCAGCGGGCTGCTGCCGATATTGAGCTGAGGGGAGCCGGTCCGAGGGGCCGCACCGACCCGCAACGACGGCCCGGTGCGGCCCGGACGTGGTCCGGAAACGGCCGGCAATGCGGCGCGTAGCCCCCACGAGCAGCACCGCCTGAAGGCGTCGCGTATCTCACACACTCGCGACGCGACCGAGGCCGATGCGGAGCGGCGTCGCGTCGTACCAAGGGCCGCGCGAGGTGGCACACCCGGCGGCACGCCAGGCGTGCCAAGGGATACGGGGTCCGCATGGCCGGCCGCAGGGGGAGGAATTCCGGCCATGATCACGCGGCAGCGTCAAGCGGGCCTAACGCCGCATTCATGCACTCATCCAGGTTTGCGACCATCCCCGGTTCGGATGAATCCGCGACCTGCCCTAGACTCAGGGACGTGCCACGTGGTGACGGACGACTCAACCACGACCTGCTCCCCGGCGAGAAGGGCCCCCAGGACGCTTGCGGCGTCTTCGGTGTCTGGGCTCCGGGTGAAGAGGTCGCCAAGCTCACCTATTTCGGGCTGTACGCGCTGCAGCACCGTGGACAGGAGTCCGCGGGCATCGCGGTGAGCAACGGCTCCCAGATCCTCGTTTTCAAGGACATGGGCCTGGTGTCCCAGGTCTTTGACGAGACTTCCCTCGGCTCCCTCCAGGGCCATATCGCCGTGGGCCATGCCCGCTACTCCACCACCGGTGCCTCGGTGTGGGAGAACGCCCAGCCGACGTTCCGTGCCACCGCGCACGGCTCGATCGCGCTCGGCCACAACGGCAACCTGGTCAACACCGCCGAGCTGGCCGAGATGGTCGCCGCGCTGCCCCGCGAGGGCGGCCGGGCGACGCAGGTCGCGGCCACCAACGACACCGACCTGGTGACGGCCCTGCTGGCCGGCCAGGTCGACGAGGACGGCAAGCCGCTGACCGTGGAGGAGGCCGCCCCGCGCGTGCTCCCCAAGGTCATGGGCGCCTTCTCGCTCTGCTTCATGGACGAGCACACGCTCTACGCCGCCCGCGACCCGCAGGGCATCCGCCCGCTGGTCCTCGGCCGCCTGGAGCGCGGCTGGGTGGTGGCCTCCGAGACCGCCGCCCTGGACATCGTCGGCGCCAGCTTCATCCGGGAGATCGAGCCCGGCGAGATGGTCGCCATCGACGAGAACGGCCTGCGCAGCAGCCGCTTCGCCGAGGCGCGCCCCAAGGGCTGTGTCTTCGAGTACGTCTACCTCGCCCGTCCCGACACCGACATCGCCGGCCGCAATGTCTACCTCTCCCGGGTGGAGATGGGCCGCAAGCTGGCCGCCGAGGCGCCCGCCGACGCCGACCTGGTGATAGCGACGCCGGAGTCCGGCACCCCCGCCGCGGTCGGCTACGCCGAGGCCAGCGGCATCCCGTACGGCTCCGGTCTGGTCAAGAACTCCTACGTCGGCCGGACGTTCATCCAGCCGAGCCAGACCATCCGTCAGCTCGGTATCCGCCTCAAGCTCAACCCGCTGAAGGAAGTCATCCGCGGGAAGCGCCTGGTGGTCGTCGACGACTCGATCGTCCGCGGCAACACCCAGCGCGCGCTCGTCCGGATGCTGCGCGAGGCCGGCGCCGCCGAGGTCCACATCCGGATCTCCTCCCCGCCGATCAAGTGGCCGTGCTTCTTCGGCATCGACTTCGCCACCCGCGCCGAGCTGATCGCCAACGGTCTGTCGGTCGAGGAGATCGGCAAGTCGCTGGGCGCCGACTCGCTGGCGTACATCTCCATCGACGGCATGATCGAGGCGACCACGATCGCCAAGCCGAATCTGTGCCGCGCCTGCTTCGACGGCGAGTACCCGATGGAGCTGCCGGACCCGGAGCTGCTGGGCAAGCACCTTCTGGAGACGGAGACCAAGGCGCCGACGAAGTCCGATGTGGACGGCGTCCAGTCGCTCACCGCCGGGGTCGGCGGCGCCGACGCGCTGCGGCGCCCGTAAAGCCACGCGAGCGCAGAGCCACCCGAGCCCGGCGAACCGCTCGTACCCACCCGAAACGAAAGTTCTCAGCTCATGTCCGCTGAATCTACCGGTGCCAGCTACGCGAGCGCGGGCGTCGACATCGAGGCCGGCGACCGCGCCGTGGACCTGATGAGGGAGTGGGTGAAGAAGGCCACCCGCCCCGAGGCCGTCGGCGGACTCGGCGGTTTCGCCGGGCTCTTCGACGCCTCCGCCCTCAAGCGGTACGAGCGCCCGCTGCTGGCCTCGGCCACCGACGGCGTCGGCACCAAGGTCGACATCGCCCGCAAGATGGGCGTCTACGACACGATCGGCCACGACCTCGTCGGCATGGTCGTCGACGATCTGGTCGTGTGCGGCGCCGAGCCGCTGTTCATGACCGACTACATCTGCGTCGGCAAGGTCTACCCCGAGCGGGTCGCGGCGATCGTCAAGGGCATCGCCGAGGGCTGCGTCCTGGCGGGCTGCGCGCTGGTCGGCGGCGAGACGGCGGAGCACCCGGGGCTGCTGGGCGCGGACGAGTTCGATGTGGCCGGCGCCGGCACGGGCGTGGTCGAGGCGGACCGGCTGCTGGGCGCCGAACGCATCCGTACGGGCGATGCGGTGATCGCCATGGCGTCGTCCGGACTTCACTCGAACGGGTACTCGCTGGTGCGCCATGTGCTGTTCGACCGGGCCGGGATGGCGCTGGACCGCGAGGTCCCGGAGTTCGGCCGCACGCTCGGCGAGGAGCTGCTGGAGCCCACCAAGATCTACTCGCTGGACTGCCTCGCGCTGACCCGTACGGCCGAGGTGCACGCCTTCTCGCACATCACCGGCGGCGGGCTGGCCAACAACCTCGCGCGGGTGATCCCGGACGGGCTGCACGCCACCGTCGACCGCTCGACCTGGACCCCGGGCCCGGTCTTCGACCTGGTCGGCACGGCGGGCTCGGTGGAGCGCCTGGAGCTGGAGAAGACCCTGAACATGGGCGTCGGCATGATCGCCGTGGTCCCGCAGGAGTCGGCGGAGGTCGCGCTGACCACGCTGGCGGACCGCGGGGTCGACGCCTGGGTCGCCGGGGAGATCGTCGAGCGCGCCGGGCACGCCGAGGCCGTGACCCTGACGGGTGACTACGCGAGCTGAGCAGAACGCGCCCACCGGACCATCGGGCGGCCGCCGCACCCGCGGCGGCCGCCCGTCCGGTTTCACCCCTCGGCGCCGACCGGCCGCCGTCTGCGCAGCACAGAACCCGGCCCCGGGCAAAGCCCAGGACCGGGTCCGTGATGCTGTTCTCGGTGCCGCGTACGCGCTGAAGCGTGCAGAGCGTCAGGCGCGACGACGCTGGTCGGAGGAGTCGCCCTCGTCCTCGTCATCGGCGTTGTAGCGTTCCGCGTAACGGGCGTACGGGTCGTCGTCCTCGTCATCCTCGAACGGCTCTCCGTTCGGCGGCTGCTGGCTCGGCTGCTGTGATGCACCCAGCTCGTCGGCCAGTCGTGAGAGATCCGTCCCACCGCTGCTGTACTTCAGCTGGCGGGCGACCTTTGTCTGCTTGGCCTTGGCCCGGCCGCGCCCCATGGGTCGACCCCCTCAATGACGGGGCTCAGTGGCCCCAGAGTCTTGACACGCGTTCATGATTCAGAGCGGACTCTCGACGGAGAGACCGGCCCGTAGAGCTTTAACGGTACCTGCTTCCGCGGCCATACGGTACGTCGCCCGCATCACCCGCCGCTCGGCATGACCTGCGATCGCTCTGATCCCGCTGGTCAAACGCGATTTTAACCTGTCCTGTACGGCGACCCGCCGACGGGTGGTGAGGGATGTCTCCCCAACCTCCCGCGGCGGGCCGCACAAGGGCAGGTTTTCGGCCAGGAGATCGTTGTTCGTTTTCCGCGCGGCGGCGTTCCCGGGCCGGTCAGGCCCGCTTGCCCTCCTTGGCCTCGGCCATCCGCGCCTCGGCGAGCCGGTCGGCGGCGGCCGCCGGCGGGATGCCGTCGGCCTTCGCACGAGCGAATATCGCCAGCGTGGTGTCGAAGATCTTCGCCGCTTTGGCCTTGCACCGGTCGAAATCGAAACCGTGCAGCTCATCGGCCACCTGGATGACACCGCCGGCGTTCACGACGTAGTCGGGCGCGTAGAGGATGCCGCGGTCGGAGAGGTCCTTCTCGACGCCGGGGTGCGCGAGCTGGTTGTTGGCCGCGCCGCACACCACCTTGGCGGTCAGCGCGGGCACCGAGTCGTCGCTCAGCGCGCCGCCCAGGGCGCAGGGCGCGTACACGTCCAGGCCCTCGGTGCGGATCAGCGCCTCGGTGTCGGCGACGGCGGTCACCTGGGGGTGCCGGGCGAGGATCCGGTCCACCGCCTCGGTCCGTACGTCCGTGATCACGACCTGGGCGCCGTCCTGGAGGAGATGCTCGACGAGGTGGTGGCCCACCTTGCCGACGCCCGCGATGCCGACCTTGCGGCCGCGCAGCGTCGGATCGCCCCACTGGTGCTGGGCACTGGCGCGCATGCCCTGGAAGACGCCGTAGGCGGTCAGGACGGAGGAGTCGCCGGCGCCGCCGTTCTCGGGGGAGCGGCCGGTGGTCCACTTGTTCGTACGGGCGACGACGTCCATATCGGCGACGTACGTGCCGACGTCGCAGGCGGTGACGTAGCGGCCTCCCAGGGAGGCCACGAACCGGCCGTAGGCGAGGAGCAGCTCCTCGGTCTTGACGACCTCGGGATCGCCGATGATCACGGCCTTGCCGCCGCCGTGGTCGAGTCCGGCCAGGGCGTTCTTGTACGACATGCCGCGCGAGAGGTTCAGCGCGTCCTGTACGGCCTCCTCCTCGGAGGCGTACGCATGGAAGCGGGTGCCGCCGAGGGCGGGGCCCAGGGCGGTGCTGTGGATGGCGATCACGGCCTTGAGGCCGCTGTCGCGGTCCTGGCAGAGCACGACCTGCTCATGGCCGCCCTGTTCCGAGCGGAACAGGCTCTGCAGAACGCCGCCGTCGACGCTGACGGAGGCAGGACGTACGTCGGTCACTGTGGTGACTCCCATAAGTCGCGAAGGACGCCCCCCTGCGGGTGGGGAGGGCCGGTTGACACGAGCGTAAGACCTGGAGAGCGCGTTGATCGGCCCCGTAACGGGGATCACCCCCTCGCGGGGGACGGGCATGGGACGATTTGCCGTATCCGGGGCCGGGCGGGGAGGGGACAACTCCCCCGAGCGGGACCCCTTTTGGCCGCATTGCAGGCGGTTGGCGCATGCGGTGCCGGCCACGCTGTGAACGTACTGTGAACGGATCTGGACGGACTTCCCTGTGAAGGAGCGGGCGTGGTCGTGGCGTCGTCGGTGAGGGTCCCGTATACGGCATATCTACGGGTCTACGAGCCGCTGGCAGCGTTCCCCGAGCCGGAGCGCTCCCACTGGGCGCGCTACGCCCGGCGCGGGGAGACCCCCAGTGCACAGGACGAACAGCGCCGGGCGCTGGCCGATCTGCTGCCCGTGCCGCCGGTGCCGGTGCCCGTCCATGAGAGCGCCGACGCCTTCGTCGCCGTCGTGGACGAGGTGGTCTGCATCTGCCCGTGGCGCACCCGGCTGCGCGGCTGGCAGGCGCTGGAGGGGCTGGAGGAGCTGTTGCCGGCCTCGGTGCTGGATGCGGCGCTGCCCCCGGTGGTGCGGCGGCAGGCGGCCACCGACTACGAGCGCTGGCGCGAGCACAACCCGGACGCGCGGCCCTGGATCCGGGCCGCCATCTGGCACGTCCCGGTGCGCTGGTTCGTGCTCTTCGACGACACCGAGCGGGATTTCACCAAGAGTGACGAGGGGCCTGTGCTGCGTTACCGCACGCCGATGGTCCAGGCCAGGCGGCGGGCCGCGCGAGGACTTCGTACGCTGCGGAATTCGTTGGAAGAGGGGCCCCTCGTCGACGGCCTGGTAGATGTGGGGCGCTGGCTTGAAGAATTCCACCCGCGTTCCCTCGTGGAGCTGGATTACGGAGGCCTGGTGCACGCCGTGCCCGAAGGGCAGCTCGCCGAGGACCATTCCGCCGCGGAAGTGGCGGAGGGGCTGGCGGCGCTGCGCGACGGGGACGGCGAGCGGGCCGGCGCCGCCTACGAGAAGCTCTCGGATCGGTGGCGGGCGGTGCGCGAGCGCCAGTTCTCCAGCTGAGGGCGGCAGGCGCGGGACGTAGGTCCCTATCCGGGCGATTGGCGCAACAGTGACCTAAAGCACTGACTTCGGGCCTTGCCTACAAGACGTACCCTCGTGCCAAAATAGGACAAGGAGCCTTACTGGGGCTCCTTCCGTCCAACTAAGGGCGGATAGATCGGTATTGCGCTCCTTGAGGGGACTCGTGACGCCTGATCACGTTGTGACTGATCGTCACGGTCATGTGACTGTCCGTTATGGCATGGTCCATCGGCTTCCGTCGAGGTTGAACACCTGAGAGGGCAATTCCATCGGTTTGGCCGACGTGGCTGGACAGATGGTGTAGTTGTAGTGCCGAGGACAAGCCGTTCGTCCTATAACCGACTCGGCCCGCGTCCGCCATTTCGGGCAACGCGGGTCAAGGTGCAGAATTTAGAGGAAAGAACCGTGATGGTTCGGTTCTCCCGAGGAGGCCGCTCATGACCGCTCGCACCCCTGACGCCGAGCCGCTGCTGACCCCCGCCGAGGTTGCCACGATGTTCCGCGTGGACCCGAAGACGGTGACCCGCTGGGCCAAGGCAGGCAAGCTCACGTCCATCCGCACGCTCGGAGGGCATCGGCGTTACCGCGAGGCTGAGGTCCGCGCACTGCTCGCGGGTATTCCGCAGCAGCGCAGCGAGGCCTGAATAACCGCATAACCAGGCTTTTTTCGGGGCCCCCAACCCGAAAAATGCCGACTTCGCACCACTTTGCTCGACCTGCTTCACCGAGCACCACAGCTCCATACGACGCGGTGCCTGCCCCAACAGGCCCCACACCCGCACCATCTGGGTACGTCACCGATCGCGCTGGACTCCGCCGGGTCCAGCGCGATCTTTTTGTGTACGGCCGCTCCCGGGCCGCTCAGGGCGGTCGGGCCGCCCCGGCGCCGACGTCGCCCGAGGCGGCGGCCAGGGGGCCGTCAGGGGGCCTGGAGGGCCCTTTCGGCGCGGGCCTGGCGCTTCCGAATCCGAGGCTTCAAGGGGTGGTGCAATTGCACATATTAAATTGACGCGACGTAGGGCGGGCGTAAGTTCCCCATCGCGTGAAACTTGTTCGGTGACACCCGTCACACGCCGTGGTGCTTGAAGCGGGCATGGCGACTGCGGTAGTGAACTTCCGTTCACCGCCTCAACGGCCTTCCCCCGAACCCTCGGTGAGGGCACCCGTCACAGGTCCCCGGCGGGCGGACGGTGATCCTCCGCCGCAGGTCGCCCGCGGACGGCCGGTGACGAGGCGGCGGGCTCGGCGGGCGCGGCGGACCCAGGGCGGGCCTTGCGCGGCTCCATGGCGAGCCGCAGCAGCCGATGGCAGACGGGGCAGTGCCGCGTCAGGTGGCGATACCTCGTGGCGGCCGACAGATGGGCACGCAACAGCGCCCTTGTCTCGTGCCGCGCCCCAGTAGTCATCCGCACGCACCTCCCCGGCCCCCACGCTTCCTCTGTGAGTACCGGGGGCCCGTGCCGCCGTCAAGACGGCCGGAGGGCGCGGGGACGCCGTACGGAGCGGGCGCGCGCACCGCGAAAAGCCCGCGGCCTCGGGGATACGGGCGCGCGCTCGGCTGCACAGCAAAACGGCCCGCACCGAAAGGTGCGGGCCGTAAAAAAGCGGTCCTGACGGGATTTGAACCCGCGGCCTCCACCTTGACAGGGTGGCGAGCACTCCAAACTGCTCCACAGGACCTTGCGTTTCGCTTTCCGCTTGCGGCGGGCTGCGAAGCAAGACTGTACAGCAGGTCAGGGGGTGCGGTCGAACTCGATACCGGTGGCCGCCCCTCAGCGGGGCACCGCGGCGTCCACGGCCTTCACGATGCGCTTGTCCGAGACCGGATACGCCGTCCCCAGGGCGTGCGCGAAGTAGCTCACCCGCAGCTCCTCGATCATCCAGCGGATCTCGCGGGCCGCGGCCGGCACCGGGCGCCCCTGGGGGAACTGCTCCAGCAGCCAGGCGTATTCGTCCTGCATCTCCTTCACCTTGGCCATCCGGGTGCGGTCCCGCTCGGCGTTGGTGGGCAGCTGTTGCAGGCGGCGGTCGACGGCCACCAGATAGCGCATCAGGTCCGGCAGCCGCTTGGCGCCGTGCGCGGTCACGAAGTCCGGCTTGATCAGCGCCGCCAGCTGCTCCTTGACGTCCGTCAGCGACGGCAGCAGCGAGGGGAAGGTGGTGTCCTTCAGCCGCCGCTCGCACGCCTGCCAGGCGGCCAGCACCTGCTGGACCTGCTGGACGGTCTTCAGGGTCGCGTCCACCAGATCGGCCCGCACCGCGTCGAAGAGCTTGCGGAAGGACTCCTCGTCCCACGCCGGGCCGCCACGCGCCGCGATCAGCCGGTCCGCGGCGGCCGTCACACAGTCCTCGAAGAGCGCCGCGATCGAGCCGTGCGGATTACGCGAGAGCGCCAGCTTCTGCTGGTTGCTCAGCTTGCCCTGCGCGAACTTGGCGGGGTTGGAGGGGATGTTGAGCAGGATGAGGCGTCGGGTGCCGGCCCACATCGCCTGGAGCTGCTCGTCCTCGGTGTCGAAGAGCCGTACGGCGACGGAGGCGCCCTCGTCGACCAGCGCCGGGTACGCCTTCAGCGGCTGGCCCGCGCGCCGGGTCTCGAAGGTGCGCGGCAGCGCGCCGATGCTCCAGGACGTCAGGCCCGTGCGCTGCTCCAGCCCGGCCAGCGCCGCCGCCCCGTCGTCCTTGGCGCCCCTGCGGTCCTTGGCGGGGCGCTCGGCGGCCTGCTCGAAGGCCTTGGAGATGGCCGCGCGGGTCTTGGGCTTGAGCTGGAGCCGCAGCGCCTCGAGGTCCTTGGCCTCGGCCAGCTTGCGGCGCCGTTCGTCGACCACCCGGAAGGTGATCTTCAAATGGTCGGGGACCTTGGCGGTGTCGAAGTCCGCGGCCTCGACGGGCACCCCCACCATCCGCTGGAGCCCGGCGGCCAGGGACGAGGTCAGCGAACCCTGCAACGGCACCGTGGAGTCCAGGAACCGGGCCGCGAAATTCGGGGCCGGTACGTAATTGCGGCGGATCGGCTTGGGCAGCGAACGGATCAGCTCCGTCACCAATTGCTCGCGCAGGCCCGGGATCTGCCAGTCGAAACCCTCCGAGGAGACCTGGTTGAGGACTTGGAGGGGGATATGGACCGTCACACCGTCCGCGTCCGCGCCCGGTTCGAACTGATAGGTGACCTTGAACTTCAGCTTTCCCTGGCGCCAGGAATCCGGATAGTCGTCCTTGGTGACGGCCTCGGCGGATTCGTTGATGAGCATCGAGTGCTCGAAGTTCAGCAGCTCCGGCTCGTCCTGCCGCTTCTTCTTCCACCAGGAGTCGAAGTGCGCGCCGGAGACCACATCGTCGGGGATGCGCCGGTCGTAGAAGTCGAAGAGCGTCTCGTCGTCCACGAGGATGTCGCGGCGCCGGGCGCGGTGCTCCAACTCCTCGACCTCGCCGAGCAGTTTGCGGTTGTCATGGAAGAACTGGTGGTGGGTGCGCCAGTCCCCCTCCACCAGGGCATTGCGGATGAACAGATCGCGCGAGGTCTCCGGATCGATCTTTCCGTAGGCGACCTTCCGCTGGGCGACGAGCGGGACGCCGTAGAGCGTGACCCGCTCGTACGCCATCACCGCGGCCATCTTCTGTTCCCAGTGCGGCTCGCTGTATGTGCGCTTGACCAGGTGCTGGGCGAGCGGCTCGACCCATTCGGGCTCGATCTTCGCATTCACCCGCGCCCACAGCCGGGAGGTTTCCACCAGCTCCGCGGACATCACCCAGCGCGGCGGCTTCTTGAAGAGCGCCGAGCCGGGGAAGACCGCGAACTTGGCGCTGCGGGCGCCCAGGTATTCGTTCTTGGCGTCCGTGTCCTTCAGTCCGATATGCGACAGCAAACCGGAAAGCAAGGCGCCGTGAATACGGTCCGGGGCGGCCTCCTCCTCGCTGAGGTGAATGCCCATGGACTTGGCGACCGTCCGCAGCTGCGAGTAGATGTCCTGCCACTCGCGTATCCGGAGATAGTTGAGGAACTCCGAGCGGCACATGCGGCGGAAGGCGGAGGAGGAGAGCGTCTTCTGCTGTTCGCGGACATACCGCCACAGATTGAGGAAGGCCAGGAAGTCGCTGGTCTCGTCCTTGAAACGGGCGTGCTGCTGATCGGCCTGCTGCTGTTTGTCCGAGGGCCGCTCGCGGGGGTCCTGGATGGACAGCGCCGCCGCGATGACCATGACCTCGCGCACGCAGCCGTTGCGGTCCGCCTCCAGCACCATCCGCGCCAGCCGCGGGTCCACCGGGAGCTGGGACAGCTTGCGCCCGATGGGGGTGAGCCGCCTCTTGGGGTCCTTCTGCTGCGTATCGAGCGCGCCCAGCTCGCTCAGCAGGTCGATGCCGTCCTTGATGTTGCGGCGGTCCGGCGGATCGATGAACGGGAATTTCTCGATATCGCCCAGGCCGGCCGCGGTCATCTGCAAAATGACGGAGGCCAGGTTCGTCCGGAGGATCTCCGCATCGGTGAATTCCGGCCGGGTGAGGAAATCGTCCTCGGAATACAGCCGGATGCAGATGCCGTCGCTGGTCCGGCCGCAGCGACCCTTGCGCTGATTGGCGCTGGCCTGGGAGATCGGCTCGATGGGCAGCCGCTGGACCTTGGTGCGGAAGCTGTAGCGCGAGATACGGGCCATGCCCGGGTCGATGACGTACTTGATGCCCGGGACGGTCAGCGAGGTCTCGGCGACGTTGGTGGCCAGCACGATCCGCCGGCCGCTGTGCCGCTGGAAGACGCGGTGCTGCTCGGCGTGCGACAGCCGGGCGTAGAGCGGCAGCACCTCCGTCTGCGGGAGGTTCTTCTTTATCAGCGCATCCGCGGTGTCGCGGATCTCCCGCTCACCGGAGAGGAAGACCAGGACGTCGCCCGGCCCCTCGGCCTGGAGCTCGTCCACCGCATCGCAGATCGCGGTGATCTGGTCGCGGTCCGGGTCGCCGCCGCCCTTCTCCAGCAGGGGGCGGTAGCGCACCTCCACCGGATACGTACGGCCCGAGACCTCGACGATCGGCGCTTCGCCGAAATGCCGGGAGAACCGCTCCGGGTCGATGGTCGCGGAGGTGATGACGACCTTGAGATCCGGCCGCCTGGGCAGCAGCTGCGCCAGATAGCCGAGGATGAAGTCGATGTTGAGGCTGCGCTCGTGGGCCTCGTCGATGATGATCGTGTCGTACTGGCGCAGCTCGCGGTCCGTCTGGATCTCGGCGAGCAGAATGCCGTCCGTCATCAGCTTGACCAGGGTGTCGCCGCCGACCTGGTCGGTGAAGCGGACCTTCCAGCCGACCGCCTCGCCCAGCGGGGTCCGCAGCTCCTGGGCCACCCGCTCGGCGACCGTCCGGGCCGCGATCCGGCGCGGCTGGGTGTGCCCGATCAGGCCCCGTACGCCGCGGCCCAGCTCCATGCAGATCTTGGGGATCTGCGTCGTCTTGCCGGAGCCCGTCTCGCCGGCGACGATCACGACCTGGTGGTCGCGTATCGCCTGGAGGATCTCGTCCCTCTTCTGGCTGACCGGCAGCTCGTCCGGATACGTGATCTCCGGGACCGCGGCGCGCCGCTCGGCTATGCGCAGCTCGGCCTCGTCGATACCGGCCGCGATCTCGGCCAGGACGGCCGCGCGGGCCTCGGGCTTACGGATGCGGCGCGCACCGTCGAGTCGGCGCCCCAGCCGCTGCTGGTCGCGCAGCATCAGCTCGGGAAGCCGCTCCATCAAGGAGGGCAGGGCGGGAGCGGCGCCGTCGGGCAGGGCGGAGGCAGGCTGACTGGACATACGTCCCCCAGGATCTCACCTCGCCGAATCGCGTGGCGAACCATTTGCGGACGGCCGCCGCACCATCGCACGCGGTCGGGTGATCTGTACGGGTATGTTCCGATCTGCTGTCCTAGCGTGGTGCCCATGGCGGAGCAGCCCGACGAGGGCGGCGGCCGGGCCGCGCACGGCGCCCGGGGACGGCCGCCCACCGGGCAGGAGCGGTGGGCGGCGGCCAACGCGTCGCCGTTCCTCCCCGCCGTGGTCCTGGTCCTCATCGTCGCCGCGGCCGCCGGGCTGTTCGCCGGCTCGTACACCTACGTCATGGCCAATCCGACGCCGCGGCACATCCCCACGGCCGTGGTCGGCCTCCGGGACAACCCCATGGAGCGCGCCTTCCTCGCGGGTATGGAGAAGGCCCTGCACGGCACCCTCCGGCTCACCCGGTACGGCACCCCGGCCGCGGCGGCGCAGGCCGTCGAGGACCAGCGGGAATTCGCCATCGTGCGACCCCGGGGGCGTGGTGTCGAACTGGACGTGGCCGGTGCGGCGGGTGCGTCGGTGGCCCAGCTGCTGGCCGAGGCCGGGGCCAAGGTCGCCGCGGCGGCCCACGTGGACGTCCGTATCCGCGACGTACGGCCCCTCCAGAAGGGCGACCCCCGGGGCCTTGCCCTCTTCTACATCTCGCTCGCCGCGGTGATCGTCGGTTTCGTCGGCGCGATCCAGCTCAGCGTGCACGCCCGCGCCCTCAACCCGGCCGAACGCATCGCCTTCACCGCCTGCTACTCCCTGCTCGGTGGTTTCGCCATCGCCGCGGTGGTCGACTGGTGGCTGGGCGCGCTGCGGCTGCCGTTCGTCCAGTCCTGGCTGATCCTGGCGCTGACGATGTTCACCTCGGGCATGGTCTTCTCGATGTTCAACACCCTGATGGGCCGCTGGGCGATGCTCCCCACCTGGGGCCTGATGGTCCTGCTGGGCAACCCGTCCTCGGGCGGCGCGGTCTCCTGGCCGCTGCTGCCCTCCGCCCTCGGTCACATCGGCCGCTGGCTGCCGCCCGGAGCCTCCGTCAACGCCCAGCACACCGCCGTCTACTTCGGCGGCCGCCAGCACCTCTTCCCCTATCTGGTGCTGGCCGGCTGGGCGGTGCTCTCCTGCACGGTCTTCTGGGTGTGGCGGCACCGCCATCCGGGTGGGCGGGAGACGGTTGCGGCGCCGGGGCCCTGATCGTTGCGGTCCGCGGAAATGCCGTGGCTCTCGCGCGTACGGGTGCGGACAATGAGCGCATGACCAACGGATTACGACGGATTGCCGGGATCGGCGTGACGGCCGCCGCCCTCGCCCTCGAATGCTGGCTCACCTTCGGTGCGCCGCACGGCTGGGCGGGCACGATGGCGCTGCTGCGCGGCGCGCTGCACCTGGTGGGCGTGGTGGCGATCGGCGGCGGCGCCCGGCTGATCTTCTGGGAACCGGGCGGCGGAAGCACCGGCGAGGCCGTCGGCGAGCGGGCCTGACCGCGCAGACGACGCCACGGAACGGCGCCGCACATACGACGAAGGCCCCGGTTCCAGGAACCGGGGCCTTCGTCCAAAGGGTGTGGCTGGGGCCGGGGTCGAACCGGCGACCTATCGCTTTTCAGGCGATCGCTCGTACCAACTGAGCTACCCAGCCGCAGCGGTCCTGACGGGATTTGAACCCGCGGCCTCCACCTTGACAGGGTGGCGAGCACTCCAAACTGCTCCACAGGACCTTGCATTGTGCGAAAGCGGCCTGAACCATTCTCACACACGGTGATGCGTGCCCCCAACGGGATTCGAACCCGTGCTACCGCCTTGAAAGGGCGGCGTCCTGGGCCACTAGACGATGAGGGCTGGTGGCCACCTTGGCGTCGTTACCGGCGCCGTCGGGGACGTGAGAAGCATATGGGATGGGAGGACCGTTCGCCAAAACGGTTTACCTGGGGCGGTGACCTGGGGTTGCGGAAGGGGCGCCGGCCGGGCGCGGCGTGGGTGGGGCGCCCGGCCGGTTGTCGTGGGGGAGGTGGCGGCTGACCTCGGCGCGGGACAGGCCCAGACCGCCGAGGGTGATCTCGTCCCAGGCCTGGAGCCGTCTGGTCCTGCGGTCCAGATAGAGCACCGACGCCTGCACCGGTGCGGGCGTCGTGTTCTGCATGGCGCGCAGCCCGCCGCCGCCCGTCGAGCCCTCGACCATCAGCCGGGTGCCCTGGGGGAGCGTGGTGATGACCCGGTGGTGGAGATGTCCGGCCAGCGCCAGCGGGGCCAGGCCGTCGGCCTCGGAGACGGCGACGGGATTGTGGGCCAGCGCGATATCGACCGGCTTTCCGGCCAGCCGCGCGGTGCGCAGCGCATCGGCCAGTCGCCCGCCGGCCGTGCGCTCCGCCGGGTCGCCGGCCGCCACCACCGACCGGTCCGGGGTGAACTGCGGATCCCCGACGCCCGCGATCCGCAGTCCGGCCACCCGGGTGACCCGGCCGTTGTCGAGGACGGTGACGTGGCGGCGGTGGGCCAGGTAGGTCTGCGTGGTGTGCGAGTCGTGGTTGCCGCGGACCCAGACGTAGGGCGCGCCCAGGGTGGAGACCGGGTCGAGGAAGTGGTTCTCGGCGGCGTAGCCGTGGTCCATGGTGTCGCCCGTGTCGACGATGACGTCGATGCGGTACTGGGTGACCAGGGAGGCGATGATCCGCCAGGCGGCCGGGTTGAGATGGATGTCGGAGACGTGCAGGACCCGGATGGTGCTGGGGTCGGGCCGGTAGACGGGCAGCGTCGAGGCAGCGTCGTAGAGCTTGGTGACGTTGGTGACCAGGCGCGCCAACTCCTCCTGGTAGACGTGGAAGTCGGTGACGATGCTGCGGGCGCTGCCGACGACGGAGGGGGCCGAGGAGAGCAGCCCGGAGAATTTCGGCTCCAGGACGGATTTGGGGTTCCAGGTGGCGTAGGCGGTCCCCGCCGAGGCGGCGAGCAGGGCGAGGGCGAGGCCGGCGGCGGCCAGGGCGCGGCGCGGGCGGCGATGGACGGCCAGGCTCAGCGCGGCGGCGCCGCAGGTCACCGCGGCGCAGGAGTGCAGGACCAGACCGGCGGCGCCGCGGGTGACATCGCGGGTGACCTCGGCCTGGAGTCCGGAGAACCGCTCGGGGTGGGCGATCAGCGCCTGGGAGCGCACCGGGTCCAGCCGGTCGACGTCGACATCGAGGCGCAGGGGCGCGTAGTGGCTGCTGAGTTCCAGGTCGCCCAGCGGTGCGACGGCGATCCGGGTGCCGCCGGTGAGCGAGGGGCGCAGCGTCATGCTGGTGTCCATCGGGCCGACGGGGGTGTGGGCGGTGCCGAGGACCAGGAGGCCCAGCCAGGCGCCCAGGAGGGTGACGGCTATCAGGCCGAGGGCGCGCGCCCAGGGGCGCGGCGGGTGCAGGACGTCGGCCATCAGGGGCGTACGGCAGTCGGCGGCGGTCGGTGTCCGGGAGCGCGCTGCGCGGTCCATTGGGCCCGTATGCCCGTACGTGCGGCCCCTTATGCCCCACATGCGGCGGTCATCAATCGGGGAGCGGACGGCTCCGGTTGAGGGGCGTGCGGGCGTGCCGCGAGTGTGTCCGCGGGGCGTACGAGGGCGGCGATACGAGGGAGAATGGTGGGGTGCTGGAAATGACGCGCGAGGAGTTCGAGGAACTGGTCGCCGAGGCTCTGGACCGGATCCCGCCGGAGCTGACCCGGCTGATGGACAACGTGGCGGTCTTCGTCGAGGACGAGCCCCCGGCCGCCGATCCCGGGCTGCTCGGGCTCTACGAGGGGACGCCGCTGACCGACCGCGGGGAGTGGTACGCGGGCGTGCTGCCGGACCGGATCACGATCTACCGGGGGCCGACGCTCCGGATGTGCGACTCGCGCGAAGATGTGGTCGCCGAGACGGAAGTGACGGTCGTTCACGAGGTGGCCCATCACTTCGGGATCGACGACGAGCGGCTGCACGCGCTGGGCTACGGCTGACCGGATCGGCCGGTGCGCGTGTCCTCGGGAGGGCGGCGGGAGTTGGGCAGACCGTCCGTACCGCCGTCCCTGCGCTCCGGATCCGGAGGTCCCAGCCCGTGCGCCCCATCGCGTCAGGTCATTCGTCCCCCCTCCCGTCGTCCCCGCTGCCGTCCGGCCCCGTCCCTTCCGGCCGTCCTTCGACGGCTTTTGGCCGTCCTGCCGGTGAGGCGTCCCCGTCGCCGTCCCCGGTGCCGCCGTCCGGCCGTCCGCTGGCCCGGGTCGCCGCCGCCGCGCTGACCGTCTCGGCCCTGGCCGCCTCGCTGGCCGGCTGCATGAGCGTCAGCGACCCGGACCCGCCGAAGCAGCCGGCCGGCAGCGCCGCGAGGCACGGCGACGGCAAGGACGCCCCGCCCCGCCCCGGCGGGCTGACGGCGGACGAGCGCGGCGACGGCCCGCGGCACCGGGTGCACGGCCACGGGCGGCGGCCGGCGGGCGGCACGGCGGGCGCGGACGATTCCTCGGCGGATGCGGCGTCCTCGGCGCCCTCCAGCAGCGCGCCCCCGCAGCCGGCGCAGCCGTCCGGCCCGCTGCCCAGCGAGGCCCGCGGACACACCCGCCCGCCCGGGGGCGGCTCCGGCGACCCGGCGCCCACCCGCTCCGGGCAGCCGTCCTCCGCGTCCCCCTCATCGGCCCCGGCCACCCCCACCGCCGAGCCCACCCCCGTGCCCAGCGGTCCGTCGCAGCCGAGCTCCCAGGCCGCGGGGCAGTCGCCGTCCGCGTCGGTCTCCCGGTCCGAGCCGGCGCCGGCGTCCCAGCCGATGTTCACGCAGGTCGAGCCGGGTGAGTGGCCCGACGCCTAGGGGGTCTGCTCGGGGGCGTAGGAGAGGCGCGTACGGTGAGGGGATCCGGGCCGACCGGGAGGGCATTTGCCTTCCGGGGGTCAGGGTGCGTATGGTGGTAGATCGTTTGATCCCATTTGCCCGGCGCCAGAACAGAAGCGCGCCGCGTGGCGCGTTCTCTCCCTTGCCGTGGCTGACCGCATAGAGGCGGTCGTGTGAAACACACGGAGTTTGGGCGCGTGCCGAGACTCCGGAAGGTTTCGCATTTCGCATGTCCATTTCCCCTGAGCAGTCCGTCCTGCCCGCAGCCGACGAGCACGCGGAGCAGGTGGCCCCCGAGGTCGCCGAGACCACCCCGGACGAGGCCGCCGAGCCCACCGTGACCTTCGCCGACCTCGGACTGCCCGAGGGCGTCGTCCGCAAGCTCGCGCAGAACGGCGTCACCACCCCCTTCCCGATCCAGGCCGCGACCATCCCGGACGCCCTGGCCGGCAAGGACATCCTCGGCCGCGGCCGCACCGGCTCCGGCAAGACCCTCTCCTTCGGTCTGCCGACCCTGGCGCAGCTCGCCGGCGGCCACACCGAGAAGAAGAAGCCTCGCGCGGTCATCCTCACCCCGACCCGTGAGCTCGCGATGCAGGTCGCGGACGCCCTCCAGCCCTACGGCGACGTCCTCGGCCTGAAGATGAAGGTCGTCTGCGGCGGTACGTCGATGGGCAACCAGATCTACGCGCTGGAGCGCGGCGTCGACATCCTCGTCGCCACCCCGGGCCGTCTGCGCGACATCATCAACCGCGGTGCCTGCTCCCTGGCGGACGTCCGGGTCGCGGTCCTCGACGAGGCCGACCAGATGTCCGACCTGGGCTTCCTGCCCGAGGTCACCGAGCTGCTCGACCAGGTGCCGGACGGCGGTCAGCGGATGCTGTTCTCGGCCACGATGGAGAACGAGATCTCCACGCTGGTCAAGCGCTACCTGACCAACCCCGTCAGCCACGAGGTCGACAGCGCCCAGGGCAACGTCACCACCATGACCCACCACGTCCTGGTCGTGAAGCCGAAGGACAAGGCGCCGGTCACCGCCGCCATCGCCGCCCGCAAGGGCCGCACCATCATCTTCGTCCGCACCCAGCTGGGCGCCGACCGCATCGCCGAGCAACTCGTCGAGGCCGGTGTGAAGGCGGACGCGCTGCACGGCGGTATGACCCAGGGCGCGCGCACCCGCGTGCTGGCCGACTTCAAGGACGGCTACGTCAACGCGCTGGTCGCCACCGACGTCGCCGCCCGCGGTATCCACGTCGACGGCATCGACCTGGTCCTGAACGTCGACCCGGCCGGCGACCACAAGGACTACCTGCACCGCTCGGGCCGTACCGCCCGCGCCGGCCAGTCCGGCACGGTCGTCTCCCTCTCGCTGCCGCACCAGCGCCGCCAGATCTTCCGGCTGATGGAGGACGCCGGTGTGGACGCCTCGCGCCACATCGTCGGCTCCGGCACCTTCGACGAGGACGTCGCCCGGATCACCGGCGCCCGTTCGCTCACCGAGGTCCAGGCCGAGTCCGCCAACAACTCCGCCAAGCAGGCCGAGCGCGAGGTGGCCGAGCTCACCCGTGAGCTGGAGCGGCTCCAGCGCCGCGCCACCGAGATGCGCGAGGAGGCCGACCGGCTGACCGCCCGCGCCGCCCGCGAGCGCGGCGAGGACCCGGCCGAGGCGCTCGCCGCCAGCGCCGCGGAGGCGGCCGAGGCCACCGAGGCCGCGGAGGCCGCCATCCCGGCCCAGGCGACGTCGGACGAGGCGCCGCGCCGCTCGTACGAACGCCGCGACGACCGGGGCAACTTCGAGCGCCGCGAGCGCCGGGACGACCGCGGTGGCGACCGGGGCGGTTTTGGCCGTGACCGTCGTGATGACCGCGGTGGCCGTGGCTTCGAGCGTCGTGACGACCGTGGCGGGCGTTCCTTCGACCGGCGGGACGACCGTGGCGGTGACCGCGGTGGCCGTTCCTTCGAGCGTCGTGACGACCGTGGCGGGCGCTCCTTCGACCGTCGTGACGACCGGGGCGGCCGTTCCTTCGACCGCCGTGACGACCGGCGGGACGACCGTGGCGGTGACCGCGGCGGCCGTGGCTTCGAGCGTCGTGACGACCGCGGTGGGCGTTCCTTCGACCGTCGCGACGACCGCTCCGGTGGCGGCTTCCGCTCCGGCGGCGACCGCCCGAACCGCTCCTTCCACCGCGATGACCGCGCCGCTGGCCGCCCCGCCGGCTACCGCTCCGGCGGCGGCGACCGCCCGTTCAACCGCGACGACCGCTCCGGCGGCCGTCCCTCCGGCGGCGGCTTCCGCTCCGGCGGCGACCGCCCCTACGGCCGTCGCGACGACCACCGCGGCTCCGGCACCCCGGCCTTCGGCCGCCGCGAGGACAAGCCGCGCTGGAAGCGCAACGGCTGATCCACCGCATCTCACCAGGGCCCGTACGGCACACCAAGTGCCGTACGGGCCCTGCCCGTTGGGCCGGGGAAACTCCCGGCGCCGGACCGCTTCCGGCCCCTCGGAAACCTCTCCGGCAGCCCTCCGGTGGCGCCTTTCGTGGCTCATCGCGACCCTCAACGGCTTATGCCTTCGGGATGCGGTGCATCCTCCGGCTATGCTGCTCGGTGCGGGCCATTAGCTCAATTGGCAGAGCAGTGGACTTTTAATCCATTGGTTCAGGGTTCGAGCCCCTGATGGCCCACCGCAGAAGGTCGGGGATATCCCCTGTGACCTGCTCCGCAGCGCCCTCGCCGGCTTGGTTCGGCGGGGGCGCTGCGTTGTTCGGTCAGTGCGCCGGGGCGGGGAGGGCCTCGCGGACGAGGGGGACGACCGCCCATGCCGGGGCTCGGCCGCGGTCCGGGACGGACGCCCGCGACGCGGTAGTGCCGGCCGGTGAAGCGCAGGGAGCGTTCGGTGCTCCACATGCCGCGGATGACGGTGATCGCCTCGTCGAGGGCGTCGACGGCCTCCCGCTTGGTGCGGTGCGGTTCGCCCATGGCTTCGACCGCCTCCCAGAACGCTCCTGCGCCGAGGCCCAGTTGGAGGCGGCCGGAGGTGAGGACGTCAAGGCTGGCGGCGGCCTTGGCCAGCATGGCCGGAGGCCGCAGGGGCAGGCTGGCGACGGCGGGGACGAGGGTGAGGGTCCGCGTCCGGGCGGGCCAGGTAGGAGAGGAGCGTCCAGGTGTCGTAGAACGCCTTCTGGTACGGGTGGTCCTGGAGGGTGATCAGGTTCAGGACGACGTCTTCGGGCGCCCGGGGTCTCTGAGGTGACGGGCGGCCGTTTCACTCGGGCCGGCACGGACGAGAGGCCCGGCCGGGCCAACGGCCCGACCGGGCGGATGCCGTCAGTGCGGCGGCAGCGCTCAGGCGCCCTGGTGGTGCTGGGCGAGGAAGTCGGTGATGAGCTTCTGCCATTCCTCGGGGCGTTCGACCATGGGCAGGTGGCCGGTGGGGATCTCCACGAGCTCGGCGCCGGGGATGCCGTCGGCGAGCCGGCGGTGCAGGCGGGTGGAGGTGAACCAGTCCTGGGTGGTGGAGATGACCAGGGTGGGCGCCTTGATGCGGGCCAGGTCGTCGCGGACATCGGCACGGAGGCCCAGCTCGGCGTGCTCGGGGGTGCCGCCTTCGACGCCGGCGGCGGTGAAGCCGACGATCTGCTGGAGCTGCTCGTCCGGCATCGACTCCAGAGCGTCGGCGCCCAGGGCCATCATCGTCATGAACTGGGCCAGCAGTTCACGGTCGCCCGACTCGGCGAGCTTGCGCCAGACCGGGAGGGCGAGGGCGAGGCGGTGGTCGCGGTGGGGGAAGGTCGCGGTCAGCACGAGGGCGGTGACGCGCTCGGGGTGGCGGGCGGCGGCGCGGATGGCGACGGGGCCGCCGAGGGAGTAGCCGTGGAGGGCGAAGGTGTCCAGGCCCTCGGCGACGGCGGCGGCGACGAGTTGGTCGGCCAGGTCGTCGAGCTGGAGCGGTGTGGTGGAGCGGGGGGTGTCGCCGCTGCCGGGGTAGTCGATGCCGACGACGGTGCGGTGGGCAGCCAGGTTTTCCAGGATCGGGCCGTAGGTGCCGGCGGTGCTGCTGCCGGCGCCGTGGGCGAGGGCGAGGCCGGGGCCGGAGCCGAGAACGGTGCGGGCGAAGGTCGCTTCGGGGAGGGTGTGTGCGGACATCGGTGGATCATTCCTTCGTGAGTGTGGTGATCAATTCGGGTGGGGGGATGCGGTGGGCGGTCGGCGCTGTCGTTGCCAGGCGCGTATCTGCTCCAGCGCGGGCAGGAGCGCCCGGCCGTCGCCGGTGAGGGCGTAGGCGGCGGGGCCGGGCGGGAGCCGGGCGTGGGTGACCAGGCCCGCGTCGACCAGTTCGCGCAGCCGGTCGCTGAGCACCTTGGTGCTGATGGAGCCGATGGCCGCGTGCAGTTCGCCGTAACGGGCCGGGCGGGCGGCCAGGGTGTGCAGGATGATCCCGTTCCACTTCTGGCCCAGCACCGCGAACGCGGCGGCCAGGTCCGCATCCGCCGTCAGCGCGGGGAGCGGGGCGCGTGCCATCGGTTTCGGCTTTCCGTCTCGTGGCGTGCCGGTACGGGCATGCGTAACGGCGGACTTCCGGGTGGGGCCGCGGCCGGACGGGGGAGGGTCCGGCTGCGGCCCCGGGGCGGCCGGCCGGGGGTTCCGGCGCCCGGTGGAGCCGTCTCACCCACCCCGCATGAGGCGCGGGGAACGGGGGCGACGGCGGTCCGGTGGAGCCGTCTCACCCACCCCGCATGAGGCGCGGGGAACGGGTGCGACGGCGGTCCGGTGGTCAGGGCGTGAGGATGACCTTGCCCCGGGTGCGGCGGGCCTCGATATCGGCGTGGGCCCGGGCGGCCTCGGCGAGCGGGTACCATCCCCCGATGGGGACGACGAGCTCGCCGCCGGCGATCAGCTCCGCCAGCTGCGGCAGGGCCTGGGGGAACCGGTCGGTCGGGTCGGCGCCGGAGAAACGCACCCCGTGCTGCGCGGCGGCCATGTCGGCGATGGTGAGCACCCGGGCCGCGTCGCCGGTCAGAGCGATCGAGTCCGGCAGTACGCCCGCGCCGGACGCGTCGAAGACGCGGTCCACGCCCTGCGGGGCGGCGGCCCTGACCCGCTCCGCCCAGCCCGTGCCGTACGTCACGGCGGTGGCGCCGAGCTTCGTGAGTCGCTCGGTGTCGTGCTCGGCGGCGGTGCCGATCACGGTGATGCCCCGGGAGACGGCGAGCTGGACGGCGATGGTGCCGACGCTGCCGCCCGCGCCGTGGATCAGCAGGGTGTCGCCCTCCTCGATGCCGAGGTGGTGCAGGCTGCGGTAGGCGGTCTCGCCCACGGTCACCATGGCGGCGGCAGCGTCGAAGGAGACCTCCTTCGGCTTGGCGACCGGCCGGTCCAGCAGGGCGTACTCGCTGTAGCCGCCGACGGAGGCGACGCCGAAGACCTCGTCGCCCACCGAGGCGGTGGCGCCCGCACCGGCCTTGTCGACGATGCCGGCCACGTCCCAGCCCGGCAGCACCGGGAATTCGGCCGGGAAGACGCCGTCCATCATCCCGGAACGGATCTTCAGGTCGATCGGGTTGACGCTGACCGCCCGGACCTTGATCCGGACCTGGCCGGGGCCCGGCTCGGGGGTGTCGACCTCGGCCAGGGTGAGCACGTCCGGGCCGCCGTAGCGGGAGTAGGTGATCGCGGTGGACATCGGGAACTCCAGGAGGGGGGAGGCGGGAAACACTTAAATCACTCAGTTCGTGTGATTGCTCTTCCGGTGTATCACACAGCTCGTGTGAAACGCGAAGTCGAGGCGCGGTAATGCATGTCACACTTGGTGTGTGATTTCTGGGTAGGATGGGCGCCATGCCGTCCAAGCCGCCCGTCCACCGCCGTCAGCCCAACCCGGACAACCCCCGGGTCCAGCGGACCCGCGCCCGCATCCTGGCCGTCGCCCGCGAGCTGCTGCCCGAGGTCGGCCTGACCGGGCTGACCACCGCCCTCCTGGCCGAACGGGCCGGCGTCACCCGGCAGACCCTGTACCGGCACTGGCCCCACCGCGCGGCCCTGCTCACCGACGTCACGCTGCAAGGCCCCGACGTCGGCTACCCCGAGCCCGGCACCGACGTCCGCGCCGTCGCCACGGCCTGGCTGGTCAGCCTGCGCGCCGGCCTCACCGTCCCCGCCACCCGCACCGCCGCACTGGCCATCGCCGCCGAAGCCGACCACGACCCCGACAGCGCCCAGGCCATGGCCGGGATCGTGGAGGACCGACTCGCCGCACTGAACACGCTGCTGGCGCCGTCCGGCCTGCAGATCACCGGCGAGCAGTACGCCCTGCTCTACGGACCCCTCCTCGTCCGGCTCTTCTTCGACCGGGCGGAAGCCACCGACGAGTTCCTCGACACCGTCGTCGCCCAGTGGCTCACCACCGTCGATCACGCGCCTGCGCGGTCCTGAGGGACGGCTCGGCCGTGAAGGGCCGTCAGAAGCGCCCTAGTCCAGGGTCGGGTAGTCGGTGTAGCCGCGGTGGTCGCCGCCGTAGTAGGTGGCGGGGTCGGGGGTGTTGAACGGTCCGCCCAGGGCCAGGCGGCGCGGCAGGTCGGGGTTGGCCAGGAACAGCCCGCCGAAGGCGACCAGGTCCGCCAGCCCCTCCTCGACGAGCGCGACGGCGTCCGGGGCCGTGTGCTGGGGGTGGGTGAACGGGTTCAGCACGAACGCCGACGGCCACGCCTTGCGCAGCTGCCGGGTCAGCTCCCGGTCCGGACCTTCCATCAGGTGGAGGTAGGCCAGGTCCATCGGTGCCAGCCGCTCCACCAGGGCCGGGTAGACCTCGTCGAGGTTCTCCTCGGCGATGTCGTTGTAGGGGTTGCCGGGGGAGATGCGGAAGCCCACCCGGTGCCCGCCGATGGCGTCGGCCACGGCGTCGGCGACCTCGACGGCGAAGCGGATCCGGCCCTCGGTGGTGCCGCCCCAGGCGTCGGTGCGCCGGTTGGCGTTGGGGGCGAGGAACTGGTGGATCAGATAGCCGTTGGCGCCGTGGAGCTCCACGCCGTCGAATCCGGCCTCGATCGCGTTACGGGCCGCGGCGGCGAAGTCGGCGATCGTCTGCCGGATCTCCGCCTCGGTCAGCTCCTTCGGCGTCACGTAGTCCAGCGGCCCGTCATGGGTGTAGACCTGGCCCTTGGCGGCCACCGCCGACGGGGCCGTCGGCACCAGGCCCTCCGGCAGCAGGCTGGGGTGGCCGATCCGGCCGGTGTGCATCAGCTGCGCGAAGATCACGCCGCCCTCGCGGTGCACCGCGTCGGTCACCGTCCGCCATGCCCGTACCTGTCCGGGCGTGTGCAGGCCGGGGGTGTCGGGGTAGCCCTGGCCGACCGGTGAGGGCTGGATGCCCTCGGTGACGATCAGTCCGGCACCGCCACGCTGCGCGTAGTACGTCGCCATCAGCTCCGTCGGCTCGGCGCCGGGCCCGAAGGCACGGCTGCGGGTCATCGGCGCCATCACGACGCGGTTCGCCAGGTGCTTGCCACCCAGGACGATCGGATCGAATGCAGTGGTCATGGTCTTCTCCTCGGGATGCGGGGTGCGCTGCGGCGCGCACGCTGTTGTCCGCGCCGTCCGCACCGGTGAATGCCTGTCCGAACAAGTAAATCACTTGTCCGAACAGGTAAACCCTCTGCATCCCTTCCCGCGGTCGGATGTGAAGCACGTCACGCGCTGCCACCTGGCCATGTTCTCGCCGAAGTTCAGATGGCCCATGGGGGCGCCTACCAGGAGGTAGGGTGAAGTTGATCGGGCAGGAAAGTGAGGAAGAGATGTCGCAGTCCACACCGAAGGCCGGGAAGGCTTCCGCGGTGACGGGGCAGGAGGCCACCGTCCCGGTGCCCGCGGCGGCCGGCGGCGGGCCGGTCAGCCACGCGATCTTCCGCCTGGCCCGACTGCACCGCATGCTCGCGGGACAGCTGCTGCGCCGCATCGGCCTGCATCCGGGCCAGGAGCTGGTCATGATGCACCTGTGGGAACTCGGCCCCCAGCGGCAGACCGACCTGGTGCGGCTGATGGACTCCGACGCCGCCACCATGACCCGCACCGTCCAGCGCCTGGAACAGGCCGGCTTCGTCCGCCGCCGCCCCTCGCCCACCGACAAGCGCGCCACGATCGTCGAGCCCACGACGGCCAGCCATGCCCTGCGCCGCGAGGTCGAGCAGGTCTGGACCCGGCTGGAGGACCTCTCGACGGCGGGTCTCTCCGCCGACGAGAGCACCGCGGCTCTGCACACCCTGGAACGCCTGGAGCACAACCTCGTGCAGGCCGCCGCCGATCCCGGACGGGCGGACGCGGAGCGTTAGGCGCCGCCACGGGAGCGGGCATGCGAAGGCCGCCCCGGCTGGGTCCGGGGCGGCCGGTTCGCGTCGGGATCAGCCGGTGGGGGCGGACCGGGGGCGGCGCCAGCGGGTCAGTACGAGATGGGCCGCGACGCCGAACACCAGGCCCCAGAAGGCCGATCCGATGCCGAAGAGGGTGACTCCGGATGCGGTGGCCAGGAAGGTGATCAGGGCGGCCTCGCGGTCCTGCTCCTCCTTGACGGCTCCGCTCAGGCCGCCGGCCAGCGCCCCGAAGAGGGCGACGCCCGCGATGGCGGCGACCAGTTCCTTCGGCAGGCCCGCGAAGAAGACCACCAGGGTGGTGCCGAAGGCGCCGATCAGGAGGTAGAACGCCCCGCACGCGATGCCTGCGATGTAGCGGCGCTTGGGGTCGCGATGGGATTCGGGGCCGGTGCAGATCGCCGCGGTGATGGCCGCCAGGTTGATGGCGTGCGAGCCGAAGGGGGCCAGGGCCGTCGAGATCAGCCCGGTCGAGCCGATCAGCAGCCGGTCCTTGGGCCGGTATCCGGACGCGGTGAGGACCGCCATGCCGGGCGCGTTCTGCGAGGCCAGCGTCGCCAGGATCATCGGCACCGCGATGCCGATCAGCGAGGCGACGGAGAACGCCGGCGTGGTGAGCACCGGGCGGGCCAGCTCGATGTGGTCCAGCTGGATGTTCAGCCGCGAGGTGGCGGCGGAGGCCGCCACGCCCGCGGCGAGGGCGATCAGCACCGCGTACCGGGGCAGCCACCGCTTTCCGGCCAGATAGATCAGCAGGACGGCCCCGGCGATCCAGGGTGCGGTCTTCAGCGAGGCGAACACGCCGGTGCCGAAGGAGAACAGGATGCCCGCGAGCATGGCGGAGACGACCGCCGTGGGCACCTGCCGCATGAGCCGGCCGAACACCCCGGTCAGTCCGACCAGGGTGATCACCACGCCGGTGACGAGGAACGCCCCGATGGCCTCCGGGTAGGAGTAGGCCCCCAGGCTGGTGACCAGCAGGGCCGCACCGGGCGTCGACCAGGCGGTGATGACCGGCATCTTCGTCCGCAGGCTGAGCCCGATGCAGGTCAGGCCGCTGCCGATCGAGATGGCCCAGACCCAGGAGCCGGTCTGTGCCTTGTCCAGATGCCCGGCCGCGGCGGCGGCGAGGACGATGACCAGCGGTCCGGAGTACGAGACCACGACGGCCACGAACCCCGCGAGGACCGCGGACAGCGACATATCGGCCCGCAGCCCCCGGCGGCCGGGGGAGGGGGCGTCGTCGGCCGGCGGGCTGCCGTCGGCCGACCCGTCGGGGCCGGCCTTCGTCCTGCTGCCGGCCGTGGTGCTGGTGTTGCTGTTTTCCGAGCTCAAAGTACGTCCTTAGCGGCGCGTTCCAGTGCCTGCTCCAGATCGGCCACGAGGTCGGCCGGGTCCTCTAGTCCGATGGACAGGCGGAGCATGTCCTTGGGTGAAGTGCTGTCCGGCCCCTCGAATGTGTAGCGGTGT
Organism: Streptomyces gilvosporeus; assembly: GCF_002082195.1. GTDB lineage: Bacteria > Actinomycetota > Actinomycetes > Streptomycetales > Streptomycetaceae > Streptomyces > Streptomyces gilvosporeus. The sequence goes on along the minus strand of NZ_CP020569.1, from coordinate 4,490,082 downwards.
TCGATCAGGCTTTCCACCCCGCCCAACGACGTGGCGCGAATGAACAGTTCGCAGTGCTCGGCCGCGCGCAGCGAACGCTGCCACTCCCCGGCGACGTGCAGCGAGAGCATGCCGCTGTAGCCGCCGGTCATCTGCCGGGAGGCGACCTCGTGTCCCGGGTCGCCGGGCAGGCCGGGGTAGGCCACCCGGCTCACCAGCGGGTGCTCGTCGAAGTGCTGGGCCAGCGTCATCGCCGTGGCCGAAATCTGACGCATGCGGGGGTAGAGCGTCCGTATCCCGCGCATCAGCAGATACGTCTCCCAGGGGCCGAGGATCGGACCGGTCAGCCGGCGGTGCAGGCGCAGCCGCTCCCAGAGGGCCTGGTGCGCGTCGGTGGGCTGCGGCGCGGCCACCAGGAGGCCCGCCACCACGTCGTTGTGGCCGTTGAGGTACTTCGTACCGGAGTGCATGATCAGGTCGGCGCCGAGCTCGAAGGGCTTGGTGTGCACCGGCGTGGGGACGGTGTTGTCCACCCCGAAGAGGGCACCGGCCCGGTGCGCGATGTCGGCGCAGGCCGCCAGGTCGGTCACCAACCAGGTGGGGTTCGCCGGGGATTCCGCCCACAGCAGGGCGGTCGGCGCGGCGTTGACCGCCTCGGACACCGCGTCCAGGTCGTTCATGGGGACGCGGACGACCTCCAGGCCGCGCTGCGGGCCGAATTCCAGCAGCCACTTGGTGAGCCCGAAGTACATGGTCTGCGGCACCACCACGCGCGCCCCGGCCGGCAGGACCTGGAAGACGGCGGTGGCCGCGGCCATACCGGACGCGAACACCAGCGCGTCGGAGCCGCCCTCCAACCCGGCCACGACGCCTTCGAGCTGCTCGTATCCCGGGGTGCCCTGGTCGCGCAGATAGGCGAGGCCGGCGGGGCTGCGGTACTGGTCGTCGCGGGCGAAGGTGGCGCCCATGCTGACGGGCGGCGGTACGGCCCCGGTCGTCGGGCAGCGCCAGCCGTCGCCCTGTGCGGCTCGGGTCTCGGCGCGGTACTCCTGCGTCCAGGGGGTGTAGGTCTCGCGGTTGCTCATGATGTCCTCACGGTGAGGGCCGGAAATGCGGTACGGAGGGCGAGTTCGGCGTCTTGCAGCGCGCGGGAGGGCGCGCCGGGCGACGGGACGTAGTGGTTGTAGTAGCTGGATCCCTCGGTGTGCGGACCGAGGAAGAAGAGGGTGGGCCGTACGTCCCCGGCCGGGCCGATGCCCTGCCCTGCACGGGTGACGCGGAGCCCGGGGACCCGGCTGCCGCCGGCCGCCAGGGTCGTGACGCGGCCCGCCGCGACGAGGCGGCCGAGCAGCGAGGCGGGCAGGCGGTCCGCGCGCGGCTCGGCGATATGCGCCTGCACGACGTGGTCCACCTCGATGCTCTCGGGCCGGGCCAGGCAGGTGGACTCCAGCCGCCAGGGGCCCGTTCCGGCCGGGGCGATGACCTTGGGCCGCGGGCCGGGGCCGAGCCGGAGCACCCCGGCGTCCAGCAGCGACAGCAGCTCCACCGACCGGTCCAGCTGCGGGCCGATCACCAGGCGGTTGACCGTGGCGGTGAACTCCCCGAAGAAGTACGCCAGTGAGGCGTCGTCCACACCCGGGGGGTCGATGACGGCCCGTAAGGCGTCGCGGTGGTCGCGCAGCACTTCCAGGGCTTCCTTGACCGCGCAGGCGCCCAGCCCCTCGCGGGCCTCGGCCAGGTCCTCGCCGACCCGGGCGGTGCACCACCGGGCGTATGCGGCCTGGTCGGGCCACGTACGGTCGGTCAGCCGCTCGGTCAGCACCCCGCTCAGGGGGCAGGGTCCGAACTCCCCGCGCAGGCCGGCCAGCGCTCCGTCGCAGCCCGACTCGGCCACGCGGCGGGACAGTTCCGCGCCCGCTCCCGCGGCATCGCCGGTCTTCCGGGCCAGGAGGGTCCGGTAGTAGGCCAGTTCCATCTCGGCCTCGACCAACGGCAGGACGTCGTCGGCGAAATGGAGCCGGCCGTCCTCGCGCAGAGCGCGCAGGGACCGCAGCCGGTCCGGCGTCAGCGCGAGGGGGGCGAAGCGGATCCGGCCCGGGTGGAGGTACGGACGGCTGCGCGCGGGGATGCCGGACCGGTTGGCGAGCACGATCCGCGGCTCGCGGCCGCCGGCCACGTACCGCAGCCCGCCGTCCGCCGTCGGTTCGTGCCGGCCGCCGCGGCCCAGGGTCAGGCTGGCGATCACGTCCATGGCGGTCAGCCCCATGCCCAGGACCGCGACCCGGTCCCCGGGGGCGATGCCGTCGAGGGCCCCGGGCAGCGGGTAGGGGCGGGTGATCAGCCGTGGTTCCTCCGCCGTTTCGGCGGGCAGGTGGAGCGCCTGGTGCCCGACGGTCACGAACACCGCGTCGGCCTCCAGGCGGGTGCCGTCGTCGAGGACGACCGTCTCCCCGCCGCCGTCGCCGGGGCGGATGTCGGTGGCCGTCGCGGCGTGCCGTATCAGGCGGAAGCCGGCGGGCGCCGCGGCGACGATGCGTTCGGCGGCCCAGGTCAGGTACTCGCTGAGCAGCCTGCGCGGCAGAAAGTCGTTCGGCTGGATCTCCCGTCCGTCCCCCGCCCGGACGGTGTATCCATCGGCCCCCAGGCGCAACTCCCGTTCGCGGCACCATTCGTAGAGGGAAGGCCCGCCGACCGGCGTGGGACCGTCCACCATCTGCGCGTCCGCGAACGCGGTGACCTGAGCGCACACCGTGTTCAGCAGGAGGTGGTCGGGCTGGTCCTGGCGGTGGAATCCGGGGCCGAGGGGCCGGGGGTCCACGAGATGGACGGTGACGGGGAAGGGCTCGGCCAGGCAGTGGCCGATGAGCCGCTCCACGACGCCCAGCCCGCGCGATCCGGCTCCCACGACGGCGAGGGTGGCGTGCCGCTCGGTGTGGTGCTGTGTGGTCACCATCGCCGCGTCTCCCCGAAGAAGTTGGGGACCGCGAGGGTCGAGCCGGCGGCGCGGGCCTGCTCCAGGACGTAGGCGCCGACCGCCAGGTCGAGGACGCCGAGACCGAACGGTGAGAAGATCACCGGACCGTCCTCGGCCACCGCCACCCGGCCGTTCAGCACTCCGGCGAGCGTGCCGGTCACGAAGTCCCGGGAGCCGGTGAGCCGTTCGGCGAGATGGGGTGAGGTGTTGGCCTTCAGGCAGTGGTCGATGTCGTCGAGGATGTTCTGCGCGCCCAGCACCACCTCGGGCGCGAGATCGCGCAGCGAGATGTTCAGCACGAGCTGGCCGGGCTTGAACGGCGTGGTGACGTACGGTTCGAGTGCGGTGGTGGCGAAGACGACGGTCTCGGCCTCCAGCGCGGTGCCCAGGTCGGCGGTGAACGACGCGGGACGCCCCTGGGTGGCGCGCAGATGGCCGACGAGGGCCTGGCCGGACTCCTCGTGGAGGTCGTGTACGACGTACGCGTCCGGCGTGCAGTCGGCGGCGTGGAGGTAGTCGCAGATGTTCCGGGCGATGACGCCGCCGCCGACGACCGCGATCCGGGTGCCCGCAAAGCCGCCCGGACGCAGTGCGGTTGCCGCGACGGCGGCGGAGGCGGCCGTACGGGCGGCGCTGATGTTGGCGGCTTCCAGGCAGGCGATCGGATAGCCGGTCTCGTAGTCGTTGAGCAGGAGTACGGCCGAGGCGCGGGGCATTCCGGCCTGGGTGTTCCGGGGGAAGCTGGCGATCCACTTGATGCCCGCGAGCCGGACGTCGGCGCCGAGGTAGGCGGGCAGCGCGATGATCCGCGAGTCGGGCTTCTCGGGGAAGCGGAGGAAGTAGCTGTCGGGGTTGACGCTCTCTCCGGCCTCGTGGCTGCGGTAGGCCCGGCTCACGATGCCGAGGACCTCGGCCCGCTTGCCGCTCAGTACCTCGCGCACCGTCTCGCCGGCCACCACATCGAAGTCAAACATAGGGTCACACCTCTCCTCAGGCGCCGGCCTGAGCGATTTCCGGGATTTCATGGCAGAGGAGTTCCGGCCATCGGGACGCCACCCAGGAGTCGTCGTAGACCGTCTCCAGATAGCGCTCTCCGAAGTCCGGCGAAAGGGCCACCACGGTGCTTCCCTCGGGAATGTCCTTGCCCTTTTCCTGCACCGCGGAAAGCACCGTCCCGCTCGAACCGCCGAGCAGCAGTCCGCGCTCTGTGGCGAGCGTTCTGCACATCTCCACGGCATCCGCCTCGGGAATGACGATCACCTCGTCGACGAGTGTTTCGTCGAGGATTTCCGGACGTCTGCTGGTGCCGAGTCCGGGAATATGGCGCCGGGCCGGCGGGCCGCCGAAGGACACGGAGCCGACCGCGTCGACGGCGATGATCCGGGTCGCCGGACTGTGCTGCCGTAAGAACGCGGCGCAGCCCATCAGCGTGCCGGTCGTGCCGGCCCCGATGAAGGCGTAGTCGACGTGGCCGAGTTTTTCGACGATGGCCCGGCCGGTGCGGTCGCGGTGCGCCCGGGGGCCGGCCGGGTTCGCGTACTGGTTCAGCCAGTACGTGCCGGGCTCGTGCACCAGGCGGTCCTGGATGTAGTTGATGCGGGACTGGAGATAGCCGCCGTTGCCGTCGCGGACGTCGATGACGACGACCTCGGCACCCAGCGCCTTCATCAGGCGCACCGACTGGGTGTTGGCATTGGGGTCGGTGACACAGGTCAGGCGGTAGCCCTTGGCCGCGCAGACCATGGCGAGCGCCACGCCGAGGTTTCCCGACGTCGATTCGATAAGGCGCGTACGCGGAAATTCGTGGCCCGATTCCTCGGCCTGGGCCACCAGCGCGATGGCCGTCTTGAGCTTCACCGAGCCTGCCGGATTGAGGCCCTCGAGTTTAAGGAAGACGGAGCTTCCGGGTACCAGGTGATCGAGCCGGATGAAGACGTCATCCAGCACCAGATCGTAAACTTCTTCCACTATCACTGGAATCCAACGCTCTTGAGTGCGGGAAAGCCGATAGGTGGCACACGCCGAGATGCGAGGGTTCCTGGGTTTGTGATGGCAGCGAATGGTCGAGTGCTGCCATGCAGAAGAGATTACGTCCCCCCGTTCGCCGCCTAAGCGCCCCCCGCCGCGGCGATTACATCGTCACATAAAGCCATACGTCTCGTCCAGGACATTTTTGGGGCCAATGTAATACCGAATTGAACATTCCGAATGGAGTATTCCGATTGGAATTCTGTATTCCGAGGGCGGGGGCCGTCGGGGGCGAACCGTCGGTGGGGGGCCTACGGCGGCTGACCCGTACGGCCCCCGACGGCTCGCCGGCCGGACCGGCACCCGGAACCCTTGGGGTGCGACGGCCTTGGGACGGCCCCGGGCCGTCGAAGCCTGGGCAGTGGGAAGAGGCCGGTGCGGATGCTTCGAGGCGGCGGGAACCGTGCGGGCGGGCGGGGGCGGTCGGCGCCCCGCGCCGGGCGGCCGCCGCTCCGCCGCCTGGCCCGCTGGCTCCCCGCCCTCCTGATCGTCGGCGGCTTCGCCTTCGACGTGGCCACCCCGCCCAAGTACACCGCCGCGCCCTTCTTCTCCGCCGCGCCCCTGGTGGCGGCGCCCCTGTACTCCCTGGCCATGACGGCCCTCACGGCGGCCGTCGCGGTCGCCGGCGAGATCGTGATCGCCGTCTACCACAGCGCCAACGACCACAACGAGTCCGTCAGCGAGGCTTTGACCGTCCTGGTGGTCGCCCTCCTTGCGCTCGGCATCAACCGGGCCGTGCGGCTGAGCGACGCCCGGCTCTCCTCCGTACGCGATGTCGCCGAGGCCGCCCAGCGCGTCCTGCTGCCCACGCCGCCCGGCCGGATCGGCGGGCTCGCGGTCGCCGCACGCTATGTGGGTGCGCAGGCCGACGCCCGGATCGGCGGCGATCTCTACGCGGTGCAGGACACCCCGCACGGCGTACGGCTGATCGTCGGCGATGTGCGGGGCAAGGGGCTGGAGGCCGTGGAGGCCGCGGTGGTCGCCATCGGCGCCTTCCGGGAGGCGGCCGAACAGGAGGCCACCTTGGAGGCGGTGGCGGGCCGCCTGGAACGGGCGCTCAAACGGGAGGGCGGGCGGCGCGCGGGGCCGGACCAGCAGGAGGGCTTCACCACGGCCGTCCTGGTGGAGATCCCCTCCGGCGCGCACTCCGTCCTGCGCGTCCTCAACCGCGGCCATCCGGCGCCGCTGCTGCTCGCCCCCGACGGCGGGCTGTGCGAACTGACCCCCGCCACGGCCGCACTGCCCCTGGGCCTGAGCGATGTCGCGGGGTGGCCGGACCGGGTGGACGAGACGTTCTTCCCGGCCGGTTCGCTGTTGCTGCTGTTCACGGACGGGGTGACCGAGGCACGGGACGCCTCCGGCCGCTTCTACGACGCCCCGGCCCGGCTCCGCGGCCGCCACTTCCCGGGGCCGGACGCCCTCCTGGACGGCCTGGTCCAGGACGTCTCCCGGCACACGGGCGGGGTGCGGGCGGACGATATGGCGCTGCTGGCGGTGCAGCGGCCGTTGCGGGCGTAGGGCCTGCCCGGTGGGCGGGCCCTGGGCGCGGGGTCAGCCGGTTGCCGGCTGCCCGGCCGTCCCGGCGGAGGTCCCCTCCGTCAGCCAGTGCAGGCTCTCCCCGTACGGGCCGGTCAGCGCGAGCGGGCGCTCGTCCAGCGCGAGGGTGAGCGAGGCGTCGTCGGGGTGCCGGGCCGCCCGGTGCGCGGGGCTGGTGATCCAGGGCAGGACGCCGTGCTGCTCCTGGGAGATCCAGTGGCCGCGGCCCTCCCGCCCGGCGAGCAGCGACCGCACGAGGGCGGCGAACCGCTCGCGACGGTCCGCCGGGAGCAGGGCCAGAGCGGCCGAGTGGAAGATCACCAGCGTCGCCCCGGGCGGCGCCTCGGCGGCCAGCGCGGGCAGTTCGTCGAGCAGATCGCCGCGTACGACACCGGGCCGGGGCGCGGTCCGGGCCAGGCCGACGGCGGCCGAAAGGCGCTCCGCACGCTTCCCGTCCCCCGGCCAGACCAGGGCCCGCAGCCAGCGGAGGTCATCGGGGTCGGCGACCGGGTCGAGCGGGTCGAGGTCGACACCGCCGCGCCAGACGATCTCGGGGACGCGGGCGGGGACCTCCGGTACGGGACCGGCGCCGGCCGCGCTCGTACGGCAGGTCAGGGTCACCGGGCTGCCGGACGCACCGCATGCGGCCGCGCGGGGTCGCGTCCCCGGGCGGCTCGACGCCTCCTCGTACCGGTAGTGGTAGAGCTCCGGCCGCAGGCACAGCCCCGCCGACGCCCCGACCTCCAGGAGCGCGAGCGGCTGCGGCAGCCGGGCGAGCAGGGGCAGCAGCGTGGCGCAGTGGCCCGGATCGTTCGTCCGGCCGGCGCGCCGCATGATCACCGTACGGACTTCGTCCCAGTGCCGGATCGTCCATTCGCGCCAGCGTCCGTACGCCGTCTCGTCGCGCGGCCCGTGCTCGGCGTGCGGGCCGTCGAGATAGCGGACGGCGGCCAGGAGGAGACTCGGCTGCTGGGCGTTCCCGGCAGGCAGCGATCCCGACAACAGATCGCAGAATTCCGCGTCCTGGCCGATCCTCGCGGTCAACTCGGCGTGGGCGTCGGACCGTCCCCGTGCCTGCTGCCAGGAGAACTCCCGGTACCGATCCGCCACTGTCTGCGCGCTGTTGACGACGTTGACCACGTTGACGAGCATGATCCGACGTTACTGCTCTCACGCTGGGTGACCGGCGGGCACCCCTCCGCATAACAACTGACACACCGTCACATGACGAACATGTGGCGAGTGTCGGCCAACTCGCCCGATTTGTTCGGCTGATGGGTGGAAAAGTCCACGCCATGGCCGATGCGGAGCGCATACGGATTCCCCGGAGGGCTTGGAAAACAACCGCGATCTCTATTACTGTCCGATAACGGAGCGCGGTCGTCCCAGCCGTCGCAAGGACGGCACCGCGCGCCGCCGCCGAATCCTGCACGCGCACGCCAAGTACGTCATGCACTTCCCTTGCGGCACAGGGCAGTTTCCGTACGAACCGGGCGAATTCACCACCGATAGGCGCCGATCCGTCCCCAGCGGCAGTCGAACGGTGTGCGACCGGCAACGGAACGCCCCGCCCGCACCGCACGACGTGCTTGAACTGCACCGAGGAACCGGGGAACCACCACCTTGGGGTGAATCGGGCGCCTTTCGCCGAAGCCGTCCGTAGGAGACCTTCCTGCTCCGAACCCGTCAGCTAACCCGGTAGGCGCGAAGGAAGGAAAGGAGTGCGCCCCCGTGGCGTCCAACAGGCCTACCCCCGAGGTCCCCTCCCCCGCCGGTTTCGACGACCGGGGTCCGTTCGACGGCCCGGGGCCCTTCGACGACCGGGGTCCGTACGACGGCCCGGATCACTTCGGCGGTCCCCGTGTCGTCTACCAGGGCGGTGTCCGCGACCGCGAGCGGGACGGCCTCCGTGCCGACGACGGGCCGTGGGAGGAATGGAACCCCACCGAGGACTCCGTCCGCTCCGTCCGGGGCAAGCACCGGGTGGCCAAACAGCGCAGCGGCGGTCTCGCGCGCAGCGGTACGGTCCTGGGCGTCGGCGTCATCGCGGCGGTCGGCGCGGGCGGTATGGCCAGCGCCGAGGGCCGTCCGCCGGTACCGATCTCGATGCCGGACATCGGCGGGATGGCCGACGACCTCGCCGCCAAGCTGCCGGATGCCAAGTCCCTCCCCGGAGTCGGCTCCCTCATATCCGACGCGGGCTCGGATTCCGGCTCCGGCGCCGCCTCCGGCCCTCTCACCCAGGCGGGCCTGAGCCGGCACGAGGCCGCCGGCGCCGGCGAGGCGCTGCGCCACCGGATCCTCCAGCAGGCCGACGCCCAGCACGACGCCGCCGACCAGGATCAGCTCGACAGCGCGGAGTCCGCCGCCATCACCCGGGCCGCCCAGGACGCCTCCGCCCACCAGGCGACCGCCGAAAAGGCCGCGGCCGTCAAGAAGGCGGCGGAGCAGGAGGCCCGGCGCACGGCCGAGGAAGCCGCCCGCAAGAAGGCGGCGGCCGAACGCCTCGCCCAGCTCGCCAAGAGCTACCTCACCCCGGTCGCCTCCTACACCCTCACGGCCGGCTTCGGTGAGAGCAGCGACCTCTGGGTGGCGACCCATACCGGCCAGGACTTCGCCGCCCCGACCGGCACTCCCGTCAGGGCAGTTCACTCCGGCACCATCACGCAGGCGGGCTGGGCCGGCTCCTACGGCTACCGCATCGTCCTCACCCTCGACGACGGCACCGAGCTGTGGTTCTGCCACCTCTCCTCCATGGTCAAGACCTCCGGCAAGGTGAGCACCGGCGACGTCATAGCCCGCGTCGGCGCCACCGGCAACGTCACCGGCCCCCACCTCCACCTGGAGGTCCGCCCCCACGCCGGCGACCCGATAGACCCGATGCCGTGGCTGCGGGAGCACGGTCTGAACGTGTGAGTCAGGTGCCCAATCTGGCCTGTTCCCGCCTGATCTGACCGGCTCAGGCGGGAATAGCCCCGCTTCCCGCGACGTTGTCTCGACGCATGACCGCACCACTGACCGCACCCCGCACACCCCTCGGCTCGCTCTCCGTCTCCCCCCTCTGCCTCGGGGGCAACGTCTTCGGCTGGACGGCGGACGAGGCCGAATCCTTCGCCGTACTCGATGCGTACGTGGCCGGCGGCGGCAACTTCATCGACACCGCGGATGTCTATTCGGCCTGGGCGCCCGGCAACCAGGGCGGCGAGTCCGAAACCGTCATCGGCAACTGGCTGGCGTCCCGCCGCAACCGCTCCGACGTCGTCATCGCCACCAAGGTCGGCGCGCCCTCGCACCCCCACCTCAGGGGCCTCTCCGCCGCCACCATCACGTCCGCGGTGGACGCCTCCCTCACCCGCCTGCGCACCGACTACATCGACCTCTACTACACCCACTACGACGACGAATCCGTCGAGGTCGGGGAGTTCCTCACCACCCTCGACGAACTCGTCCGGGCCGGCAAGGTCCGCGAGATCGCCGCCTCCAACATCTCGGCGGCCCGCCTGTCGGAGTCCCTGGCCTTCTCCGACCGCGAGGGCGTGGCCCGTTACGTGGCGCTCCAGCCGCACTACAACCTGGTCTCCCGCGACACCTACGAGGGCGAGCTGGCCGACGTCGCCGCCCGCAACGGCCTGGCCGCGGTCCCGTACTACGCCCTCGCCTCCGGCTTTCTGACCGGCAAGTACCGCCCGGAGACGACGGTCGACAGCTCCCGCTCCGAGAAGGCCGCCCAGTACCTCGCCACCGAGCGCGGCTGCCGCGTCCTGCGCGCCCTCGACACCGTCGCCACCGCCCACGAAGCCGAGATCGCCACCGTGGCCCTCGCCTGGCTCGCCGCCCGCCCCACCATCGCCGCCCCCATCGCCAGCGCCCGCACCGTGTCCCAGCTCCCACCCCTCCTGGCCGCCGCCGACCTCACCCTCACGGAGTCCGACATGGATCTCCTGAACGAGGCGTCGGCGTAAGGCCTCCCACGGGTACGGCTACGGGCACGCCTACGGGCGCGCGTACGCACCGGGGCGGGGCCACCGAACCGCGGCCCCGCCCCGCCCCACCCGTACGGCCAACGGACGGGCCCCGCTACTTCCGACGATCCACCGCCACCCACGACGCCACGGCAACCCCACCCGCCACCGCACACACCGAAGGCCAGGCCCCGATCTTCTTGGCCAGCGGATGCGCCCCCACAAACCCGGCCAGATAGGCCCCGCCCAGCGCCGCCGCCGTGCCCGCGCCGGCCTTCCGCCGCCACTCCGTCGCCGCCACGGCCCCCGCCGCCGCCAACACCACACCCCCGAGCGGCCGCTTCTTCGTCCACCGGGCCACCCCGTAGCCGCCCACAATCCCACTCGCGGCCACAACTGCCGTGGGAACTCCGGCCATCACCACAACCTCCTTGTCAGGGACAACATTTCCCGACTTTACGCGCGCTCTTCCCCGGCTGCCTTGACGTTGTAGGCGGCATACGTCAAAACATCTGCCGGCAGCGGATGGCGAAGGTTCCAGACGATGCCCATGGGCTTGCTGGATTCGTGCGATGCGTATTCTGCCGGCCCGAGGAGCATCCAAGGCTGAGGGCCGCCAATGTCCGTCGACTTGAATCGGCGGACGAAGAGAAGCACGTGTGAACCGCGTTCCTTGTGCTCCTGGTAGCGCAGACCGGTGGCGGACGTCTCAGACGTCTGATTCTGAGACTCCCAGTGGAACTGATGCGAGCTTATTGCGTAATCCTTATAACGGGTCTGTGGGGAGAAGTCCTTCTCGTCCTTCTCCAGCGTGATCAAAAGCGCATCGGTGCGAACGCCCTCGCACCACTTCACGCCTTCTCGGAAGTATCCGGGTTTGAACCCGTTCACCGCTGCCTGTCCGAGGGCAGGCAAGATTTCCTCACGACTGTAGGAGGCATGCACCGTCATCGGTAGGGTGGCGTGCTCTCCATCGAGAGGAATGGGGTAGTGCTCCGTGTGCTCCAGGTTGTAGGCGAGTACTTGGCGTAGCTCGTCTCGGAATGCGGCGTGACGACGGAGCGTGGCAAGCCCTTGTGCGTAGCTGGCGAAGCCTCCGCCGAGGGGCCAGAGCGAGAAGAACAGCATGCGCGCATACGCCTGGCCTATCGGATCGAGCACGTCATAAGAAGGCGCGTGATCTTCGATCATCCGGGTATAGGCAGCAACTCGCTGGGGATCGTCTACGTGCAGGAACGCCGATACGCGCTTGAGGAGTGCATCCTCCCCCTCCGGCCCGGTTTCCGAGAGAAGGTGCGCGCGCCGCAGCAGACGCGTCCGTGAGTTATTCGACTTATAGAGCTCTGGTAGGTCGCGCTGACTCTCTTCAAGGTAGTGGGCGAGCTTATGCTCGGCGTACGACCCGACCTCACGCGCGAGTTGCGTGACCTTGACCCCTACTTGAGTCTTAATGTTGTCGAGGATCCGGTCCTTCGACTTGCGATCCAGGATGATTTCGCACCCGGCGGGGAGCTTGGGAAAGTCCAGATCCACATGCTTCATCAACCGGTTACGCGTGAGGTTGGTGAGCGCCCGGAACTGCTCTTCGAAGCGAAATTCCTTGCGGTGTTGGCCGATGAAGTCCAAGACGGTGAGGGAGGATTTGCCAGGCGTACGGCGGAGCCCGCGGCCTAGTTGTTGCAGGAAGATCGTGGCACTGGACGTAGGGCGCAGAAGTAGCAGCGTATCGACGTCCGGGATGTCCAAACCCTCATTGAAGAGGTCGACAGAGAAAATGATCTGCACTGAGCCGTCGCGTAGCGCCGTGAGCACGCGTTCGCGTTCTGCCGATGGAGTGGACCCGTCGAGGGCGGCCGCGCTAAATCCCGCTTCACGAAAGAAGTTGGCCATAAACCTCGCATGGTCCACCGAAACACAGAACCCCAACGCTTTCATTGCGAGCGGGTCGGCTACTTTATCGTGAACGGCCTTGAGGACGAGTTGCGCGCGCTCTCGGTTTCCAGTGAAGAGAGAGTTGAGTTGGGCGACGTCGTAGGCGCCACGTTTCCATGTGATCGCCTCTAGATCGGTGTCATCGGCAATGCCAAAGTAGCGGAACGGGCTGAGCAGATCGTTCTCCAGCGCTTCCCATAGGCGCATCTCGGCGGCGATACGCCCGCCAAAGAACTCGTCTTGGACGCTGTGTCCATCCATCCTCTCGGGCGTCGCCGTGAGGCCCAGAAGTTCGCTGGGGAAAAAATGATCGATGATGCGCCGGTACGTCTTCGACACCGCGTGGTGAAACTCATCGATGACGATGACATCGAAGTGATCGGGAGCGAGCCGATCCAGGGCGGATGGCCCCAACGACTGCACGCTGGCGAACACATGGTTCCAGTCGGAGGGAACGGCCCCTCCAACATGCAGCTCACCGAAACCAGCCTCGCCCAACGCTTCTTGGTACGTGCGAAGCGACTGCTTCAAGATCTCCTGGCGGTGCGCAATAAAGAGCAGCCTGGGCGGCCAGCCACCGTTGTGCTGTGTGAGGTTCCGATAGTCGAGTGCAGCCATCACGGTCTTACCCGTACCTGTGGCGGCCACCAGCAAGTTGCTATGGCGATCATGGATCTCGCGCTCGATACGCAGTCGTTCGAGCATGTCTTGCTGGTGAGGGTACGGCCGCAATTCAGTACCTACAGTCTCGTGAGAGGGACGCCGCCCGAGCTCTTGCTGCTGGCTCCGACGCGCGTGTGCTTCAGATGATCAGCGACACGGCGGGCCCGCGTCCGGAAGATGTTGTACCAGCAGCATCTGTCAGCTCCTGTACATCGTTTCAAGCCGAACGACCGGAGCATGACCGAAAACCATCGATGTGATCGAAATCTATCCACTCTTGTTCGATCTTCGTTAGTTTCTGGTCATGGGTATACGTGACCTACTCCTCGATGTGGCCGATAAGTTCGACCCCACGCTCACCACGACGAGCGGGAACCCCGGCCAAGGTGTGCTGAGGGAAGCAGGCACCCGTCTCGTAGGCGCCCTGCCGTACGGCATGAAGGCGGAGGGACACGGCGGACAAGGCGGGGCGGCGGCAACCCCGTGGATCCGGGTATTTGATCCGGCCGCGGGAGGCCGGGGGACGAATGGGCTGTATCTTGCCTACATTTTCGCGGCAGACCTCAAGTCCGTTGCGCTGACCCTTCAACAGGGAGTCACGGTATTCAGCGAACAGTTGGCGACGACGGGGCAACGGCTCCGCGCTCACCTGGCCGTGAGAGCCCGTTCCTTGCAGGCCGAACTTCATGACGCCCTCATCGCGGAATGGAACGACCAGCCGCAGTTCATGCATCGCGGTTGGCGCGCCCGCGCGTATGAGGCCAGCAGTGTCGCCGCACGCTGCTATGCCATCGATCGGCTTCCGAGCGAGGGCGACCTCTGTGCAGATCTCGGCACCATGACGACGATTCTCAAGGCCGCTCTCGCTGTCGAACCGCAGATCGCGGTCGTGAACGATCCCGCTGGGCCCATGGTGGAGTACACCCACCACGGGCACGGCACGTATGAGGGCCTGGACGGATTTCGCCCCAAGACGGGTGGCGACTACGTCGTACAGATCGCGGAACGCGAGGAGCAAAGGAAGCAGGCTCACGAGGGACTGATCCAGCGCTTCGGGCCGTACATACTGGGGCGCGGATTTACCCCCGTCACGGATCGGGTGCATCCGCGCGATCTCATACTCCAGGCAGACGGCGCCGAGTGGCTGGTTGAGGCTAAGGCGGTAAAGAAAGGCAACACCACACAGGCAGTTCGAGAGGCAGTCGGCCAGCTCTTGGAGTACCGCTACTTCTTGTACACGCAGAAGAACGAGCCCACACCACATCTCCTGGGGCTCTTCTCGGAAGACATCGGTGTTTATGCCACCTACCTCGAACATCACGGCATGGGAGCCGTCTGGTGTACCCCTGAGGGGTGGGCGGGTTCTGCGTCAGCAGTCGCCTGGGGAATGGCGGACGAGAGCTAACGGCACGGATATCGGCCGGTCACGGCCGGTCCGTACTCGCCTCCGCCTCCGTCAACGCAGCCTCCGCCAACGCCTCCTGTGCCCAAGGCCGGTACCGCCACAGGTGCAGCAGGAGTTCCCGTTCTCTGGTGCTGAAGTCCGATGTGGGGCCCATGAGATGGGCGCGGCGGCGGTGGAAGGAGAGGGTGGTGGCGAGGGCGGTGTATTCGGTGACGGCGCGGGCGGCGGTGGGGCCCTGGGTGCGGCGGGCTATCCGGCGAGCCAGGGTGCGGGTCCTGTGGGAGGAGAGGGCGGCCGGTTCGGTGGGGGTGAGCCAGCCGGTGGTCGCGTACGGGGCGAGGTAGCTGCGAAGGGAGAGGAGTTCCTGCCCGCGGGACCAGATCGCCAGCCAGGCGATGGTGAGGAAGACCGGGACCATGAACAGGCCGTAGACGGTGAGGAAGCCGAGGTCGCCGAGGATGGTCGCGCCGTTCCAGATGGCATGGAGGAGAACGGCGGTGAGCAGGCCCAGCAGGACGATCGCGGCGCGGGTGGTACGGCGGCGGTCGGGGCGGTTGGCGGCTATTCCGAATGCCAGGCCCGTGAGCATGGTGAAAAGGGGGTGGGCGAAGGGGGAGACGACGATACGGATGAAGAAGGTGCCGGCGGTGAGGGAGTGCAGACCGGAGTGGCCCATCGACTGGTCCTCGCCGAAGGCGCGGCCCAGATAGAGGATGTTCTCGGTGAAGGCGAAGCCGGTGGCGCTGAGGCCGGCGAGCACGAGGCCGTCCGTGATGCCGTCGAAGTCGCGGCGGCGGAAGCGGTAGAGGAGGAGGACGGCGGCCGCCTTGACCGGCTCCTCCACGACGGGGGCGATGATCGTCGAGCCCCAGGTCTGGGCGTCGGACGGGGATTCGCCAACGACGTTGGCCGCCACCCAGTCGGTGACGAAGCCGTTGGCGAGAATCGCGACCAGGGTGGCCGCGCACGCACCCCAGGCGAAGGCGAACGCGAGATGCCGCCACGGCTCCGGCTCTATGTGATCCAGCCAGCAGAGCGCCGCGATCAGCGGCGGTACGGGGAACACGGCGAGACCGAGGCCGACCAGAAAGCCCTCGGTGCCGGTATGGCGGCGGACGATGGCGAGGATGATCACGCCGCAGAGCGCGAGCAGCGAGACCAGTGCGAGCGCGCGCACCGTCCTGCTGCGCCACAGCGCGGGGCGCCGACGCGGCCGGTGGGCGGGGGGCTCGGGGGCGTCGGCGTGCGGAGGGGGTGTTTCCGGAGCGGGTGTGTACGGGTCGGGAGTGTGGGTGTACGCGGCGGCGTGCGGGCATGGCTCGCACGCCGGGAAGGGCGGCTGCGGGGGCGGCGGCGGGCAGGGGTGCCTGGACGGGTACACCAGTCGACCCTAACGAGGGCGGGGAGCGCGCGGACGAGGGCCACCGCCCCGCGCCGACAGGGCCACAAGGGCCACGGCCCCTGCGAAGCGCCGTCCGTCGGCCACGGCCGCCCGCGGAACGCTACGGCCGCCTGCGGAACATCAGGTCATGCACGACATGCCCCTTGTCCAGCCCCTGCCCCTCGAACCTCGTGAGCGGCCGGAAGTCCGGCCGAGGTGCGTAAGAGGGGTGGAGGTTCTCCAGCGTCGGCTCGGCGGAGAGGACCTCCAGCATCTGCTCGGCGTACGGTTCCCAGTCGGTCGCGCAGTGCACCAGGGCGCCGGGGGCGAGCCGGGTGGAGGCCAGCGAAACGAACTCCGGCTGGATCAGGCGGCGCTTGTGGTGGCGCTTTTTCGGCCAGGGGTCGGGGAAGAAAACGCGCAGGCCGGCGAGGGAGCCGGGGGCGAGCATCTCGCGCAGCAGGATGATCGCGTCGCCGTTGGCGACCCGGATGTTGGACAGACCGTTCCGCTCCGCGAGACCGAGCAGATTGCCCTGGCCGGGAGTGTGCACGTCACAGGCGAGGATGCCGGTGTCCGGGTCGGCGGCGGCCATCTGTGCGGTGGCCTCGCCCATGCCGAAACCGATCTCCAGGACGACCGGCCGCCCATCGAAGAATTCGTCCAGATCGATGCGGGAGAGCCCGTCGATGTCCCGGCCCCACGTCGGCCACAGGCGGCGCAGCGCATCGGCCTGCGAGGGCGAGACGCGGCTGCGGCGGGGCTGGAAGGAGCGGATCCGCCGCTCGTGATGCGAGCCCGCGGGGTCCGCGGCGGGCCCGGTCCCGTCGGGGAACATCGGGCCGCCACGCCGCGGCACGGCCGCCGATGCGGCGGTGGCACCGAGGCGGGGGGCCGTGCCGGCAGGGTCGTGCGCACCGGCCTCCAGGCCGCCGGCCTCGGGGGCGGCGGTTCGCTGGGCGATGTCGGGTTCGGGGGTGGCGGGATTCTCGGACACAGTGTGTTGATTCTACGGATGGTAGGGGAGGGGGCGGCGTGGGCGTCTTTCCGGCGCCGCCGGCGTCCGCGCCCAGGCCGTCCGCCCCGCCGCGCCTCGCACTACGGCGGCCCCGCGTCCCACCGTCCCCGGCCCCTGATCACTCCCCCATCACCCCCAGAACCCTCCGCGCCACCTCCCGCCCGATAGGCAGCGACGCCGTGGCCGCCGGCGACGGCGCGTTGAGGACGTGGACCATTCCCGGGGATTCGGCGAAGAGGAAGTCGTCGACGAGGGTGCCGTCGGGGAGGACGGCCTGGGCGCGGACGCCGGCGGGGGAGGGGAGGAGGTCCTCCTCACGGGCGGCCGGGAGCAGGCGGCGGACGGCTTCGGCGAAGGCGTGGCGGGAGAGGGAGCGGTGGAGTTCGCCGGCGCCGTAGCGCCAGTGGCGGCGGGCGATGTGCCAGGAACCGGCATAGGCGAGGGTGCCGGCGAGGTCGGTGGGGCGGATCGTGCGCCAGGTGTAACCCTCGCGGGCGAGGGCGGGGACGGCGTTGGGGCCGATGTGGACGGCGCCGTCGATGCCGCGGGTGAGATGGACGCCCAGGAAGGGGAAGGCCGGGTCGGGGACGGGGTAGACCAGGCCGCGGACCAGAGAGGCGCGCTCGGGGGCGAGGGTGAAGTACTCGCCGCGGAAGGGGACGATCCGCATGCCGGGGGCGTCGCCGGCCAGCCGGGCGATGCGGTCGCAGTGCAGGCCGGCGCAGTTGACCAGGGCGCGGGCGCGGTAGACCGTGTCGGCAGTCGTACGGACCGCCACGCGGCCCGGCCGGCGCCCGATCGTCGTCACCTCGGCGCCGTACACGATCCGGGCCCCGGCGTCCGTGGCGAGCGCGGCGTACCGGCGGGCGACCGCGCCGAAGTCGCAGACGCCGGTCGTGCCGACATGGATGGCGGCCAGGCCGCGCACCTCTGGTTCGTACTCCGCTATCTGGGCGGGGCCCAGCTCGCGCACCGGCAGGCCGTGCTCCCGGCCGCGCTGGATCAGGCCGTGCAGCCGGGGCAGCTCGCTGCGGTCGGTGGCGACGATCAGCTTGCCGGTGACCTCGTGCGGGATGTCGTGCTCGGCGCAGAACTTGACCAGCTCGGCCGAGCCCTGGAGGGCGTAGCGGGCCTTGAGGGAGCCGGGCGGGTAGTAGATGCCGCTGTGGATCACGCCGCTGTTGCGGCCGGTCTGGTGGCGGGCGGGCCCCGGCTCCTTCTCCAGCACCACGACGCGGGTGCCCGGCGCGGCGCGCGTGAGCGCATACGCCGTGGAGAGCCCGACGATGCCGGCACCGATCACCAGCACATCGCAGTCGTACGCCGCCACTGCACCTCCCCAACCGGACGACCGCAGGCCCGCCCCTGGCCGGGGGCCCGCGCGTCATTTGCCGACGACGTACTCCATCATGACGGTCACCACTGACAATGCGGCAGGTACGAGCCGGGGCGGCCCGCCCCGCCGCCCCGCCCGCGGCCCCCTACGCCGGCGCCGCCAGCAACGGCCGCGCCCGCTCGCGCAGCTCCACCACCCGCGGCTCGTCGCCGTACGGCTCCAGGCGGTGCAGCAGATCGCGGACGTACTCGGTGGTGCGGGCCGAGGAGATCCGGCCGGCCACCTCGACGGCGCGGGTGCCCGCCGCGCAGGCCGCGTCCAGATTGCCCGACTCCAGTTCGGCGACCGCGGACACCACCAGGCGCAGCCCGTGCGAGCGGACGAACTCCTCCGTGGGGCGGGAGAGCGCTTGCTCGGTGAAGCGCCGGACCTGGCGCGGCAGCCGCAGATCCCGGTAGCACTCGGCGGCGTCGGCGGCGAACCGCTCGTAGGAGTAGAAGTCCAGCCAGGACGGGTCCGGGTCGCCGCTGCGGGAGCGCTCCAGCCAGCCCTCGGACGCCTTCAGCGCCACCTCGCACGCGCGGGCCTCGCCGGCCTTGGCCTGGGCCCGCGCCTCCACCAGGCGGAAGAAGCTCATGGTGCGCGCGGTGGCCAGGCCGCGGTTGCGCTCCAGGGCGGCCTGGGCGAGGTCGACGCCCTCGTCGGCGAAGCCGCGGTAGGTCGCCTGGAGGGACATCGAGGCCAGGACGTAGCCGCCCAGGGGGACGTCGGCGGCCGCACGGGCGAGCCGCAGCGCCTGGATGTAGTAGCGCTGGGCGGCCTCCTGCTGGCCGGTGTCGAAGGCCATCCACCCGGCGAGGCGGGTGAGTTCGGAGGTCGCGCCGAAGAGCGCCCGACCGACCTCGTCGCTGTACGAGGCGAGCAGCAGCGGCGCGGCGTCCACCCGCAGGCATTCCGGCACCATCGACGAACGCCAGTCCCCGCCGCCGTACTTGGAGTCCCAGCGCCGCGCGTCCTCCGCCGCCTCGCGCAGTTTGGAGACATCGCTGTGGCCGACGTGCTGCGGGATCCCGGCATCTCCGGCCGCCGCGGCATCCTTGTCGCGAGCCTCGGCCGCCTCCCGCGCCACCGAACTGTCGGCCGGGGATATCAGCCAGCGGGAGGCGGGGGTGGCGTACGCGCTGACGGCGAACGATCCGGCCAGGCTCTGCCAGATGCCGCCGCTGCCCCCTCGCCGCCCGGCCAGATCAAGTCGGTAGAGCTCGGTCGCGGACCGCACCGCCGCGCCCACATCGCGGGGAAATGCCAGGCCGACCTCGGGTGCCGGGTCCGCGTCGGCGAGCCCGATCTCGTGCAGCGGCACCGGCCGGCCGAGCTTGCTGCCGATCGCGGACGCGATCAGATGGGGCGCGGCGCCCTGCGGCACCATGCCCTTGGACACCCACCGGGCCACCGACGTCTTGTCATAGCGAAGCGTCAGTCCACGTTGCGCACCGAGGTCGTTGACCCGGCGCGCCAATCCGGCATTGCTGATCCCCGCGAGGGCGAGAACGGTGCCGAGCTTTTCGTTCGGCCCGCGTATATCCCTGGACATGCGCACCCCTCGACACAGCGACAGCCTCCCCGGTACCCCCGGGGCATGCGTCCACCCAGAGTAGTTCGCCGGATCCCGACCGTTAAGAGTCGGTGTCCCGGATGGCGAGATTCGTGTTCAAACAGGGGTGCGGGAATTGGCATGTGCTCCGGGTACGTGTGCCCGTGCGCCCGTCCGTGCGCGCTGCCTGCCCTGTGACGAGAGCGCTTCCATGGGTCCTGCGTGGGTTGGCCCGCTGCACTGGATCCAGTGGGCTGGGGGATACCGCCACCTCATTCCCCGCGGGTGGCGGTCCGGTCCGGGAGGCGAAGCCCGCTTCCCGGACCGTCGCGCAGATCGGCCGACGGCCGGTTGCGGCACCCGTTGACGCGACGCCCGATCGCATCAACTGGGCTGAACCGTACAGACTTTGGCCGAAAATCGACGGGTGATGATTTCACGCCGCGGCCCATTCGGAGCCGCCTCGGGGGCCACACGGGGGGCCACCCGGGGTCGACGCGGCCCCCGCCCGCGCCGCGAACACCCCGCATACGGGCCACTCTTGTACCCTCCCGCACGCCCCCGCCATGGCAGCATGGTCCGCGCAACACCATGGCGACAGCTTGGCAATCCGCTGTACGGGCGGCCGACGTACGGGCGGCCGTGCGCCCCTCGGCGGACGGGGAATCGGGTGGAGGCGGCGATGCGCTGGTTGGTGGGGTGGAGCAGTACCGCCACGGGACCGGCCGCCGGCCGAGAGAGCGCGACCGTCCTGCCCGTGGGCGCCCAGCTTCTGTGGGGCGACCCGGATCCGCTGTGGGCCGTCGGCGACTGGCGGCCCGACGAGGTACGCGTCGTCCAGGCCGATCCCCAGACCCGGCTCGCCGTCTTCGGCGTCTGCGGGGCCACCGACGACCAGTTGCGGGTCGGGCTGTTCGCGGCGCGCGGGGGCGCACTGAGGCATCTGACCGCATGGCCCGGCAGCTACACCGCAGTCGTCCAGGTGGGGCGCCGGATCACCGTCACCGGCGATCTGGCCGGCGCCCGGCCCGTCTTCCACACCCCCTGGGCTGGCGGCACCGCCTATGCCACCGCCGCCCTCCCGCTCGCCGACCTCATAGAGGCCGGCCTGGACGTCGGCCATCTCGCCGCGCTGCTGGCCTGCCCGGACGCCCCCGAGGCGCTCGGCACCGGCACACCCTACGAAGGCGTCCGCCGCATCCCGCCCGGCCATGCACTGGTACTGCGCGGCGGCGCCCGCGACATCACCTCCTACGAGCCGACCGCCTCGCTCGCCGTCGCCGCGCCCCAGATCCCCCCGGAACAGGCCGTCGACGGGGTGCGCGAGGCGCTGATCGAGGCGGTACGGGCCCGGCTGGCGAGCCCGCGGCACGTCCCCGACCCCGACGGCCTGGACGGCCTCGACCCCGGCCCGGTGCCCGGTATGGGGCCGGCCGAACGGCGGGCCGCCCGCGGCGCACCGGCTCCGGGCATCGGAGCCGACCTCTCCGGCGGCAGCGCTTCCGGCACCCTCGCGCTGCTCGCCGCGGGCCTGCCCGGCCGCCCCGGCACCCTCAACGGCCACGGCGAACGGCTGCTGGCCGTCACCTTCAACGACCGTGCGACGGGCGGCGGTCAGGCCCACCGCGAGGCCGAGCTGGAACGCGCCCGCAGCATCGCCGACAACCCCCGGCTGCGCCATGTCGTGGTCGCCGCGGGCGAGGAGGCCCTGCCCTACGCCGACCTCGACTCCCACCCGCTCACCGACGAACCCGGCCCCTCCCTCATCACCGCCGCCCGCCACCGACGGCGGCTGCTCGCCGGCAGCGCCGACCACTTCGTCGGGCACGGCGCCCGCCAGGTCCTCGACGCCCACCCGGCCCGGCTCGCCGACCTCCTCATGGACCGCAGACGGCGCCATCTGCTGCGCCCGGTCACCGCGCTCGCCAAGGCCGACGGCCCCTCCGCCCAGTCCGTCCTCGTCCCCTTCACCGTCTACCGCGCGGCCCGCAAACTCGCCCGTACGCCCTACGCGGAGGGCGTGGCCGACACAGCCCGCCGCCTGATGGAGCGCCAGTTCGCCGACGAACCGGCACCCGGCGGCGCGGTCGACGCCTCGCTCGCCGCCCTCGCCTGGTGCCGTCCCGGGCCCGCCGCACGCTGGCTCACCGGCGAGGCACTGGCACAGGTGGCGGGCCGCCTCGGCGACGCGGCGACCCGCTCGCCCGCCAGCGGCCGCCCCGGCGAGCGGCGCGCCCGCGCGGCACTGGCCCGCCAGGCCGCCGACCACCGCGTCTTCGAGCAGGCCGCCGAGATCCGCAGCCAGCGGCTGCACGCCCCCTTTCTCGACAACCAGGTCGTGCTCGCCTGCCGCGCCCTGCCCGACACCCTGCGGGTGCAGCCGGGCGCGCGGGCGGCGGTGCTGCGCTCGGTGCTCTCCGGCGCGGGCGTACGGGATCTGCCTCCCGGCTGGGGCGCCACCTCGCATCTGACCCATGCGGCCGAGGTACGGGCCGGGCTGCGCACCGCCGTCACCGATCTGGTCGGGCTCTTCGACGCGCCGCTGCTGGCCGACGCCGGGCTGGTCGAGGCGCGGGTGGTGCGCAAGGCGCTGCGCGCGGCGGCCGAGGGCGAGCCGCTGCCGCTGGACGGACTCGCCGAACTGGTCTCCACCGAGCTGTGGCTGCGGCGGCTGCTGGCCCGGAGGGGTACGTGCTGGACGGGCGCGGCGGCGCGGCAGCGAGCACTGGCGGGCGGTGTGGTGCCCCGCGCAAGCCTGTAGCGGGCCAACTCGACGTTCCGCGACGGTGGTTCGCGTGAAGACACCGACGTCCGCGGCGATGTTTCACGTGAAACCCGACGCTGTGCAGCGATGTTTCACGTGAAACATCCGCGATGTCCAGCGCGCCCCAACACTCCTCGCCCAGACCGTCGTTGCCGGGCGGCGCGCCTCACCGGCAGCTGATCTGCGACCGCGCCCAATCCGCCACCGCCACCGCATCCACCGGCGTGACCGGCTCGACGACCAGCCGCAGCGTCGTGCGGCCCGCCAGCGGGACGTGGACCGGCACCGCCGGCTCCCCGGCGCGCACCACGCCGGACCGCCACAGCCGCGCCCCGTCCGCGTACACCGAGAAGCGCACCGCGCCCAGCCCCAGGCTCAGATCGTCGACCCCCGCGACGGCGTCATACGCGGTGCACTGACGATGGAGGTCGATCAGCACCGAGGACGGCCCGTGCACGCTCACGCCGTGCTCGTACTCCGTACCGTCGATACGCGGATACTGCCGCCTCCACACCGGACCGCTCTCGAACGCCCGCAGCTCCGGCGCGGTGCCATCGCCGGTGACGTCGTACGACAGCGCATCGAGGCGGTACGGCGTGGTCGGGGCGGGCGGCGGAGGCGTCGGGGTGGGCTTCGGCGGAGCGGGGGCCGTCGTCGGGGGCGGGGTCGGAGCCGGAGTCGGCTCGGGCGGGGCCGGACGCGGTGTGGGCGTCGGGGTCGGTGTGGGAGTGGGAGTGGGGCTGGGCACCGGGGTGCGGCCCGGGGCCGACGCGACCGGCTCGGGGGAGTGCTGGGGCGGCTTGGGCGACGGCTTCCGCGGTGCGGCGGGGGCCGGCGGGCGCGGCTCGGCCTGCGGCCGTGCCGACGGCTGCGGCGATCCGGCGAGCGCCACCGCAAGCGCAGCGCCCGCCACCACCGTCACCCCGACCCCGATACCGACCTTGACCGGCATCCCCAGCCCCTCGCTCACGGCGGCCCCGCCCGTAGCACCGGACGTCGCACCGGAACCGGCACCCGACGCGGCCGCCGCCGCACCGGCCCCCGCCGCCGCACCCGCGACACCCACCGCCGCGGCCGCGCCCTTGAGCGCATACCCCGCGGCGAATCACCCGACGACCGCGACCGGCAGCAGCGCCCCGATCCGTTCATTGACGTCCGCGACCTCCAGCGCCGCCGAACGGCACCGCGCGCAGTCGTCCAGATGCTTGCGCAGTCCCCGCTCGGCCCGCATCCGCAGCCCGCCCCGTGCAAAGGCCCCCAGCCGGTCCGCGTACCGGGCGCAGTCGCCGCCGGCCGTCAGCGACTGGCTGACATGCGCCTGGAGATACGCCTGCCGGAGGCCCTCGCGGGCACGGTGCGCCAGAACGGCGGTGGCGTTCGCGGTCAGCCCGAGCAGCGGGGCGACCTCGCTCGGCGACTCGTCCTCGATCGTGGTGTGCCACAGCACCGTCTGATAGCGCTCGGGCAGGCTCCGGAACGCCTGTACCGCCATGGACTGCTCGGCCTCGTGCATGGCGCGGACCTCCGCGCCCAGGTCCAGGCCGCTGCCCAACGACCCCGTGTCGTCCATCGACGATCCGTCGGCGGACACGGCGAACACCGCGAAGTCCTCGACCAGTTGCTCCCGCTTCTGGGTCTTCGCCCACGCCGCGGCGACCCGGCGCACCGTCGTCAGCAGATAGGCGCGCACCGCGGAATCGGGGCCCGCCCCGCCGCGCACCGCCTGGAGCGTGCGCGCGAAGACCTCGCCGGTCAGATCCTCCGCGGTGTGGGTGTCCCGGCAGCAGCTGCGCGCATAGCGCCGTACCGCCTGGGCGTGCCGGCGGTACAGCTCCTCATAGGCGGCGTCATCGCCCGCCCGCATGGCGGCGATCAACTGCGCGTCGGACGGCGGCAGTTCGGCACCCTCGCCGGCACCTTCGGCGGCGCCCTCACCGGCCGCCGGACCGCGTCCGGGACGGGTGCCCCGCCCCTCGGAGCGGTCGCGCTGCGCCGGCACCCCGTGCCCGATGTCCTCGGCACGGTCCCGGGTGCGCTCGTGCCGCTCCTCGCCACGGCCCGCCGGGGGAGTCGCCCCCAGAGGCCCGCTCTGCCCGGGAACCTGCGGG
Source organism: Streptomyces gilvosporeus (assembly GCF_002082195.1). GTDB lineage: Bacteria > Actinomycetota > Actinomycetes > Streptomycetales > Streptomycetaceae > Streptomyces > Streptomyces gilvosporeus. The sequence goes on along the minus strand of NZ_CP020569.1, from coordinate 4,465,402 downwards.
GCCGATGCGCCCGGCTCCCCGGCTCCGGACTCGCGACCGAGCCGCTCGTCCCGCCCGTCAACACCCATCGCCGAGGCCCCCGAACACGCCGTCACACCGGAACACCGCGCAAGCGTGCCACACCGGGCGCCCGGGCTTCAGGGCCCGGGCGGGCAACCACTCATCCGAGGATCGTTCCTGCACGACCGCTCCAGCGTTCACCCGTGCGGGGTATCCGCCACCGGACCGTACGCACACCACCCCACCGGCCGCCGGACCCGCCCGCGGGCCCCGCCGAACGGGGCTGCCCGGACGGATCCGGCCGCCGGAACTCACCCGACGGGGCGCGACCGCAGCCCCTCCAGCAGGATCTCCAGCAGCCGCGCCGAGGCGGCCTGCTGCTGCGCGGGGTCGGGCAGCGACGGCGCACCCGTGGCGATCACCAGCAGCACATCGGCCACCGTCACATCCGTCCGCAGCTCACCGGCCGCCTTGGCGCGCTCCACCAGCCGCCCGACGACCTCCAGCAGCGCCTGCGCCCCGGCAGTCTCCTCGCCGCCGTCCGGCCCGCCGCCCGAGGTCTGCGCCGCCGCCGGCTCGCCGCGTTCGCCCTCCGGCGCACCGCGCTGCGCGACCACCCGTACCTCGGCCGCACCGTCCGCCTCCGACGCCACCCGCTGGAGCGGCACCCGGGCCTCGGCCGACTCCTCGGCCTGCGCGCTCACCCGCAGAATCCCCGGCGGCAGCAGCCGCCCGGCCCCCGAGGCCACCGACGTCCGCAGGAAGCGCGACAGCGCCGACCATGCGTCGTCCTCCTGACCGAGCGCGGTGCGCGCCTGGTCCGTCAGCCGCGAGGTCTCCTCCTCGGCTATTCGCCTGACCAGCACGTCCTTGCTCGGGAAGCGGCGGTAGACGGTGCCGACGCCCACCCGGGCCCGGCGTGCCACGTCCTCCATCGGCGCGCCGTAGCCCAGCTCGCCGAACACCTCACGCGCGGCCCGCAGGACGTGCTCCAGATTCCGCTGGGCATCCACCCGCAGCGGCGTGCTGCGGCCGCCGGCCGTCAGACCCGCACCGGCCTTGGCGCCCACTGCCCCGTTACTGCCACCGGCCTTGCCGTTCCCGTTTCCCTGCCCGGCCGCGCCGCTCTGCGACGTCTCCGCCATGGCAACGGCCGTCGGCCAATGAGAGCTCTGCATATGCATAGTGATTCCCCCGGTAATGACGTCTCCCCCCGGAGACTCCCCGCCCTGACTGTGAGGGCATCCCGACAGAGGGTGCACCCCAACGAGGTATGAACATAGTTGAGCCCGGGTCAAGAATGAAGGGGGTGTTCCGCACACTGCGCCCCCCGATCGGCCCAACGGACCGGATCCGCCCCGATTGCGCACCCCGCGCCGCGCCGCGACCTGCGCCCTGACCTGCACACCTCGCCCAGCACCCCGGGAGGGGACCGCCGACCGCTCCGACCGCCCCCGCGTCTGCATTTCGTTCGGCCTGTGGACAAAGCCGCTCGCGGGGTGCGTCATGGAACAGTGGTATCGGGCTCGACCTCGCGAGGAGAACCTCTGTGACGGCAGTGTCTTCCAGGACTTCCAACGAAGTGGCGCGCATCCTCGTGGTCGGCGGCGGTTATGTCGGGATGTACACCGCCCGCCGGCTCCAGCAGAAGCTCAAGCACGAGCTGCGGCAGGGCAGCGTCGAGATCGTCGTGGTCGACCCCGAGCCGTACATGACCTACCAGCCGTTCCTGCCCGAGGCCGCGGCCGGCTCGATCTCGCCGCGCCATGTCGTCGTACCGCTGCGCCGGGTGCTGCCCCACTGCCATGTCGTCATCGGCGAGGTCACCGCCATCGACCACGACGAACGCAAGGCCGTCATCACCACCCTGGCCGCCGAGGAGACCGGGGAGGGCGCCATCCAAGTGGCGTACGACGAACTGGTCCTCGCCCCCGGTTCCGTCTCCCGCACCCTCCCCGTCCCCGGGCTCGCCGATGTCGGCATCGGCTTCAAAACCGTCGAGGAGGCCATCGGCCTGCGCAACCACGTCCTCGAACAGCTCGACATCGCCTCCTCCACCCGCGACCCCGACGTCCGCGACGCCGCCCTGACCTTCGTCTTCGTCGGCGGCGGCTACGCCGGTGTCGAGGCGCTGGCCGAACTGGAGGACATGGCCCGCTACGCCGTGCGCTACTACCACAACATCCGGCCCGAGGACATGAAGTGGATCCTGGTGGAGGCGACCGACCGGATCCTGCCCGAGGTCGGCGAGGAGATGGGCCGCTACGCCGTACGTGAGCTGCGCGCCCGCAATATCGACGTACGCCTGGAGACCCGCCTGGACTCCTGCGAGAAGCGCATCGCCGTGCTCAGCGACGGCGCCCGCTTCCCGACCCGCACCCTGGTATGGACCGCAGGCGTCAAACCGCACCCCATCCTGGCCGCGACCAAACTCCCGCTGAACGGCCGCGGCCGCCTCAAGTGCACCGCCGCGCTCCAGGTGGACGGCGTCGAACACGCCTGGTCCGCCGGGGACGCGGCCGCGGTGCCCGATCTGACGGCCGAGCCGCCCGCCGCCCCCGACGAGCCCCGCGCCACCTGCGCCCCCAACGCCCAGCACGCCCTCCGGCAGGCCAAGACGCTCGCCGAGAACATCGTGGCGACCCTGCGGGGCGGCGACATCACCGACTACGCGCACAAATACGCCGGTTCGGTCGCCTCGCTCGGCCTGCACAAGGGCGTTGCGCAGATCTACGGGCGCAAGCTCAAGGGCTACCCGGCGTGGTTCATGCACCGCGCCTACCACCTCAGCCGGGTGCCCACCTTCAACCGCAAGGCGCGGGTGCTCGCCGAATGGACCCTCGCCGGCATGTTCAAACGTGAAATCGTCTCGCTCGGCTCCCTGGAAAACCCGCGCGCCGAGTTCGAACTCGCGGCGGACACCGGCCGGCACTACGAAGCCAGCTGACGACACCGCCACGACCTGGCGAATGACGCCACATCAGCCGCCGGGCACCCGCGCGGAGCGGAGTGCGGAACTCCACGCCGAGCCCCCGACGTCTGACGGATGTCAGTCCGGTCGGCCACACTGGACGTGTGACCATGGGTGGGCTCGTATCTGCAAAGAGTGACAATCACGAGGATTCTGGACGTTTGCTGCATTCCGTCAGAGGGCGCCGAGCGTGCCCCCAGCCGACCCTCCCCCGGCCCCGGGCCGGGCGGAGCCCAGGGGAGTCCCCCCATGCCGACGGCCCGATCCCGCGCGACGACGCGAAGTAAGAGGTACCCCTCCGTGATCTTCACGCGCTGGAGCGCCAAGCTCCCCGGCACACAACGGCGTACGGCCCAACGCGCCGACCGCGCCACGCCGCCCGCCGGCCCCGCCGCGCCCACGCCGTCCGCCGTATCGGAGCCGGACGCCCCGTCGGCCGCCTCCGGTACCGGATCCGTCCCCGCCGCCCGCGCCGAACCGGCCACCGCCGACGCCCCGGCCCCGGCGGCCGCGCCCCCCACCGTCGACGCGCTCTCCGTCCACGACATCCTCGGCACCATCCCCGCCCTGGTGGCCGTCGTCTACGGCCCCGAACACCGCATCGCCTACGTCAACGGCGCCTACGCCGGCGTCTTCGGCCCCCGCCCCGCCGGCCACACCGCCCGCGAAGCCCTCCCCGAACTCGCCGAACTGGGCCTGCTCCCGCTCATGGACCAGGTGCTGCGCAGCGGCAAGCCCCGTACGGTCAAATCCCGCCGCGTCCCCGGCGGCGCCGGCGCCGACCACACCCGCGACGGCTACTACACCTTCACCTGCACCCCCATCGAGGTCGCCGCCAGCGGCCCGGCCCCCGACCCGGAGGTCGCCTGCATCGCCCCGCACAAGGGCGTACTGGTCTTCGGCGCCGACGTCACCGACCAGGTCGAATCCGCCGAGCGCCTGCGCGCCAGCGAGGCCCGCCAGCGCGAGGCCGCGGTCACCCTCCAGCGCTCCCTCCTGCCCCAGGAGCTCGAACAGCCCGACGACCTCCGGGTGGCCGCCACCTACCAGCCCGGCGGCACGGACGCGGCCGTCGGCGGCGACTGGTACGACGTCATCACCCTCGGCGCCGGCCGCACCGCCCTCGTCATCGGCGACGTCATGGGCCGCGGAGTGCGCGCCGCCGCCGTCATGGGCCAGCTGCGCACCGCCGTCCGCGCCTACGCCCGCCTCGACCTGCCGCCCCACGAAGTCCTCCAGCTGCTGGACGGCCTCGCCGCCGAGATCGACGCCAGCCAGATCGCCACCTGCGTCTACGCCGTCCACGACCCCAACGAAGGCCGCCTGGTCTACTCCTCCGCCGGCCATCTGCCCATCCTCGTCCGCGACGCCGACGGCACCGTCCGGCGCGCCGCCGAACCGACCGGCCCGCCCCTGGGCACCGGCGGCTGGCTGCACACCTCCGGCTCCGTCCCCCTCGGCCCCGGATGCAGCGCCGTCCTCTACACCGACGGCCTCGTCGAACGCCGAGACAAGGACATCGACGACGGCGTGGAGGCCCTGGAAGCCGCCTTCGCGGGCGCCAGCGGAGCCCCCGACATCGTCTGCGACCGCCTGCTGCGCTCCCTCGGCATCACGGCCGCGCACGACGACGACGTCGCCATCCTCGTCCTCCAGCACCCCGAACGGACCGGGCACGACGCCGAGCTCTTCCATAACGCCGCCCTCGAACTCCACGGCGGCACGGAAGCGGCCCCGCGCGCCCGCGCCTTCGCCTCCGGAGTCCTGGCCTCCTGGCGCTTCTCCCCCGAACTGCACGACCTCGGCGTCCTGGCCGCCAGCGAACTGGTCGCCAACTCCCTCCAGCACGGCACGCCCCCCATGCGGCTGCGCCTGCGCCGCACGGACCGCCGCCTGATCATCGAAGTCACCGACGGCGACGACCACCTCCCGCGCCGCCGCCGTGCCGAACCGGCCGACGAGGCCGGCCGCGGCATCTCCATCGTCGCCACCATCGCCTCCTCCTGGGGCTCGCGCCGCACCCCGGGCGGCGGCAAGGCGGTGTGGTGCGAATTCGCCCTGCCACGGACCTAGAGGGACCAGAGGAACTGGAGGAACCAGCGGGACGGGCCGCGCCCACGGGCCCGGACAGGGAGGCCGCGCCACCCCGTCCGGCCCGTACGGCGGTTCACGCCGCCGCGACCACCGGCTCCGACCGCGGCGCCGGAACGGCCGCCACCAGCCGGTGCGGGTTGTCCTGTTCCGGCCGCAGCATCCGCCCCAGCCGCAACGACAGCCCCGTGATCCCCAGGGCGCACGCCACCAGCAGCGCGATGTACGCCACGGCCATCCCGTGCCCCACCATCAGCGCACCCACCGCCGGCCCAACGGCCAACGCCAACTGCTTGACCAGCGCGAACGCCGAGTTGTACTGACCTATCAGCGAGGCCGGCGCCAGATCGGCCACCAGCGGGGCCACCGTCGGCGACAGCATCGACTCGCCTATCCCGAACAGCGCATACGTCGAGATCAGCAGTGCCGTCGCCACCACCGGCGCACCGTGCACCAGCCCGGACAGACCAGCGGCTATCCACGCCACCGTCCATATCCCTCCGACCACGGCCATCACCCGGCTACGCCGACGCCGCTCCACCAACTTCAGCACCACGAACTGCGCCACCACGATCGCCGCCGTATTGGCCGACAGCGCGATACCGAGCGTGGCCGGCGGTATTCGGGTCACCTCGGTGGCATACGCCGCCAGCCCCGACTCGAACTGCCCGTAGCAGGCGAAGAACAACACAAACCCCAGCACGCACAGCCACACCATCCGCCGGTCACCGAACAGCGCCCGCCATGCACCCTTGGGCCGCTCCTCGGTCGGCACCGCATCCTCGACCTTCGGCGCCCGCGGCAGCCGTACGGTCGCAATGGCGACTCCCAGAACCAGGAACATCGCGGCCTCGATGCCGAACAGCCGCACAAAGCTCGCCGCATGGGTCTCGTCGACCAGCAGACCGCCGACCAGACCGCCGACGCCGAGCCCCAGGTTGTTCAGAAAGAACTGCGTCGCGAACGCCCGCGACCGGGTCACCGTCGTCGAGCACCAGACGATCATCGTCGCCAGGGCCGGCTGGATCACCGCGATCCCCGCGCCGAGCGCCACCGCCGAGGCGATGACCATCGGCACCGTGGCGGACAGCCCCAGCCCCAGCGACCCGACGGCCGCCGCGACCGTTCCCGCGACGGCCACCGGCAGCGGACCCCGCCGGTCGATCACCCGACCGGTCAACGGCAACACGGCCAGCGCGGCCACGGCCAGCATGGCCAGCACCACACCGGCCGTACTCGCACCAAGATCACGCACCTTCGCCACATAGACATACAGGTACGGAACCGTGAAGCCATTCCCGAACGCGCTCAGCGCGTTCCCCAGCTGGATCCGGCGCAGCGCGGCGCCCATCGCGGTGGTCACACTCACCTTCCTAGGTCAGATCAAAACGAACAGAACAAGCCGAACCAGACGAACCAGAGGCGCGAACCGACGGGGGCAGGACGGCAGCCCGCCCAAGGCCGAACAGTCACACCCTGAAGACTTCGAAACTAAAGTTCGAAGTTAAAGAGTACACACCGAAGGACTTCGACGCCAATGACTTTCGTGTCATACTGCGCCGCATGCCTGAGCCCTCAGATGCGACGCACGACCCGGCCGAGCCGAGCCTCGAGGAACAGATCGCGGCCTACCAGCGCGAGTTCCAGGACCTCGACCCCCAGGTCGAGCAGGTCGTCTCCGCACTCCAGCGCCTCAACCGGCGGATGAACGTCGCCTACGGACGCCAGACGGCAACCCTCGGCCTGAGCAACGCCGAATGGGAGGTCCTCAAGGCCCTCGTGGTCTCCGGAGCCCCCTATCGGCTGGGCCCCGGCGAACTCGCCAAACGCCTCGGCCTCACGCCGGCCGCCATGACCCACCGCATCGACCGCATGGCGAGCGAAGGTCTGGTCACGCGCGAGCGCGACGAAGCCAACCGGGTCCGCGTCATCGTCGAACTCACCCACGAAGGCCGCGAGAAGTGGCTGGAGGCGATGCGCCTGGCCACGGTCTTCGAAGAGGATCTTCTGCAGGACCTGTCGAGCGACGACCGACACCGCCTGGGCGATGTGCTGACCCGCCTGCTGCGTCGGGTCGAGGACGCCCAGCCGGATGCCGAGGGCCGCCTCAACGACCTCGACTGAGCCCCTGGCCCCTCAGGTTGACACGCCCCTGCCCCATCCGTAGTGTTCTCCGAGTTGCCACAAGGCCGTAACGGTTCTGCGGCAGCCATCCCGCCGCTTCGCGGCACACCACTACTGCACGGCCCCTCACCGGGATCAATTTCGGCATGTCGAAATTCGGACCGGGACTCGATTATGAGTCACCGAGGAATTCCGCTAAAGTAGTGACCCCGACAGGGAATCGGAATCGAATTCGAACCGGCAACGGACGAAATCGGATCTGATACAGTCGGAAAGGCCGAAAAGGCGAAAGCCCGGAAGGCCAACCCCGCTCCAACAGGGGGCCGGAGACGGAAACGGATCTGGTAAGGTTGGAAAAGTGGAAAGGGTCGAAAGCCCGGACCGCACCGGCGAAAATCGGAGCCGAAAGGATCTGATAGAGTCGGAAACGCAAGACCGAAGGGAAGCGCCCGGAGATCCTGGTGAAACAGGAACAAAGGAAGCGTCCGTTCCTTGAGAACTCAACAGCGTGCCAAAAGTCAACGCCAGATATGTTGATACCCCGTCTCCAGCATCAGCTGGGACGAGGTTCCTTTGAAAGTCCTGCCGACACGATGTGCCGGTAGGCGATACACAGCGAGGACGCTGTGAACGACCGGGCTTATTCCGCCTGGTTGTTCCGCTCAACGCGAGTGTCACCCGATTACGGGTAAACATTCACGGAGAGTTTGATCCTGGCTCAGGACGAACGCTGGCGGCGTGCTTAACACATGCAAGTCGAACGATGAACCTCCTTCGGGAGGGGATTAGTGGCGAACGGGTGAGTAACACGTGGGCAATCTGCCCTTCACTCTGGGACAAGCCCTGGAAACGGGGTCTAATACCGGATACGACACGGGATCGCATGGTCTCCGTGTGGAAAGCTCCGGCGGTGAAGGATGAGCCCGCGGCCTATCAGCTTGTTGGTGGGGTGATGGCCTACCAAGGCGACGACGGGTAGCCGGCCTGAGAGGGCGACCGGCCACACTGGGACTGAGACACGGCCCAGACTCCTACGGGAGGCAGCAGTGGGGAATATTGCACAATGGGCGAAAGCCTGATGCAGCGACGCCGCGTGAGGGATGACGGCCTTCGGGTTGTAAACCTCTTTCAGCAGGGAAGAAGCGAGAGTGACGGTACCTGCAGAAGAAGCGCCGGCTAACTACGTGCCAGCAGCCGCGGTAATACGTAGGGCGCAAGCGTTGTCCGGAATTATTGGGCGTAAAGAGCTCGTAGGCGGCTTGTCGCGTCGGATGTGAAAGCCCGGGGCTTAACCCCGGGTCTGCATTCGATACGGGCAGGCTAGAGTTCGGTAGGGGAGATCGGAATTCCTGGTGTAGCGGTGAAATGCGCAGATATCAGGAGGAACACCGGTGGCGAAGGCGGATCTCTGGGCCGATACTGACGCTGAGGAGCGAAAGCGTGGGGAGCGAACAGGATTAGATACCCTGGTAGTCCACGCCGTAAACGTTGGGAACTAGGTGTGGGCGACATTCCACGTCGTCCGTGCCGCAGCTAACGCATTAAGTTCCCCGCCTGGGGAGTACGGCCGCAAGGCTAAAACTCAAAGGAATTGACGGGGGCCCGCACAAGCAGCGGAGCATGTGGCTTAATTCGACGCAACGCGAAGAACCTTACCAAGGCTTGACATACACCGGAAAGCGCTAGAGATAGTGCCCCCCTTGTGGTCGGTGTACAGGTGGTGCATGGCTGTCGTCAGCTCGTGTCGTGAGATGTTGGGTTAAGTCCCGCAACGAGCGCAACCCTTGTTCTGTGTTGCCAGCATGCCTTTCGGGGTGATGGGGACTCACAGGAGACTGCCGGGGTCAACTCGGAGGAAGGTGGGGACGACGTCAAGTCATCATGCCCCTTATGTCTTGGGCTGCACACGTGCTACAATGGCCGGTACAATGAGCTGCGATACCGCGAGGTGGAGCGAATCTCAAAAAGCCGGTCTCAGTTCGGATTGGGGTCTGCAACTCGACCCCATGAAGTCGGAGTTGCTAGTAATCGCAGATCAGCATTGCTGCGGTGAATACGTTCCCGGGCCTTGTACACACCGCCCGTCACGTCACGAAAGTCGGTAACACCCGAAGCCGGTGGCCCAACCCCTTGTGGGAGGGAATCGTCGAAGGTGGGACTGGCGATTGGGACGAAGTCGTAACAAGGTAGCCGTACCGGAAGGTGCGGCTGGATCACCTCCTTTCTAAGGAGCACTTCTTACTCGGACTTGTCCGGGTCAGAGGCCAGTACATCAGCGAGTGTCTGATGCTGGTTGCTCATGGGTGGAACGTTGACTACTCGGCACATTTGAGTCTTCGGACGCTAGTACTGCTTCGGCGTGGAACGCATCTGGGGGTTTGAGTGGGTCGGGCACGCTGTTGGGTATCTGAGGGTGCGGACTACGGTCTGAACCTTCGCGATGCCGGCCCCGGTGAAATTCTGCTTCGGCAGGGTGTGACGGGTGGCTGGTCGTTGCTTGAGAACTGCACAGTGGACGCGAGCATCTGTGGCCAAGTTTTTAAGGGCGCACGGTGGATGCCTTGGCACCAGGAACCGATGAAGGACGTGGGAGGCCGCGATAGGCCCCGGGGAGCTGTCAACCGAGCTTTGATCCGGGGGTGTCCGAATGGGGAAACCCGGCAGTCGTCATGGGCTGTCACCCGCTGCTGAACACATAGGCAGTGTGGAGGGAACGCGGGGAAGTGAAACATCTCAGTACCCGCAGGAAGAGAAAACAACCGTGATTCCGGGAGTAGTGGCGAGCGAAACCGGATGAGGCCAAACCAGTCACGTGTGATACCCGGCAGGGGTTGCGTGGTTGGGGTTGTGGGATCTCTTTTCTACAGTCTGCCGGCTGTGGGACGAGTCAGAAACCGTTGATGTAGGCGAAGGACATGCGAAAGGTCCGGCGTAGAGGGTAAGACCCCCGTAGCTGAAACATTAGCGGCTCGTTTAAGAGACACCCAAGTAGCACGGGGCCCGAGAAATCCCGTGTGAATCTGGCGGGACCACCCGTTAAGCCTAAATATTCCCTGGTGACCGATAGCGGATAGTACCGTGAGGGAATGGTGAAAAGTACCGCGGGAGCGGAGTGAAATAGTACCTGAAACCGTGTGCCTACAAGCCGTGGGAGCGTCGCATGCGTGCTTGCACGTATGTCGTGACTGCGTGCCTTTTGAAGAATGAGCCTGCGAGTTTGCGGTATGTTGCGAGGTTAACCCGTGTGGGGTAGCCGTAGCGAAAGCGAGTCCGAAGAGGGCGTTGAGTAGCGTGCCCAAGACCCGAAGCGGAGTGATCTAGCCATGGGCAGGTTGAAGCGGAGGTAAGACTTCGTGGAGGACCGAACCCACCAGGGTTGAAAACCTGGGGGATGACCTGTGGTTAGGGGTGAAAGGCCAATCAAACTCCGTGATAGCTGGTTCTCCCCGAAATGCATTTAGGTGCAGCGTCGTGTGTTTCTTGCCGGAGGTAGAGCACTGGATAGGCGATGGGCCCTACCGGGTTACTGACCTTAGCCAAACTCCGAATGCCGGTAAGTGAGAGCGCGGCAGTGAGACTGTGGGGGATAAGCTCCATGGTCGAGAGGGAAACAGCCCAGAGCATCGACTAAGGCCCCTAAGCGTGTGCTAAGTGGGAAAGGATGTGGAGTCGCAGAGACAACCAGGAGGTTGGCTTAGAAGCAGCCACCCTTGAAAGAGTGCGTAATAGCTCACTGGTCAAGTGATTCCGCGCCGACAATGTAGCGGGGCTCAAGCACACCGCCGAAGTCGTGTCATTGCGATATTACCCCCAACGGGGATCGTGATGGGTAGGGGAGCGTCGTGTGCCGGGTGAAGCAGCCGCGGAAGCGAGTTGTGGACGGTTCACGAGTGAGAATGCAGGCATGAGTAGCGATACAAGAGTGGGAAACTCTTGCGCCGATTGACTAAGGGTTCCTGGGTCAAGCTGATCTGCCCAGGGTAAGTCGGGACCTAAGGCGAGGCCGACAGGCGTAGTCGATGGACAACCGGTTGATATTCCGGTACCCGCTTTGAAACGCCCAATACTGAGCCCATTAATGCTAAGGCCGTGAAGCCGCCCTGATCTCTTCGGAGTTGAGGGGAGTGGTGGAGCCGCTGACCCAAGGTGGTAGTAGGTAAGTGATGGGGTGACGCAGGAAGGTAGTCCAGCCCGGGCGGTGGTTGTCCCGGGGTAAGGGTGTAGGCCGTGTGGTAGGCAAATCCGTCACACGTTAAGGCTGAGACCTGATGCCGAGCCGATTGTGGTGAAGTGGATGATCCTATGCTGTCGAGAAAAGCCTCTAGCGAGTTTCATGGCGGCCCGTACCCTAAACCGACTCAGGTGGTCAGGTAGAGAATACCGAGGCGTTCGGGTGAACTATGGTTAAGGAACTCGGCAAAATGCCCCCGTAACTTCGGGAGAAGGGGGGCCATTGCTGGTGAGGGGTCTTGCATCCTGAGCTGGTGGTGGCCGCAGAGACCAGCGAGAAGCGACTGTTTACTAAAAACACAGGTCCGTGCGAAGCCGTAAGGCGATGTATACGGACTGACGCCTGCCCGGTGCTGGAACGTTAAGGGGACCGGTTAGTCACATTTCGGTGTGGCGAAGCTGAGAACTTAAGCGCCAGTAAACGGCGGTGGTAACTATAACCATCCTAAGGTAGCGAAATTCCTTGTCGGGTAAGTTCCGACCTGCACGAATGGCGTAACGACTTCTCGACTGTCTCAACCATAGGCCCGGTGAAATTGCATTACGAGTAAAGATGCTCGTTTCGCGCAGCAGGACGGAAAGACCCCGGGACCTTTACTATAGCTTGATATTGGTGTTCGGTTCGGCTTGTGTAGGATAGGTGGGAGACTGTGAAGCATCAACGCCAGTTGGTGTGGAGTCATTGTTGAAATACCACTCTGGTCGTGCTGGATGTCTAACCTGGGTCCGTGATCCGGATCAGGGACAGTGTCTGGTGGGTAGTTTAACTGGGGCGGTTGCCTCCTAAAGGGTAACGGAGGCGCCCAAAGGTTCCCTCAGCCTGGTTGGCAATCAGGTGTTGAGTGTAAGTGCACAAGGGAGCTTGACTGTGAGACTGACGGGTCGAGCAGGTACGAAAGTAGGGACTAGTGATCCGGCGGTGGCTTGTGGAAGCGCCGTCGCTCAACGGATAAAAGGTACCCCGGGGATAACAGGCTGATCTTCCCCAAGAGTCCATATCGACGGGATGGTTTGGCACCTCGATGTCGGCTCGTCGCATCCTGGGGCTGGAGTCGGTCCCAAGGGTTGGGCTGTTCGCCCATTAAAGCGGTACGCGAGCTGGGTTTAGAACGTCGTGAGACAGTTCGGTCCCTATCCGCTGTGCGCGTAGGAGTCTTGAGAAGGGCTGTCCCTAGTACGAGAGGACCGGGACGGACGAACCTCTGGTGTGCCAGTTGTTCTGCCAAGGGCATGGCTGGTTGGCTACGTTCGGAAAGGATAACCGCTGAAAGCATCTAAGCGGGAAGCCTGCTTCGAGATGAGGGCTCCCTCCCACTTGATGGGGTAAGGCTCCCAGTAGACGACTGGGTTGATAGGCCAGATATGGAAGCGCCGTAAGGTGTGGAGTTGACTGGTACTAATAGGCCGAGGGCTTGTCCTCAGTTGCTCGCGTCCACTGTGTAGGTTCTGAAGTAACGACCGTTGAGTCATGCTCCGGTTGGTTAACTTCATAGTGTTTCGGTGGTCATTGCGTTAGGGAAACGCCCGGTTACATTCCGAACCCGGAAGCTAAGCCTTTCAGCGCCGATGGTACTGCAGGGGGGACCCTGTGGGAGAGTAGGACGCCGCCGAACAATCTTTGTGGGAGGCCCCGCACCGTATGGTGCGGGGCCTTTCTGCGTTCAGGGGTCGATGGTTCGGGGGTCGGTACGCTCGGGGCATGCGCTATGACCTGGTCATTTTTGATAATGATGGCGTCCTGGTGGACAGTGAGCCGATTTCGAATCGGGTGCTGGCCGGTTACCTCTCGGAAGTGGGGCACCCGACCACGTACGAGGAATCGCTGCGGGATTTCATGGGCGGGGCGATGCACCGTATTCATGAGGTGGTGCTGGAGCGGTCGGGGCGTCGGCTGCCGGCGGACTTCGATGCGACGTTCCATGAGCGGGTATTTGCGGCGTTTCGGCGGGAGTTGGAGCCCGTCGACGGGGTGGCCGAGGTGCTGGAGAAACTGGCGACGGACGGGATGCCGTACTGCGTCGCCTCTTCGGGGAGTCATGAGCGCATCCGGGTGGGGCTGACGAAGGCCGGGCTGTGGGAGCGGTTCGAGGGACGCGTCTTTTCCTCGCAGGACGTGGGGCGGGGGAAGCCGGCGCCGGATCTTTTTCTGCATGCGGCGAGGGTGAGCGGTGTTGCGCCGGAGCGGTGTGCGGTGGTGGAGGACAGCGTGCTCGGGGTGCGGGCGGCCGTGGCTGCGGGGATGGCGGTGTACGGGTTCACGGCGATGACGTCGCGGGAGCGATTGGCCGAGGCCGGGGCGACCGGGTTGTTCGGGGCGATGGGGGAGTTGCCGGCGCTGCTTCAGTAGGCGTGCGGGCGGGAATTGGGTATGTGATCGATCTACCCAGCAGTAGCAGGGAGTTCTAGGCTGTGCGGCCATGACGGCCCCACGGGTACCAGGAGCGCGGCTGCGGCACGGCCGGGTGTCGCTGGCGATCAGCTTCTTCATCCAGGGGGCGGTCTTTGCGCTCCTGGTGACGCGCATACCGGCGATTCAGGATCGGTACGGGATTTCGGACGGGTTGCTGCCGGTCTTTCTGGCGGCGGTTCCGGTGCTGGCCGGGGTCGGCAGCGTCGGTACCGAGCATCTGGTGAAGCGGGTGCGGCCGAGCCGGGTGCTGCGGTGTGTGCAGCCGGTGGTGTGTCTGGCGTTGCTGGCCGCGGGGGCGGTCGGGTCGATGGCTCAGGTGGCGTGTGCGCTGGCGGTGTTCGGGCTGTCGGTGGGGGCGCTGGATGCGTCGATGAACATGCTCGGCGTCAGCCTTCAGCGGGCGTACGGGCGGAGCATCATGCTGGGCTTCCATGCTGCGTACAGCCTGGGCGGGATCGTCGGGGCGTCGCTCGCGTGGGTGGGGGCGCACTGGCATCTGTCGCTGGCGGTGCTGTACGGGCCGGTGGTGCTGGTGGTGGTGCCGTTGGCGGTGGTGGTGGGCCGGTGGTTCGTGGATCAGGACGGTGCGGCCGGAGAGGACGCGCCCGTCAAGGCGGCCCCGGTCGCGATGCGGATGCTGTTGCCGCTGTGTCTGGTGATGGCGTTCGCGTATATCGGGGATTCGACGGTCTCGAACTGGAGCGCCAAGTATCTCCAGGATGTGCTGGGGAGTTCGGAGCAGCTGGCGACCGTTCCGTACAACGTCTATATGGTCACCACGCTGCTCGGGCGGGCGGTCGGGGATCTGGGCGTGCGGCGGTTCGGGGCGGTTGCCGTGGTGCGGTGCGGGACGGTGGTCGCGGCGGGGGGCTTTGCCGTGGTGGCCGCGGCGCCGGGGGCGTGGTCGGGGATGGCCGGGTTCACGCTGGTGGGGCTCGGGCTGTGTGTGATCGTGCCGCAGACCTTTGCGGCGGCGGGGCGGCATGCGTCCGAAGAGGGCGGTGCCGGGTCTTCGGACACGGCGATCGCGCGGCTGAATATTTTCAACTATGTGGGGTTTTTGATCGGGTCGCCGTTGGTCGGTGCCCTCGGGGACGCCTGGAGTTATCGGGGCGCGATGCTCGTCCCGATGGCGCTCGTCCTGGTGACGTTGGTGTACGCCCGCTCGTTCGGGTCTCCGCAGGCCCGATACGGTGACGCGTATGAGCGGCCGCGCACAGCTGATGTGGGATGAGGCAGTAACGGGCTACGACTTCGGGCCCGGCCATCCGATGGATCCGGTCAGGCTCGCGCTGACCATGCGCCTGGTGGAGGCGTTCGAGCTCGACCGCGGGCCTCTGGAGGTCGTCGCTGCCAAGCCGGCCGGGGATTCCACGCTGCGGCTGGTGCATCGCGAGGATTACATCGAGGCGGTGCGTGCGGCCTCGGCCGATCCGTCCGCGGCGGATGTCTCTTACGGCCTGGGGACGGAGGACGATCCGGCGTTCGCGGGGATTCATGAGGCGTCGGCGCTGATCGCGGGGCAGTCCGTCGGGGCGGCGGAGGCCGTCTGGCGGGGCGATGTGCTCCATGCGGTGAATTTCACGGGCGGGCTGCACCATGCGATGCCGGGCGGGGCGTCCGGGTTCTGTATCTACAACGATGCTGCGCTGGCCATTGCCCGGCTGCTGGAGCTGGGCGCCGAGCGGGTGGCGTACGTGGATGTGGACGTGCATCACGGGGACGGCGTCCAGGCGGCGTTCTGGGAGGACCCGCGGGTGCTGACGATCTCGTTGCACGAGCATCCGCGGACGCTGTTTCCGCAGACCGGCTGGCCGGAGGAGACCGGCGGTGAGGGCGCGGAGGGCAGCGCGGTCAATGTGGCGCTGCCGGCCGGGACTGGTGACGAGGGATGGCTGCGGGCCTTTCATGCCGTGGTACCGGAGTTGCTGGGGGCCTTTCGGCCGCAGGTTCTGGTGACGCAGCACGGCGCGGACACGCATTTCGAGGATCCGCTGGCCCATTTGGCGGTGAGCCTGGATGCGCAGCGGTCGGTGGCGGAGTCCTGCCACGCGCTGGCGCACACGGTGGCCGACGGGCGGTGGGTGGCGCTCGGGGGTGGCGGCTATGCGGTGGTGGATGTGGTGCCGCGCAGTTGGACGCATCTGGCGGCGATCGCGGCGGGCCGGCCGATCGATCCGGCCTCGGTGATTCCGGACGCCTGGCGGCATGAAGTCTTCCGCCGGACACGGCAGTTGGCGCCGCAGCGGATGACGGACGGCCGGGCGCCGGTATGGCGGGATTTCGGCGAGGGCGGCTACAACCCCGCCGACCGGCTGGACCAGGCGGTGCTGGCGACCCGGCGCGCGGTGTTCCCCGCGCACGGCCTGCTGCCGTAGCGACGGGCCGTCACCGGCCTTGCCTGTAACGGCGTTACAGCCGCCGGCCCGTCGGACGGTGCATCTGGCGTCCGCCCCGCCCCGACCCGTCAAGCCCGTACGCGCGCCCGTACCCCACGGATGTGTGACTACCCGTCGGTTGGGGCGGTCGGTGGGCTGCCGGCGGACGAGCATGGGCGCGTGGTGGGCACCGAGGCGCTACGGGCGCATCTGGTCGAGGCGCGGCTGGCGGGGGAGATCGCGACCCTGCGGGAGAAGAGTCTGGGGCGTTACCGGCTCTTCGCGGCGCGTGATCCGCGGGTGCTGCTGGGGCTGGATCCCGACGGGGACTGGCCGATGGGGGAAGTGCTGCGGCTGATGGGGCAGAAGTGCGGCGTTTCAGTCGATCCCGCGCACACTTCTGGCCCCGATGTGATCGATCCCGACCGTACGATCGCGGCACTGGACGGATTCGCGGACCGGGTGGGCGAGGCGGCCGGCCGGCGAACGCCGGTGCTGCTCGGTACCGGCCATCCGCACCGGCTGCTGGAGTTCTACGCCGCCCTCGCAGACGCTCTCTCGTCGGCGGGCTGCCCTGTCCTCACCCCGGCGTATGGCTGCCGTGTCGACATGGCGACCAGGTTCGGGGTACGCACCCGGTCGCTCGCCTACGTACGGGGAGTCGCGCTGATGCGCGAGGCGGGCGCGCGGGGAGCACCCGCGGCGGGGGGCGTGCACACCCATTCGCCGCTGCCGGTACGGACCGCTCTGGCGGCCGCGGCGGACGCCGGAGGGCCGTTGCCGGGCCTGGTGATCGGGGACCACGGATGGGTCTGCGGAGCAGGTCAGCTGGGCATCGAGGCGGTCGGGCTGGCCGATACGGACGACCCCGCGCTGTTCGTCGGACAGGCGGAGGGGTGGGTGTCCGTGGTGGTGCCGCTCGATGATTCCGTACGGGCGGGGCACTACCGACCCCTGGTGCGTTATGTCCTTCATCGAGCGGGTTTGTTGTGAAAGGCGGCCGTTAGCTGCTCCTCTTCCCCACTCGCATCACTGGCCCCTAATCTGGGGAGTGAGCGCATAGCGACGAAGAGTCACCGGAGGGGAAGCCGGTGACCGTCTTATGCGGAAGGTGCAGGTGTGGCATGGCTGGAGACCAGAGGCCTCTGAACGAGGTCGTGTTTCTTACCGTGGCGGAAGTGGCCACGGTGATGCGAGTGTCGAAGATGACCGTGTACCGCTTGGTGCACAGCGGTCATCTGCCCGCGATCCGGGTGGGGAGGTCTTTCCGGGTTCCGGAGCAGGCCGTTCACGACTATCTCCGCGAGTCCTATGTGGGGGTGGAATCAGCCTGACGGGTCCCTCGGCGACCCTCGGATTACGCCGTACGCCCGGCGCCGGGTAGGCTGGCCCGATGTAGGTAGTGTGGGCTCGGACGCCCCGCACCGAGTGATTCGAAGTGAGCGAGGGTAGTCGTGGGCTCTGTTATCAAGAAGCGGCGCAAGCGGATGGCTAAGAAGAAGCACCGCAAGCTGCTCAAGCGCACCCGTGTTCAGCGTCGTAACAAGAAGTAAGCGACGCTGAATCGCGATTCCGCGGCCCCCTGCCACTCCTTGTGGCAGGGGGCCGCGGTGCGCTGTGGGCCGTATGGGCGGGCCTTGGCCGCGAAATGGAGCGAAGGGCATCCTGCGGTCATCAGCACGCAACACCGACCCGATAGCGTGGCCCGTACAGCTCGACTCAGGCGCAGGCCGAGGGCGGGAAGGAAGGGCTGATCTTGGGCAAGGTCGTGCTCGTCACGGGAGCAGCACGCCAGCTGGGGGGCCGGTTCATCCGCCGTATCCGGCGCGATCCGGAAATCGACCGGGTGATCGGGGTGGACGCCGTACGACCGGAGCACCATCTGGGCGGTGCCGAATTCCTCCAGGCCGACATCCGGCAGCCCACCATAGCCAGAGTTCTGGCGGAGACGGGTGTGGACACCGTCGTCCACATGGACATCAACGGCACGCCCCTGGGCAGCCGCGGCGGCCGCACCGCCGTGAAGGAAACCAACGTCATCGGGACCATGCAGCTCCTCGGCGCCTGTCAGAAGGCTCCGAAGGTGCAGCGCCTGGTCGTCAAATCCAGCGCCAGCGTCTACGGTTCCGCGCCCCGGGACCCGGCCGTCTTCACCGAGACCACCCCGCCCAAGTCGCTGCCCAGCGGCGGCTTCGCCAAGGACGTCGTCGAGATCGAGGGATATGTCCGCGGCTTCGCCCGGCGCCGGCCCGATGTCGCGGTGTGCGTGCTGCGCTTCGCCAACATCCTGGGGCCGTGCGCGGACTCCCCGCTCGCCGAGTACTTCTCACTGCCCGTCTGGCCGACGGTCCTGGGCTACGATCCGCGGCTTCAGTTCGTCCATGAGGAAGACGCCCTCGAAGTGCTGCGGATCGCCTCCTCGGCGCCGCGCCGGGGCACGCTCAACAGCGGGACGTTCAATATCGCCGGGGACGGTGTGCTGCTGCTCTCGCAGATCTCCCGGCGGTTGGGGCGACCCACCCTGCCGCTCTTCCTGCCGACGGTGACCTGGGCCGGTACGGCGCTGCGCGCCATCGGCATCACGGACTTCTCTCCGGAGCAGATCCGGATGCTGACGCACGGCCGGGTGGTGGAGACGACGCAGATGCGCGAGACGCTCGGCTTCGACCCGCAGTACACCACCGGCGAGACCTTCGCGGAATTCGCCCGCAGCCGCGGCCCCGGGCTGCTGCCGCCCGAATCCCTCGCCCGTACCGTCGACCGGCTCGCCGGTGTGCTGCCCGCACGCTGCGGCCCGGCCGGAGACTCGACCCAGTAAGGAGCTCACCCACGATGGCGGACGCCAAGGTCATTCCCTTCGGCGAGGAGCCTCGGGCGCGCAGAAAGGCCAGACGGGCCGAGCGCGCGGGCCAGGGCGCGGCGCTGGCGCCCGTTCCGGAAGCGCGCAGCGAGCCCGAGGAGCCGGTGGCGCGCCGCCGGCCGGGCGCCGGGCGGTCCCTGGACGAGAAGCTCGCGGGCGGGCTGGCGTTCCTGCGTCGGCGGATCACCGGCGACTACGAGGTCGACGACTTCGGCTACGACGAGGAGCTGACCGACCAGGTCCTGATGTCGTTGCTGCGGCCCTTCTACGAGAAGTACTTCCGGGTCGAGGTCAGGGGCGTCGAGAACATCCCGTCCGACGGCGGGGCGCTGATCGTCGCCAACCACTCCGGGACGCTGCCGCTGGACGGCCTGATGCTCCAGGTCGCGGTGCACGACCACCATCCGGCCGACCGCCATCTGCGGCTGCTGGCGGCCGATTTGGTGTTCGTCCTGCCGGTGATAAACGAGCTGGCGCGCAAGGCCGGGCACACCCTGGCGTGCGCGGAGGACGCGCAGCGGCTGCTGGAGCGCGGTGAGGTCGTCGGGGTGATGCCGGAGGGCTTCAAGGGCATCGGCAAGCCGTTCGCGGACCGCTACAAGCTCCAGCGCTTCGGGCGGGGCGGGTTCGTCTCGACGGCGCTGAAGGCCGGGGTGCCGATCGTGCCGTGCTCGATCGTGGGCGCGGAGGAGATCTACCCGATGATCGGCAACGCCAAGACGCTGGCGCGCGTCCTGGGCCTGCCGTACTTCCCGCTGACGCCGACGTTCCCGTGGCTGGGGCCGCTGGGCGCCGTGCCGCTGCCGACGAAGTGGACGATCCAGTTCGGCGAGCCGATCTCGACGGAGGGGTATCCGCCGGAGACGGCGGACGACCCGATGCTGATGTTCAACCTGACCGATCAGGTACGGGAAACGATTCAGCACACGCTGTACAAGTTGCTGGTGCAGCGTCGGTCGGTGTTTTTCTGACGCCGTACGCGCGACGGCGCCCGGTGTTCTTCCGAGGGAAGGACCGGAAGAACACCAGGCGCCGACCGCGCTACTTCGACGAGTCCTCGCCGTCGATGCCCAGGCCGGGAAGCAGACCAGGCAGCAGCGGCGGGAGGGTGACGCCGGGCTGGGCGGGGGTGTGATGGCGGGTGTGCGGGGCGGGGCTGCTCTTGCCCGGCGGGTCGAACAGGCCGCCCGTATCGCCGCCGAGCAGGCCCTCGTCCTGGGGCGGTGAGGCCGAAGGACGCGGGGCGTGGGAGCCGTCGCCGTGCGCGCCGGAGGCGTGCTTGCCGCCGGATGGTGTGGCACGGCCGCCCGGGGAGGACTCGGTGCCCGGGGCGGCGGGCGCGCCGTGGCGCGGCCGCTTGGCCTCGTCCGGGGGCTGCGGCAGCAGCGAGCGCAGCGGGCCGACCTCGTCGTCTATGGCGGCGAAGACCGAACTGACCTCGTTGCCGGCGTCCGCGAGCTGGACGGGGAGTCTGCCGCGCAGCTCCCTCCAGCTGGTGTGGTGCGCCTTGCTGAAGGAGTTCAGCGCCTGGATGGGATCCAGTGAGCCGTCGCGTTCGTAGGCCGCGTGCAGCAGGCGGTGGCCCTCGCTCGCGTCATGGGTGACGCCGGCCAGCGTCCGGCGGACCTCCGTGAGCGACTCGTGGTCGAGGTGGCCGCCGCCCTTGCCGCGCTCCATCAGACGACGGGCCTCCGCGATGCGGGTGCCCGCCTGGTCGAGGTAGAGCCGACCGCGGGCGGAGTCGTCGCCGGCGAGGTTGAGCCGGAGGTCCTCCATGCCGCGTTTGAAGCCGTAGAGGGAGTCGCCGGGCAGGGCGTCGGTGCTGGCCGCGGCGACGCCGCTGAAGGCCCCTGCGGCGACGCCGACCGTCAGCCCCCCGGCGGCCAGCCCTTTGGAGAGCCGGGAGCGGGGCCGCAGTTTGCCGAGCGTCGGCGCGGCGCGGTGGCTGCGCCTGGGCGTGCGCTGTTCGGGCACCTTGGCGTCGTCGGACGGGGCGCCTTCGGCGAAGGCGGCCTCCATCGCGGCGACGAGTTGGGCGCGCTGTACCGTCTTGACCTCGGTGGCCAGCTCCGGCTTCGGCAGCCCGCCGAGGCCGTCGGTGACCTTCAGCAGATGTGCCTCGTCCGGCGCCCGCGCCGGAGTGTCGACCTGGTCCTCGGCCGCCGCGCCCGGGAGGACCTGCTCCTCCAGGGCCTGGGCGAAGGCGTTGGCCCGCCGGTGCGCCGAGACATTCGCGATCACCTGCGGCACCTCCTCTCGTCATCCCGCTCGACTCCCCGGACTGGCTTTGACTGTCCAGACGGACCGGACGGTTGAACGCCATGTCGCTCGCCACCCGAAAGAGTGAGAGGCGGTGCGCATGGCGTGACCGTATGGAGCCTGCATTCCGCACAACGAGCGCCGCGGCACTCGGGTTACGCACTCACGATGATCTGACCGACCGGATATGGTCGGCTACCAGGCGTAAGTACCGTACGGCGTGGCGGAGTTGGTGGATGCGGCGGAGGGCGGGGGTGGTCGGGGTGGTAGGTCGGGGCGTCAGCGGGCGTCTTCGGGCAGGAGCCGCGCCAGGGTGCGGACGGCCCGGTACTGGAGGGTCTTGATCGCGCCCTCGTTCTTGCCCATGACGCGGGCGGTCTCGGCGACCGAGAGGCCCTGGAGGAAGCGCAGGGTGACGCATTCCTGCTGCTGGGGGTTGAGCTTGCGGACCGCCTCCAACAGGGCGGCGTTGGAGAGGGATTCGAGGACCGAGTCCTCGGGGCTGCGCTCGACCTCGTTGGCGTCGAGCATCTCTCCGGTGGTGACTTCCAGGCGGAAGCGGGAGGACTTGAAGTGGTCGGCGACGAGATTGCGGGCGATGGTCACCAGCCAGGCGCCGAAGTCGCGGCCCTGCCAGGTGAAGGTGCCGATACGGCGCAGGGCGCGCAGGAAGGTCTCGCTGGTGAGGTCCTCGGCCGTGGCCCGGCCGCCCACGCGGTAGTAGATGTAGCGGTAGACCGTGTCGGCGTACTGGTCGTAGAGGCGGCCGAACGCGTCGGCCTCGCCGGCCTGGGCGCGTTCGACGAGATCCATCATGCGACGACTGTCGCTGTCGGCGGGACGGCGGGCGGTGGTCGTGCCGGCGCCCGAGCGGCGGGTCCTGCCGGCGGCCTTGGCGACCGCAGCACTCCCGTCGGCCAGGGCATAGCAGGGGCCGGCAGCGGGGACGGCTGAGGCGAATGCGGGGACGGCGTACGCGGTGGGGACAAAACTGCGCAGGTGGCCGACAAGCGTCGTACGCAGCGTAGCCAGGCCCGAGGCGTCAACCCCGACGTGTGGGTACACGGGACTCCCAGAGGCAGAGCTTCCATCACGTGCAGTGCGGGACCATTCACTCGTCGTAGCGACGTGCGGGTTCCGGATTGCGTCTGAGGAGAATAACGCTTCGTACAGGCAGCGCTACACCCAGTTGCTCAAATCATCGATTACTTACGGTCCGTGCCGGGTTGGTGGCGGAATAAGTATCGAATATTGCGCAACTATTGATCGGAAGGTGACGCAATCTGCCTGGTTGGAGGGCGTGTTGTGGTTGACCGCCAGCAACGGGACTGACGGGGCGGCGACGCGGGTAGGCAGCATGGATGGTCCGCCGGATCGCCTTGTGATCAAGGACGGTCAGCGGTGGGTGCCCGAAGCGGTCGGTGAGGGGCGCGCAGCGGCGCGGTCAGCGGCGGCGGCGCTGGAGCGCGACCGCGGCCGCGGCGCCGCCGGCGAGGGCGCCGACTCCCGCCGCGGCGGGGATGCCGATCTTGACGGCCTTGCGGCCCGTTCGGTAGTCGCGCAGCCGCCAGCCGTTTTCGTGGGCGTGCTTGCGCAGCCGGCTGTCGGGGTTGATCGCGTAGGGGTGCCCGACGAGCGAGAGCATCGGGATGTCGTTGGACGAGTCGCTGTAGGCGGCGCAGTGCGACAGGTCCAGGCCCTCGGCGGCGGCGAGCGCGCGCACCGCCTCGGCCTTGGCCGGGCCGTGCAGCGGTTCGCCCACCAACTTGCCCGTGTAGACGCCGCCGACGGACTCGGCGACGGTGCCCAGGGCGCCCGTCAGGCCCAGCCGGCGGGCGATGATCGTCGCGGTCTCGACCGGCGCCGCGGTCACCAGCCAGACCTTCTGGCCCGCGTCCAGGTGGGCCTGGGCGAGCGCGCGGGTGCCCGGCCAGACGCGCTCGGCCATGTACTCGTCGTAGATCTCCTCGCCGATGGACATCAACTCGGCGACGCGGTGGCCCTGGACGATGGACAGCGCGCTGTTGCGGACGTCCGCCATGTGCTCGGGGTTCTCCGATCCGGCCAGCCGGAAGTAGACCTGCTGCCAGGCGAAGCGGGCCAGATCGCGCTTGTGGAAGAAGTGCCGCTTGTACAGGCCGCGGCCGAAGTGGAAGAGGGCGGCGCCCTGCATGACGGTGTTGTCGAGGTCGAAGAAGGCGGCGGCCGCCTCGTCGCCGACGACTGGGAACTCCGGCTCCTCCGGGGCCTCCTCGACCTCGGGCACCTCCTGCGAGGTCTTACGGGCAGCCTCGGCCGCGGCCTCGCCGGCCAGCACGCTGCGGGCCGTGGCGGGTCGTCTGCGGCGGGTGAACCATTGGGGAGCGGGCGCCATGACGGTAGCGTAGCCAGTTTGTTCGGTGCGACTGGTTACGGGCGCGTGTCTGTACGGCCTGCGGTGAGAAAAGGTTGGGTAAGAGCGTGATGTTCCGGCCGGCCGCGGGGTGACCCGGGGCTCAGGCGCCCAGGGCCGCGCGCAGGCGCTTGGGATCGACGCGCCAGAAGTCGTGCTGTTTGCCGTCCACGAGGATCACCGGGATCTGTTCCCAGTATGTGCGGTGCAGCTCGGCGTCCTCGGTGATGTCCTTCTTCTCCCAGGAGGCGCCCGTCTCGGCGCAGACCTTCTCGATCACGGCCTGGGCGTCGTCGCACAGATGGCAGCCCGGCTTGCCGATGAGGGTGACCATCGCCTCGGCGGGATTCCTGCGGGAGCTGCGGCTGAACAAGGGGGCCATACCGCCATTGTGCCGGTTTCGCGGCGGCGCTCGGGCGGCGGCGGGTCGCTTACCATCGGTGGGCGATTCGGTAAGTGTCCGGGGGTACGGCGGCAAGGAGTGAGGGCCTGTGCTCCCCTCGGCTTTCCCGCGATATCAGTGGGAAGCGAGTGAACGGTGTGACGTGGGAGTTGGTTCCGCGAATACCGGGAAAAGCCGCGTGACCCCGGTCACTTTGGGCGGACAAACCGGACACCATCTTTGTGCACGCGTTCACAAAGGCATAGCCTGCGAGAGACAGGGCGGTCGGGTTCCGTGCCGGCGCCCGCAGCCCCGCTCTACCCGCAGGAGCACCGTGGCAACTGGCCGAACTCACCGACCGGCGACCCGAAGCCGAGGGATCCCCGAGGCCACCGTCGCCCGGCTTCCGCTGTATCTGCGTGCACTGACCGCGCTCTCCGAGCGCTCGGTCCCCACGGTCTCCTCCGAGGAGCTCGCGGCCGCGGCGGGGGTCAACTCCGCCAAGCTGCGCAAGGACTTCTCCTACCTCGGCTCGTACGGCACGCGTGGCGTGGGATACGACGTGGAGTACCTCGTCTACCAGATCTCGCGCGAGCTCGGCCTGACCCAGGACTGGCCCGTGGTCATCGTCGGTATCGGTAACCTCGGCGCCGCCCTGGCCAACTACGGCGGCTTCGCCTCCCGCGGCTTCCGCGTCGCGGCCCTGATAGACGCCGACCCGGCCATGGCCGGCAGGCCCGTCGCGGGTATCCCGGTCCAGCACACCGATGAGCTGGAGCACATCATCGAGAGCAACGGCGTGTCGATCGGAGTGATCGCCACGCCCGCGGGTGCCGCCCAGCAGGTCTGTGACCGCCTGGTCGCCGCCGGTGTCACCTCGATCCTCAACTTCGCGCCGACCGTACTGACCGTCCCGGACGGGGTGGACGTACGCAAGGTCGATCTGTCCATAGAGCTGCAGATCCTCGCCTTCCACGAGCAGCGCAAGGCGGGCGAGGAAACCGGCCAGGAGAGCGGCCAGGAGGGCGGCACGCCCACCGCGGTGGCCCGTGCCGCGTCCGCCGAGGCCGACCGCAAGGGACCTGACGGGGACGTTCCCGCCGTGATGCCGGCATGAGTCTTCTCGTTGTCGGACTGAGCCACCGCAGCGCGCCGGTGAGCGTGCTGGAGCGGGCCGCGCTGCGCCCGGAGGCGCGCGGCAAGCTGCTCCAGGACGCGGTGTCGGCCGAGCCGGCCACCGAGTCCGCGGTGCTCGCCACCTGCAACCGCATCGAGCTCTACGCGGACGTGGACAAGTTCCACGCCGGTGTCGCCGAGCTGTCCACCCTCCTGGCGCGCCACGGCGGCGCCGCCCTGGAGGAGCTCACTCCGTATCTCTACGTCCACTACGAGGACCGTGCCGTCCACCACCTCTTCTCGGTGGCCTGCGGCCTGGACTCGATGGTCATCGGCGAGGGCCAGATCCTCGGCCAGATCAAGGACGCGCTCGCCGTCGCCCAGGAGCAGCACACCGCCGGGCGGCTGCTGAACGACCTCTTCCAGCAGGCGCTGCGGGTCGGCAAGCGCGCCCACAGTGAGACCGGCATCGACAAGGCCGGCCAGTCGCTGGTCACCTTCGGGCTGGAGCAGCTCGCCCGGTCCGCCGACGTGGAGTCCTGGGCCGCGGGCAAGCGTGCGCTGGTGATCGGCGCCGGCTCGATGTCCTCGCTGGCCGCGACCACCCTCGCCCGCGTCGGCGTGTCCGAACTGGCGGTCGCCAACCGTACGGTCGAGCGTGCCGAGCGGCTCGTCACCACGCTCGCAGAGCAATTCGGTACGAGTCCCACCGAGCCCGGCGCCCCCGGGGCGGCCAGGGGGCTGACCGCTCGCGCCGTGCCCATGGACGCCGTCGGCACCGAGCTGGCGCAGGCCGATGTCGTCGTCTCCTGTACGGGCGCGGCCGGCCTGGTGCTGGGCGCCGACGCGGTGGCCGCCGCGCTGGCCGGGCGTGCGGACCACAGGGACGGTCTGGCGCTGCTCGACCTGGCCATGCCCCGCGACATCGACGCCGCGGTCCACCGGATCGAGGGCGCCCACCTCGTCGACATCGAAACGCTCGCCGACGCCTCCGCGGACGCGCCGATGGCGGCCGATGTGGACAAGGTGCGCGGCATCGTCTCCGACGAGGTCGCCGCCTTCGGCGCCGCCCAGCGCGCGGCGCACATCACCCCCACCGTGGTCGCCCTGCGCACCATGGCCGCGGACGTCGTCACGAGCGAGATCGCCCGGCTCGACGGCCGCCTGCCCGATCTGGACGACAAGCAGCGCGCGGAGATCACCCAGACCGTGCGCCGCGTCGTCGACAAACTCCTGCACGCGCCGACCGTGCGGGTCAAGCAGCTTGCCAGCGAGCCCGGCGGCGCCGGGTACGCGGACGCGCTGCGCGAACTCTTCGATCTCGACCCGCAGACGGTTGCTGCCGTCAGCCGGGCCGACACGCGCGCCGACAGGCACGACGCAGCACGGGAGCGCACCTCATGACCGACCGCACCACACCCCTGCGACTGGGGACCAGGCGCAGCAAGCTCGCCATGGCCCAGTCCGGGCAGATCGCCGAGGCGGTGCGCGAGCTGACCGGCCGCGCCGTCGAACTGGTGGAGATCACCACCTACGGTGACACCTCGCGCGAGCACCTCGCACAGATCGGGGGCACCGGCGTCTTCGTCTCCGCGCTGCGCGATGCGCTCCTCGCCGGGGACATCGACTTCGCCGTCCACTCGCTCAAGGACCTGCCCACCGCGCAGCCCGAGGAGCTCACCCTGGCGGCCGTGCCCGAGCGGGAGGATCCGCGCGATGCGCTGATCGCCGCCGGCGGGCTGACCTTTGCGCAGCTGCCGGAGGGCGCCCGCATAGGCACCGGCTCGCCGCGGCGGATGGCCCAGCTCAACGCCTGGGCCCGGACGCTGGGCAAGCGCATCGAGACCGTGCCGGTCCGCGGGAACATCGACACCCGCATCGGCTTCGTCGCCAACGGCGAGCTCGACGCGGTCGTCCTGGCCGCCGCGGGGCTCACCCGGATCGGCCGTATCAGCGAGGCGACGCAGCTGCTGTCGCCCGACATGGTTTTGCCCGCCCCCGGCCAGGGGGCCCTGGCGATCGAGTGTGCCGCCACAAATGTGCAGCTCGCCGCCCAGCTCGCCGGACTCGACGACCCGTACACGCGGGCCGCCGTGACCGCCGAGCGATCCCTGCTCGCCGCCCTGGAGGCCGGCTGTTCCGCACCCGTCGGAGCGCTGGCCGACCTTTCCCCAAGCTCTCGACTTCGTTCGAGCACGGGAGGCCCCAAGCGTGACGAGCAGGCTGTCACCGAATTGCACCTGCGCGCTGTCGTCGGCACGACCGACGGCAGCACGCTGGTGCAGCTGTCCACCACCGGGCACGTACCTGCCTCTCTTGACGACGACGCGACCTGGCTCACCATGGGCCGGGAGCTCGCCGCCGAGATGCTCGCAAAGGGTGCGGCCGGTCTGATGGGGGAGCGAGCACTTTGAACCCCACCGCCCCAAACCACTCCGTCGCTGGTCAGGTCACCTTCCTGGGTGCCGGGCCGGGAGACCCGGGCCTGCTGACGCTGCGCGCCGTGGAGGCGCTGGCCTCCGCGGACGTACTGATCGCCGATCCACCGGTGCTGGACGTCGTGCGCGTGCATGCCCGCGCGCACGTGGACACACCGCAGGCGTCGGCTGACGAGGCGTCAATCCCCGCCGGTGTCCCTGCCCTTAGGGACACCGCCAATCTTGTCATGGCGGCCGCCCGTGCGGGCAAGCGGGTCGTGCGTGCAGTCACCGGCGACCCCGGCCTCGACGGGAACGTCGCCGAGGAGATGCTGGCGTGCGCCGCCGAGGGAATCGTCTTCGAGGTGGTCCCCGGCATCGCCGCGGCCGTCGGCGTGCCCGCGTACGCCGGTGTCCCGCTGCGCGACGCCCAGGGCACCGACGTGCGGTTCATCGACGCCCGCACGGCCGACGACCGCTGCTGGTCCGAAGTCGGCGCCAGCGACGCCACGGCCGTCGTCTCCACCACGCTCGACTCGGTGGCCGCGGCCGCCGGCGAGCTGGTCACCGCGGGCCGCAAGCCCGACACCCCGCTCAGCGTCACCGTCGCCGGCACCACCACCCGCCAGCGCACCTGGACCGCGACCCTCGGGTCCGTCGCCCAGGTGCTCAAGGCGGCCAAGGTGTTGCCCTCCCCGGACGGCGGCCAGCCCGTCATAGCCGTGGTCGGTGAGCGGAGCGCCGCCGCGCAGCGCGACCAGCTCTCCTGGTTCGAGTCCAAGCCGCTGTTCGGCTGGCGGGTCCTGGTACCGCGGACCAAGGAGCAGGCCGCGTCGCTTTCCGACCAGCTCGTCTCCTACGGCGCGGTGCCGCACGAGGTCCCGACGATCGCCGTCGAGCCGCCGCGCACCCCGCAGCAGATGGAACGTGCGGTCAAGGGCCTGGTCACCGGCCGTTACGAGTGGATCGCCTTCACCTCCGTCAACGCGGTCAAGGCCGTCCGCGAGAAGTTCGAGGAATACGGCCTGGACGCCCGTGCGTTCGCCGGGATCAAGGTCGCGGCGGTCGGCGAGCAGACCGCCAAGGCCCTGGTCGCCTTCGGCGTCAAGCCGGACCTGGTGCCGAGCGGCGAGCAGTCCGCGGCCGGGCTGCTGGAGGACTGGCCGCCGTACGACCCCGTCTTCGACCCGATCGACCGGGTCTTCCTCCCCCGTGCCGACATCGCCACCGAGACGCTGGTCGCCGGGCTGATCGAGCTGGGCTGGGAGGTCGACGACGTCACGGCCTACCGGACCGTGCGCGCCTCGCCGCCCCCGGCCGAGACCCGTGAGGCGATCAAGGGCGGCGGCTTCGACGCGGTCCTGTTCACGTCCTCGTCGACCGTACGGAACCTCGTCGGTATCGCCGGCAAGCCGCACAACGTCACCGTGATCGCCTGTATCGGCCCGGCCACCGCCAAGACCGCCGAGGAGCACGGGCTGCGGGTGGATGTGATGTCGCCGGAGCCGTCGGTGCACAAGCTCGCCGAAGCCCTCGCGGACTTCGGCGCGGCGCGGCGCGATGCGGCGCTGGAGGCCGGTGATCCGGTCACCCGGCCGAGCGAGCGCCGTCCGGGCTCGCGGAGGCGGGCTCGCAGCTGAGCGGGACAGTCGGCGCATTGCAGGAAGGGCGCTCCCTTTTTGGGGGCGCCCTTTCGCGTCATATCCGTGGGCGGCGCCGCGGTCCCGCGCCGGGGATGGCCGGAATTAGCCATTCCGGTCAGATTTGGTGATCATTTGGTGCGCGGGCCATGGTTCCCGGCCAAGGGCCTGTTCTACGTTCGCGCCACACCAGTTGTCAGGCACTTCAGGGGGAAGCGTGCCCGCTCAAGACACCACGAACACGCAGGGCGCTCGGAGCGCATCGGACGCGAGAACGGCTCAGCCAGAGGAGCGCCCGACGCCGCCGGCCCGGTCCGGGAGTGCCGCCGCGGTCGGCTGGATCCTCACCATCGCCCTCAACGTCGTTGCCCCGGTTCTCACGTACAACGCGCTCCACGACCACGGCTGGAGCGAGGTCGCCGCGCTCCTGGCGGGCGGCGCCTGGCCGGTGCTCGACAGCGTCGTCCACCTCGTATGGCGCCGCCGGCTCGACGAATTCGCCCTCGTCACCCTGGTGTTCCTGGTGATCACGGCCGTGATGTCGCTCGTGGGCGCGCATTCGGCCCGCGCTCTGCTGCTCAAGGACTCCGCCGTCACGGGGCTGTTCGGGCTGCTGTGTCTGGCGACGCTGCCGGCTCCGCGCCCGCTGATGTTCTACTTCGGCCGCAAGTTCGCCACCGACGGCACCGCCGCGAGCACCGCCTGGTGGAACGGCCTGTGGCAGTTCGAAGGATTCCGCAAGACCGTCATCACGATGACAACGGTCTGGGGCGTGGCCTACTGCCTGGAGGCCCTGGTCCGGGTCGGGCTTGCGTACACGCTCAGCGTGGACACCGTGGTGGCCGTCAGCCCGTTCCTGATCTACGGCCTCCTCGGCGCCCTCGTGGTGTGGACCTCCCTGTACGGCAAGCGGGCGCGGCGCAAAGGCGAGGAGCGCGCCGCCGCGGCCGCTGTCCAGGGCTGACGAACCGGCGCCCGGAAACGCGGGACCCGGTGGGCCGGGTCGCGGTGCGGCAGGCGGTCAAAGGACAAAGGACCTGGGGAAAGAACCTTTCCCAACCCACCAAACCCCGGTTTCGTCACTCACGGGGGTGAATCGGCTCAACTCGGCTGGCGCGTGAGGAGTTTGGGCGGGCAGGCTCGGGCCCAACAACCGCAGACATGTGATGGCCCCCGCCGGGACTGGCATCCCAGTGCGAGGGCCTGACCATCCGAGGAAGTGTGGCCTTCCTGATGGCTGAGAAGCAGCTTAGCGCCGCTGTGCGCCCGCAGTCCCGTGTTCGGCGAAGGGTCACCCCCCACACCGGGGTCACCCATGTCAGGCGCCGTCAGCCGGATCGGTACACGATCATCGGCAATCACCTCGCGCAGCACCGTGAACTGTCCCTGACCGCGGTCGGGTTGGCGACCTACATCCTGTCGCTGCCCGAAGGAGCCTCCGTCGACATCCGGACCCTTGCTGCCCGGTTCCCGGAGGGGCGCGACCGGATCGCCTTTGCGCTACGGGAGTTGGAGGCCCAGGGGTATCTCGCGCGGGTGCGGGAGCGGACGGCCGGTGGACGGGTGATCACGCGGACTTATGCGTACAACGATCCTGCGGCCGCGGCGCCCACGATGTCCTCGGCGGGACGTGTCGGTGCTGGTGCCGGTGCTGGCGCGGGGGAGCCCCGCCCGGCTCGGACCGTACCGCCCGTGCCCGTACGGTCCGGTCCGGTACCGCCCGCGCCCGTGCTGCCCGCCCCACCGGTAGCTCCCGCCCCGCCCGAGCCCCCGGAGCCGCCCCGTACGCCGCAGTACCGCGCGGCCGTCGTGCTGCTCGCGGGCCTGCGGCGGAGCGACGACCGGCTCACGCTCGCCGAGCGGGACATCCGCCGGCTGGCCCCCGCGCTCGCCGCCTGGCTGGACAACGGTGCCAGCCCGGCCGCCGTCCAGCGCACGCTGACCGCGCGCCTTCCGGCCGACCTGGAGAACCCGGCCGGGCTGCTCGCCCACCGGCTGCGGGAACTGTTGCCGCCGCCCCTCCCCGAAGCCTCCGTAGCACCGGCCGCCCCGCGCCCCCACCCGTTGCAGACCTGCGACGGCTGCGAGCGCGCGTTCCGTGCCCTGAGGCCCGGGCTCTGTCGTGACTGCCGTCCCGCACCGCCCACGTCCGCCGACACCGCCTGCGCGGCCTGAACGCGGCGGCCTGCGGCCGACGTCGCGTCGGCAAAGGCGGGTGCGGGGCGGGCGTAGCGTGGGTGGTATGACGAAGTACGGAAGCTTCCCCGGGGCGCGGCCGCGGCGCCTGCGTACCACCCCCGCCATGCGGCGGATGGTGGCCGAGTACCGTCTGCACCCCGCCGATCTGATCCTGCCCGCCTTCGTGCGGGAGGGCATCGGCGAGCCGGCGCCGATCTCCGCCATGCCGGGCGTGGTCCAGCACACCCGCGACACGCTGCGCAAGGCGGCCGTCGAGGCGGTCGAGGCCGGGGTCGCCGGGATCATGCTCTTCGGCGTCCCGCTGGACGAGAAGAAGGACGCGGCCGGTACGGCGGGTACGGACCCCGACGGCATCCTCCAGGTCGCCATCCGGGACGTACGGGCCGAGGTCGGCGACGACCTGGTGATCATGTCGGACCTGTGCCTGGACGAGTACACCGACCACGGCCACTGCGGCGTCCTGGACGCCGAGGGGCGGGTCGACAACGACGCGACGCTGGAGCGGTACGCCGAGATGGCGCAGGTCCAGGCCGATGCGGGCGTCCATGTGGTCGGCCCGAGCGGGATGATGGACGGCCAGGTCGGCGTCGTCCGGGATGCGCTGGACCAGACCGGCCATGAGGACGTGTCGATCCTCGCCTACACGGCGAAGTATTCGTCGGCGTTCTACGGCCCGTTCCGGGAGGCCGTGGGGTCGTCGCTGAAGGGCGACCGCAAGACGTACCAGCAGGACGCGGCCAACCTCCGCGAGTCGCTGCGCGAGCTGGCGCTCGATCTGGAGGAGGGCGCCGACATGGTCATGGTCAAGCCGGCGCTGCCGTATCTGGATGTGCTGGCCCGGATCGCGGACGAGGCGGATGTGCCGGTGGCGGCGTATCAGATCTCGGGTGAGTACGCGATGGTCGAGGCGGCGGCGGAGAAGGGCTGGATCGACCGCGACAAGGCGATCCTGGAGGCCCTGACCGGCATCAAGCGGGCGGGCGCCGACATGATCCTTACGTACTGGGCCACGGAGGTCGCGCGCGGGTTGAAGTGACCGGTGCTCGTTGCTTGTTGTCTGGTGAGCCCCGCTGTCCTGGGAGGGATGGCGGGGCTCTTGCGTTGCCTTGTGCGTTGCCTTGTGCGTGGGCTTGCATGTCAGGGGCGGTCGGGCCGGGAGGCTCAGTCGCCCGTTGCTGTGACCCGCGCTGCCGCCACGATTCTCTCCAGGGCCGAGGCGTGCCGCTGAAGTGCCTGTCGCCCGTGCGGGGTGAGGTGGAGGTGGGTGTGGCGTCCGGTGCGGTTCCGGGTTTTGCGTACCTCTACGTAGCCCGCGTCGGCCAGCGCCGCGATCTGTTTGGACAGGGCGGAGTCGCTGGTGTCGACGGCATCGCGTACGAAGCCGAACTCCACCCAGTCGGCCGGAGCCAGGAGCGCGACGATCGACAGCCGGGCCGGTACGTGCAGGAATTCATCGAAGTCCGGGTCCATCGGACTGCCCGCCCCTCCTGGAGATGATCTTCTCGACGATCGGGCGGGCCGTGTACGTGGCCACCAGCGTCACCAGGGCGGCGACGGCCGCGGCGGGTACGGAGGGGACCGGCAGACGGATCGCCCAGGCGAGCATCGATGCCGCGATGAAGGCCGTGAGGGCAACTGCCGCCACCGCCACCGCGAAAAGCGTTCCCGCGGCGGAGCGCTTCCTGTGCACGCGGGTCCGGCGGTACTGCACGGTCAGTCCGGCCGCGATCAGGGCGCCCCCTGCCAGCCTGGCGATGAGGCCCCAGGTCCCCGTCAGATCGACGGACGACCCCGTGGCGAACACGGCAAGTGCCGCGATGAGCCCGTAGGACGTGGAGGCGTGGCGCGCGTAGGCGTCACGGGTCTGCGCTTGGCGGTGGTGTATGGCGTCGAGCGCGGTCTGGGCATCGTAAGAGGTCATGAGCGTCCCCGATTCGCTGGCCGTACGAGTATTTTCCTGTAAGGAAAGTACCACCTTCTTTCCTTGGGGGAAAGAAGGTGGTGTGGGGGCGGGCGGTTCGGGCGGTCCCTAGTACGGGGAGCCCGGGGGTGGGGCCTGGGCGGGGAAGGCGGGTGCCGGGCCCGTGGGTCCTATCGGTCCCATCGGTCCCATCGGGCCTGTCGGCCCCGTCGGCGCCCCCTGCGCCCGCGTCTTGCGGCGGCCCAGGACGCCGATCAGGACGGCGCCGAGAACCATCGCCAGGCCCACGCCCGCCGCGCTGTACCCGACCGTCGTCATACCCGTTTCCAGGGAAGGGTGGGTGGTCTTGGACGTGCCGTCCTGCCCGGCCGGGTGCTCGTTGCCGTGGAACTTCGCCGGGGTCGTCGCGACGGTGGGCGGGTGGGCGGCGGCGCGGACCGCGGCCGCGGCGTTGATCTGTCCGTAGCCGACCAGGGGGCTGTACCCGCCGGACGGATGGTGGGCCGTCTTCGTCAACACCGCGCGCACCTGAGCGGGCGTCAGCCGGTGGTTCCGGGAGAGCATGAGGGCCACGGTGCCGGAGGTCAGCGCCGCGGCGGGGGAGGTGCCGCTGACCGCCTCGTAGCCGCCGGTGTTCTTCGCGCTGACGATGCCGACGCCCGGCGCGGCCACGGCGTTGTAGGTCCGTACGGTGGAGAACGCGGCGCGGCTGCCGCCCTGCTGGGTGGCGGCGACGGCGATCACCTCCGGATAACCGGCCGGGAACGAGGTCTCGTTGAAGACCTCGGCGTCGTTGCCCGCGGAGGCGATGACCGGGATGCCCTTCTGCGTCGCGCGGGCCAGGGCGTCGGTCTCGTCCTCGTTGAACTCGCGGCCGAACAGCTCGCCGCCGAGCGACATGGAGATGACCCGGGCGCCGTGGTCCACGGCGTAGTCGATGCCCTCGGCGACGGGGCTGGGCCCGTGCCGCAGGCCGCTGTGCTCCTTCTTGTCGTCGATCACGCGGACGGACAGGATGCGCGCCTTCGGGGCGACCTTGAGGACGTCCGAGGCCATCGCGGTGCCATGGCCGCCCCAGCGCGAATCGCCGGGGTGCAGGCCGTCCTTGAAGTAGTCGGGGCCGGTGGTCACCCGGCCCGCCACCGCCGGGTGGTCCTTCATGACGCCGCTGTCCAGGACCGCGACGGTGATGCCCTCGCCCTGCGCGGTCCGCTGCGCCGCGGCGAGGCCGAGCGCCTGGTACTCCCAGCTCCTGGGGGTGGCGGACGCAGGCGTCGCGGCCGTCACGCACAGCAGCGCGCCGAGCCCGGCCGCGGCCGCCGCCGATCCGATGCGCCGGACCCTCATGTCGTCGTCTCCTTGTCCAGCAGGTCGGTGGTGTGCAGGTTCAGCTGGCTGACCAGGCTCGATGCGGCGCCCTCCCAGGGCACGCGGTCCTGCTCGCCGTGATCGGCGGAGCTGCCGAACTCGCCGGGCAACCGGCCCGCCGCGCGGCCGTCGACCGCGCCGGCGGAGGCGGCGAAGGCGTAGGGAAGGTCCGAGGAACTCCCCGCTCCCGCCGAGGCGTTGCGGCGCGCATCGCTCCACCGGGCCGCGAGGGAGCCCGGGACGGCGAACGCCTTCACCTGCTGCGGAGGGCTTTCCTTGTCCCCCTCGTCGCTGAAGAAGGCGTGCATCTCCTCGGGATCGGTGCCCTTCGGCAGGGCGATCACGGCGACCGTCGCGACGGTGTTGCCCGTCGGATCGACGTAGGTGGCCCGCAGGGCGCCCAGGCAGCCGAGCTTGTGCACCTTGGCCGCGAGGGGGCCGCTCAACGCCTGGTCACATCCGGTCTGTTCGGAGATGCCGAGGCGGTGCCACTGGGCGTGCTTGGGGTCGATGTCCAGGGTCCGGGTGTCCTTGGCGGTGCCGAGGGCCTCGGGGAAGAGCTTGTCGACGGGCTCGTTGCGCCACATCGTGGCGCCGTAGTCGCTGCGGTTGGAGGTGACCTGGCTCGCGTTGGAGTACGCGTGCGCGACCAGCCCGCCGCCGCCGAGCAGCCCGAGGGCGCCGACGACGGCGAGGAAGGCGGTGAGGCAGGAACGGGCCGCGCTGCCGCGCGGGGCGGGTGCGGGGACGGGCGGCATGCCGGGCATGGCGGGGGCGGGGAATCCTGGGCCGGGCATGCCCGGGGCGGGGGGCATGCCGGGGGCCGGCGCGATCCCCGGGCCGGGAGGCATGCCTGGACCGGCCTGCATCCCGGGACCGGCCTGCATG
This sequence comes from Streptomyces gilvosporeus, assembly GCF_002082195.1. GTDB lineage: Bacteria > Actinomycetota > Actinomycetes > Streptomycetales > Streptomycetaceae > Streptomyces > Streptomyces gilvosporeus. The sequence goes on along the minus strand of NZ_CP020569.1, from coordinate 4,429,756 downwards.
CCCGGGCCCTGCGGCATCCCCGGCGCGCCCTGGGGGGCCCACCCGCCGGGCGGCGCTCCCTGCTGGGGCTGCTGCCCGTACGGCCCGGCCTGGCCGGGGCCTCCGGGCGGTGGCGGGTAGGACATGGCTGTCCCCCTCCTCGGTGTCGGCGTCCAGCGCGCCGGCGCCGAACAGCGGGGGACGAACCAGTTCCTGGCGCACGCCCCCGCGCGTGCAGGGGAGACCCTATCGATCACCTGTCCGATACTGCGAGGCGCCTTCTCCCACGGCGGAACGACGAAGCGGTGGCCCGGAAAAGATCCGGGCCACCGCTCCTGTCCGTACCGCGAAGCTCAGAGCCGCTCGGGCGTGCGGATCCCCAGCAGCGCCATGCCCTGGTGCAGGGTCCGGCCGGTCAGATCGCACAGGAACAGACGGTTCTCGACGACCTCCGTCGGATTGTCCTCGCTGACGACCTGGCACTGGTCGTAGAACGTCGTCAGATGCGACGCCAGTTGGTACAGATACGCGGCCAGCCGGTGCGGCTCGTACGCCGCCGCCGCCTCCGCGAGCACCTCGGCGAAACCGTCGAGATGCAGGCCCAGCGCCCGCTCGGCCGGGGCCAGCGGCAGCTCCGGGTGGGCGACCGGGCGCGTCTCGCCGGCCCGCCGCTTGATCGACTGGATACGGGCGTAGGCGTACTGGAGGTAGACGGAGGTGTCGCCGTTCAGCGACACCATCTGGTCGAGGTCGAACTTGTAGTCGCGGCTCGCGGACGTCGACAGATCGGCGTACTTGACCGCGCCGATGCCGATCTGGGTGCCGTTCTCGACGATCTCTTCCTCGGTGAGGGCGATCTTCTCGTTGTTCTTCTCGCGCACGACCGTCGTCGCCCGCTCGATCGCCTCGTCCAGAAGGTCCACCAGCCGCACCGTCTCGCCCGCCCGGGTCTTGAACGGCTTGCCGTCCTTGCCCAGGACCGTGCCGAACGCGAGCTGGACGGCGTGCGCCTTGTCGTCCAGCCAGCCGGCCCGCCGCGCGGTCTCGAAGACCATCTTGAAGTGCAGCGACTGGCGGACGTCGACGACGTAGAGAAGGGTGTCCGCGCCGAGGTTCTGGACGCGGTCGCGGATCGCGGAGAGGTCGGTGGCGGCATAGCCGTAGCCGCCGTCGGACTTCTTGACGATCAGCGGGACGGGGTTGCCGTCCGGGCCCTTCACATCGTCGAAGAAGACGCACAGCGCGCCCTCGGAGCGCACCGCGACACCGGACTCCTCCAGCAGCCGGCAGGTCTCCTCCAGCATGGCGTTGTAGCCGGACTCGCCGACGATGTCGGCGTCGCGGATGTCCATGTCGAGCTTGGTGAAGACCGAGTTGAAGTAGATCTTCGACTCGTCGACGAACCGCTGCCACATGGCCAGCGTCTGCTCGTCGCCCGCCTGGAGGTCGACGACCCGGCGCCGGGCCCGCTCCTTGAACTCCTCGTCGGAGTCGAACAGGGCACGCGAGGCCTTGTAGAGCCGGTTGAGGTTGGACGCGGCCTCCTCGCCGGAGACCTCGGTGCCCTCGCCGCCCTTGTGATCCAGCTCGTGCGGGTGCTCGGTCAGATACTGGATGAGCATGCCGAACTGGGTGCCCCAGTCGCCGATGTGGTGGCGCCGGATCACCGTCTCGCCGGTGAACTCCAGGATCTCGACCATCGCCGCACCGATCACCGCGGAGCGCAGATGACCGACGTGCATCTCCTTGGCGACGTTCGGCTGCGCATAGTCGATGACCGTCGTACCCGGGCTCGCCGCGAACGGCACACCCAGCCGGGCGTCGGCGGCGCGCGCGGCGAGGGTCTTGACGATCGCCTCGTCCGCGATGGTGATGTTCAGGAAGCCGGGCCCGGAGACCTCGATCTCCTTGAGGACGTCGCTCTCGCCGATCGCGTCCACGACCTTGGCGGCCAGCTCCCGCGGATTGCCCTTGAGCTTCTTGGCCAGCGCCAGCATGCCGTTGGCCTGGAAGTCGGCCCGGTCGCTACGTCGCAGCAGCGGGTCCGCGGCGCCGGCCTCCGGCAGGGCTGCCGAGAGGGCGTCCGCGACGCGCTGGTTGACCGAAGCTGCGAGGGAAGTGACCGAGGCCATGGAGAGAGCGCTCTCTGCTAGAGGGAGGGGGCGTTGGAGTGGAAAGGGTTTGCCAGTGAGTATCCCACGCCGGTACCACTGAATTTCTGACCGGGCGACGTCTGGGAGAATGGCACCGTCAGGCTTATGTGTGCCCTCAGGGGTATGTGTGCCGTCAGGCCGAGCCGGGGGCTGTTTCACGTGAAACATCCGGACCCGCCCGGCCCGCACCGCGCCGCCGGGCGCACCACAGGGCGCAACGGGAAAGCACCAGGAAGAGGAAGGGCCGATCGTGGCTCAGCAGAGCACCGAGACCGACTGGGTCTCCAGGTTCGCGGACGAGGTCATTGCCGAGGCGGAGCGCCGCGCCCCCGGCACGGTGACATCAGACGCTTCCGCACCGGGGATCGTCGTCGCCTCGGGCCTGAGCCCGTCGGGCCCCATCCACCTGGGCAACCTCCGCGAGGTCATGACCCCGCACCTGGTCGCCGACGAGATCCGCCGCCGCGGATACGCCTGCACCCACATCCTGAGCTGGGACGACTACGACCGCTACCGCAAGGTCCCGGCCGGTATCGACCCGTCCTGGGCGGAGCACATCGGCAAGCCGCTGACCGCCGTGCCGGCCCCGCCCGGCAGCTCGTACGGCAGCTGGGCCGAGCACTTCAAGGCCGCCATGGAGGAGTCGCTGGCCGAGCTGGGCATCGAGTACCGCGGCATCAGCCAGACCGAGCAGTACACCTCCGGCGCCTACCGTGAGCAGGTCCTGCACGCGATGAAGCACCGCGGCGACATCGACGCCGTGCTCGACCGCTACCGCACCAAGGACAAGGCCACCGGCAAGCCGAAGAAGCAGCAGAAGCCGGTCGACGAGGCCGAGCTGGAGGCCGCCGAGGGCTCGGGCGCGGCCGGCGAGGACGACGGCAGCGCGGGCCGCGCGGGCTACTACCCGTACAAGCCCTACTGCACGGTCTGCAACAAGGACCTGACGACGGTCACCGGCTACGACGACGAGACCACCGACCTCAGCTACGAGTGCACCGCCTGCGGCCACTCCGAGACCGTCGTGCTGCGCGAGTTCGACCACGGCAAGCTGGTGTGGAAGGTCGACTGGCCGATGCGCTGGGCGTACGAGGGCGTGGTCTTCGAGCCGTCCGGTGTGGACCACTCCTCGCCCGGTTCGTCCTACGTCGTCGGCGGTCAGATTGTCCGCGAGGTCTTCGGCGCGGACCAGCCCATCGGCCCGATGTACGCCTTCGTCGGCATCAGCGGCATGGCCAAGATGTCCTCGTCCAAGGGCGGCGTGCCCACCCCGGGCGATGCGCTGAAGATCATGGAGGCGCCGCTGCTGCGCTGGCTCTACGCCCGCCGCAAGCCCAACCAGTCCTTCAAGATCGCCTTTGACCAGGAGATCCAGCGGCTCTACGACGAGTGGGACAAGCTGGGCGCCAAGGTCGCCGACGGCTCCGCGCAGCCCGCCGACGCCGCCGCCTACAAGCGCGCCATCGGCACCGCCGCCGGCGAGCTGCCCGTCACCCCGCGCCCGCTGCCGTACCGCACGCTGGCGTCCGTCATGGACATCACCGCGGGCCACGACGAGCAGACCCTGCGCATCCTGAGCGAGCTGGACCCCGACAACCCGGTCCGCTCGCTGGACGAGGCCCGGCCGCGGCTGGACAAGGCCGAGTACTGGATCACCACCCAGGTCCCCGCCGACCAGCGCACCATCGTCCGCGACGAACCGGACAAGGAACTGCTGGGCTCGCTGGACGAGGAGGGCCGTACCTCGCTGCGGCTGCTGCTCGACGGGCTGGACGAGCACTGGTCGCTGGACGGCCTGACCACGTTGGTCTACGGCGTGCCCAAGATCCAGGCCGGTCTGGACCCGGACGCCAAGCCGACCCCCGAGCTCAAGGTCGCCCAGCGCACCTTCTTCGCCCTGCTCTACAACCTGCTGGTCGGCCGCGACACCGGCCCGCGCCTGCCCACGCTGCTGCTGGCGGTCGGCGCGGACCGGGTGCGCAGGCTGCTGGGCGGGTGACCGGGGCGCCTGCCGCCGAGGCGTAGGAACCGGCGGCGGGTGTGCGACTTCGGTAGGAGAACGGGTTCGGCCCCGGGGACGAGGATCCCCGGGGCCGTTCGCATCACCCTTGATCCATGAGGGGATTCAGGGTGTTCATCGGCTACTTCGGCTTCTTCGTCATGCTCCAGGGGGCACTGGGCTTCATCGGCCAGGTGTTCTTCGGGGGCGCCTGGGGCGTGTTGCACCACTTGGTCGACCTGCCGTCGGTCGCCTACCTGGGGGTCTTCGCGGTGGGCGCGGTGCTGGGGGTGTGGGGCGAGGGGGACAAGAAGCGCGAAGCAGGGGGAGAGGGGGCGTAGGGAGGCGCCTGGGGCCGGGTGCGCGTTATGCGATGTGTTCGTCCATCAGCTCTGCGTTGAGGCGGTTGGTGAACTGGTCCATGTAGCGGGTCAGGTCGCGGTGCGGCAGGCGGAGCCCGTACTGCGCCTCCAGGTTCGCGGCGAACGCGTCCGGTGTCGGCATGCCCTCGCCCTCCAGTGAGCGCCGGAACACCAGGTAGAGATCGTCGACGGTCGGCGCCGCGGCGGGTTCCCGGTCGGGCTGGGGGTCCGCCTTCGGGACGCCTTTGCCGAGCGGACGGGTCCCGCCTGCACCGGTCGGCACCGGGACCTGCGGCGCGGGTTCTGGTTCCGGGGCGCGCGGTGCCGGGACCGGGAGCTGTTCCTGCCCCTGCTCCGGGACGAACGTCGGGTCGTAGTCCCCCTGATACGTCACCTGCTGCGGCGCGGCGAACCACGGGCTGTGGAGTTCCTCGGCAGGCTCCTGGGCCTGCGGGGCGTGGGCCTGCGGCTCCAGTGCGGCGGAGGCCGCGGCCTGCTGCGGCGCTGCCGGGAGCAGCTGCGGTTCGATGCCCGCCGCGGCGAGCCCCGCGGGAGCGGTCCGCGTCAGCGGCACCCCGTACCGGGCGAGCCGCAGCGGCATCAGCGATTCCACCGGAGCCTTGCGCCGCCAGCCCCGCCCGAAGCGCGACCGCAGGCGTGCCTGGTACACGAGCCGTTCCTGCTCCAGCTCGATCACCGCGTCGTACGACCGCAGCTCCCACAGCTTCATCCGCCGCCACAGCAGGAACGTCGGGAGGGGCGACAGCAGCCAGCGCGTGAGGCGTACGCCCTCCATGTGCTTGTCCGCCGTGATGTCGGCGATCCGCCCGACGGCGTGCCGGGCGGCCTCGACGGTGACGACGAACAGCACCGGGATGACGGCATGCATGCCCATGCCCAACGGGTCGGTCGCCGCCGCCGCGTTGAATGCCACGGTCGCGACGGTCAGCAGCCACGCCGTCTGCCGCAGCAGCGGGAAGGGCATCCGGATCCAGGTCAGCAGAAGATCCAGGGCGAGCAGGACGCAGATGCCCGCGTCGATGCCGATGGGGAAGAAGTAGGCGAAGTCGCCGAACCCCTTTTTGATGGCCAGTGCACGTACGGCCGCGTAGGAGCCCGCGAAGCCGATGCCGGCGATGACCACCGCGCCGGTGATGACCACTCCGATGAGTATCCGGTGTGTGCGTGTCAGCTTCAGTGCCGCGGCCACCCGAGGACCCCTCCTAGTCGGTCTGTTGCGAGCGACAGCCTGGCACATGCGTGTGCGCGAGCGTGTGGCGGTACGGACGGAGCCTGCGCCCCGGCCTATGCCGCCACCCTGTCTATGCGCGATCCGAACGCGGCCGGGCGGTGTCGTCCGGGGTCGTTTCGGCTCTGGTGTAGAGGACTTCGCGGCCCTGCTCCGCGGCGCGGATGAGTCCTTCGCTGACGAAATCGAGGAAGCGGGCGGCGTTTTCGAGGCGGGCGGCGGCCGGGGTGCCGGGGCGGAGGACGCCGACGCCCTGCCGTGCGGTCTCGATGAACAGGTCGTTGGCCCGGGCGCTGCGGATCATCGCCTGGTACCAGAGGTCGTCGTCGACGACGTAGCGCTCGCGGCGGTTTTCGTCGCGTTCCCGGCGGACGAGGTCCTGGCCCTCCAGGAAGGTGATCGCTTTGGAGATGGATGCCGGGCTGACCTGGAGGCGCTGGGCGAGTTCGGAGGCGGTGAGGCTGCCGGTGTCGGTGGTGTAGAGGCAGCCCAGCACCCGGGCCATCATCTTGGGCAGGCCGGAGGTCATATAGACGGTGGTGAGGGCCTCCTGGTAGTCGCGCACGGCCTCGGCGTCGCGTCCGTAGGGCTGTGGGGACGCCTGTGATCCCCGGGGCGCGGCCTGCCTGCGCTGGTGGGTGCGCTGCTGGGTGGCGCGGTGGGCCAGGTCGGCGCGGTAGCCGGCGGGGCCGCCGTTCCGCGTCACCTCACGCGTGATCGTGGAGGTCGGACGGTCGAGACGGCGGGCGATCTCGGCGTAGGCCAGGCCGTCGGCCAGTCCCACGGCGATCTGCTGGCGCTCGGCCTGGGTGAGCCTGCCTCCCGGCATCACGACCCCTTTCCTGCCCCACGGGTGCTCCATGGCGCTGCTCGGTGTTCCTCGACGCCTCCACCATAGCGTTCACCTTCACTGTATTGCAACGATTGACGGCTCTGCCGTTGCGTTAATCGAGAGGGCGTTGCAACGATTATCTAGCTCCCACCTGCATGAATGCTCTTCCAAAGCAAAGATGTTGTTGCCTGAACTTGGAAAGCAACGTAGCGTTTCCCTCATCAGGAAACAGCGAACCGCAAGCACAAGGGAGAGCACGATGCAGAAGTTCACCACCCCCGCCCCGATCTCCGCCGTCCTGGCCATCCCCGCCGGACGCGTCCAGTTCATCGCCGCGGACCGGACCGACACCGCGGTCGAGGTCCTGCCCGCGAACGCCTCGAAGAGCCGCGACGTCAAGGCGGCGGAGCAGACCACGGTCGAATACGCCGACGGAGTCCTGCGGATCGAGCACGCGGCGAAGGACCAGTACTTCGGCCCCACCGGATCCCTGGAGGTGACGGTCAAGCTGCCCGCCGGTTCCCGCGTCGAGGCCAAGACGGCCAGCGCCGAACTCCGGACCGTCGGCCGCCTCGGGGACATCGTCTTCGAAGGCGCGTACCGCCAGATCAAGATCGACGAGGCCGCGGGCCTTCGCCTCACCGCGGTCGACGGCGACATCGAGGTCGGCCGGCTGGGCGGCCCCGCGGACATCAGCACCGCACGGGGCGACATCCGCATCACCGAGGCCATGAGCGGCAAGGTCGTGCTCCGCACCCAGTCCGGCGACATCACCATCGGCGCCGCCGCGGGCGTCTCCGCCGCCCTGGACGCCGGCACCGGCCACGGCCGCATCAGCAACGCCCTCAAGAACGACGGCACCGCCGAACTCGACATCCACGCCACCACCCCGCACGGCGACATCACCGCCCGCAGCCTCTGACCCGCTCCCTCCCGAGGAACACCCTCGACGCGCCCGGCGGCAGCCACACCTCACCGCAACAACCACCCACCCGCACTCACCACAAGGAGCACACAGCCATGTCCCTCAACCTCACCGACCAGCCCGGCGGCTTCTCCGAAGCAGGGCTCCGCAGAATCCGCGAGGTGCTGGCACGGCATGTCGATTCCGGGAAGATTCCCGGGCTTGTCGCCCTGGTCAGCCGGGGCGGTGAGACACACGTCGAAGCGCTGGGGACGATGCGCCATGACGGCGGCGCGCCGATGCGCCGGGACACGATCTTCCGGATGGCCTCGACGTCCAAGCCGGTCACGATGGCGGCGGCGATGGTCCTGCTCGACGAGTGCCGGCTGCGGCTGGACGACCTGGTGGAGCAGTGGCTGCCCGAACTCGCCGACCGGCAGGTCCTCAAGCGGATCGACAGCCCGCTGGACGACACCGTGCCGGCGCGGCGGCCGATCACCGTACGGGACCTGCTGACCTCGACGTTCGGGCTCGGCGTGGATCTGACGTCGATGGGCACCCCGATCATGGACGCGATCTTCGAGCGGGGCGTCTTCTCCCAGAGCGCGCAGGGGGCGCCCGGCCCGGATGAGTGGATGCGCCGCCTGGGCACGCTCCCGCTGATGCACCAGCCCGGGGCGCGCTGGCAGTACCAGATCAGCAACGATGTGCTCGGCGTGCTCGTCGCCAGGGTCACGGGCCAGTCGTTCGAGACGTTCCTGCGCGAACGCGTCCTCGACCCGCTGGGGATGCAGGACACCGGTTTCCATGTGCCCGCCGACAAGATCGACCGGCTGCCGACCAGCTACGTCCCCGACGCGCAGACCGGGGAGTTCACCGTGTGGGACGAGGCGGCGGGCGGGCAGTACAGCCGGCCCCCGGCCTTCCCGTCAGGCGGCGGTGGGCTGGTCTCCACCGTGGACGACTGTCACGCCTACTTCCAGATGCTGCTGAACGGCGGGATGCACGGGACCGAGCGGATCCTGTCCCGGGCCGCCGTCGAGCTCATGACCACCAACTGCCTCACGCCCGAGCAGAACGCCGCCCGCAGCGCCATGGCCCGCGACAACGTCCACATCTCGTTCGGCCAGGGGCAGCACGGCGGCTGGGGCTTCGGGATGGCGGTGCGCACCTACCGCGGCGACTACGCGCCCATCGGCCAGTTCGGCTGGGACGGCGGAACCGGCACCACGACCTACGCCGACCCGCACAACCGGCTCACCGGAACCCTGCTCACCCAGGTCGGGATGTCCACTCCGGATTCGGCGCGGCTCATCCACGACTTCTGGACCACGGTCTACCAGGCGATCGACTACTGACGCCGAGCGCACCGGCCCACCAGTCCACCGACGCACCGGCCCACCGAGGGTGAGATCCCCTCGGTGGGCCGGTGCGTCCGTCGGGTGTCCGGTCAGCCGTTGGCCTTGACGGCCGCGGCGACCGCCTCCTTGGCGGCGGCCTGGGCGGCCTTCAGCAGGTCGGCACCCTTGGGGGTGTCGGCTCCGGCCATGCCCGCGCCGTTGTAGTTGACCGTGACCACGATGTTGGCCGCACGGGCGACGATCGTCGTGTTCTTGAAGGGCGTCTTGTCCTTCGTGATGTCGTACGTGATCGCGGTCGACTCGTCGCCGGTGCTGTCGGTCTTGGCCGTCTGCACCTTCTTGGCGCCCTCGGTGCCCTTCGCGTTGGCGACCTGCTTGGCGTAGAAGTCCGTGGCGCGCTTCTCGCCGGTGCCGACCGCCGGGTTGGGGTCGGAGTCGTAGCGCTGGAAGCCGATGTCCAGCCAGCGGAACTGGGTGCCGTCGACGCCGTTCTCGTCGGAGCTGTCCCAGGAGCAGGTGGCGTGCGAGGTGGCGTCGTCGGAGGTGCCCGGTTCGCCGCCCTTGTTCTTCGTCTTGGGCACCAGCTTGCCCAGGGTGTCCTTGGAGAACGCCTGGCACGGGTTGGGCAGCTTCTTGTACTTGGCGGCCGCAACGGTCGCCGACGGCTTGGTCGACGTGCTGGGCGCGTCGGAGGAGCCGTCGGAGCTGTTGCTGCTGTCCGAGCCGGAGCAGCCGGCGACGAGCATCACCGGGACTGCGGCGCAGGCGAGAAGGCTGGCGAGTCGCTTGGCTGAACGGTGCATGGTTCCTTCGCTGTTCGTCGTCGTGGCGGCGGCCCGCCTCGCGTACGAGGGCCGTACGGGGGTCCGTACGAGGGCGGCGCTAGACGGCACGGTACGCGGCGGAACGGGGCCGGTGGCCGTTTCGTACCGCGCACGCGATCG